>JAEUQO010000011.1 GCA_016789605.1 Acidobacteriota bacterium
CACACTGCCGGGGTTCACGCTGCCGGGCGACGTGTCGGCGTCCAAACGCTACTGGACCGAAGACATCATCATTCCGCCCGTCGAAGTCACACCACAAGGCACCATCCCACGTCCGACCGGCGTCGGGCTTGGCTACGAGGTAAATGAAAAGCGAATTGACGCGCTGACGGTGCGGACTGAAGTGGTTAAGTAACCAAGCTCACGTCAAGCTGGTCGGTATGAAAGCCTTTCCGCTGCCATTTTTAGTGTTATTTATCTGTTGTTCGACGCTATCGGGATTGGCGCAAGGCAGGGAGTCTGTTTGTCACGAACATCCAAAGCTACTCAAAGACGACAAAGGCAAACCTGTCAGGCTTGGCTATAAGCAACTGAAGGAAAGGGCAACGAACTGCGAAACGGTCAAGCTCCCAGGGATGGTTGATGCCAACGGCCAGGTACTCGTCCAGATTCTGGTTGGCCCATCAGGAGCAGTCGAATGCGCCACAGCAATCAGCGGGCATCCACTGACTAGATCGCATGCGCAAGACACAGCCAGAAGGTGGACGTTCAACCCTCTGGCTAGAAAAGGTGAAAAAGTCGCCTTCATCGGTATACTGGTTATGTACGTCTCCTGGAATTATGACGAAGCAAGGGAGAAACAATGTGGAAAAGAATAGCCGGTATTTTGTTTTGAGAGGATTCAATGAAAGCAATCTGGAACGGCGAAGTCATCGCCGAAAGCAATGAAACTATCGTTGTTGAAGGCAATCATTACTTTCCGCATAAGGCGATCAACCAAGAGTTCTTTCAGCCCAGTGCAACGCATACGGTTTGCGGGTGGAAAGGCACGGCGAGTTATTACGATGTCGTCGTTAAAGGCCAGGTAAACAAAGACGCCGCCTGGTTTTATCCGCAGACCAAAGATGCCGCCAAAAACATCGAGAATTACGTGGCGTTTTGGAAAGGTGTGAAGGTTGAGTAATTGGATCGGTACCGAGAGCAGTAGCGACCAGGCAATCATACAAGAATCGTTTGCGGCTGACGCCCGCGTGGTCGTTGCGCCAGGCGATTGTTTGCCTATGTTGCGTACGCTGCCTGCTGGGCTGGTCAAATTGATTATTACTTCGCCGCCCTACAACCTGGGCAAGTCATACGAAACGGCGACCGCGCTTGATGAGTATCTGGCCGCGCTTGCTCCAATTGCTGATGAGCTGGTGCGCGTGTTGTCGCCGGAAGGTTCGTTGTGTTGGCAAGTTGGCAGTTACGTGGCTGACGGCGAAGTCTTTCCGCTCGACGTTTTCTTTTATCCGTTTTTCAAAGCGCGGGGCTTGCAGTTGCGCAACCGCGTCATCTGGCATTTTGAACACGGGCTGCACGCGACCAAACGACTTTCTGGTCGGTATGAGACATTGCTGTGGTTTACCAAAAGCGACAGCTATACGTTCAATCTGGACGCCGTGCGTGTGCCGTCGAAATATCCCGGCAAGACGCATTTCAAAGGCGAGCGGCGCGGCCAGCCATCAGGCAATCCACTGGGCAAGAATCCGTCGGATTTTTGGCGCATCGTTGAGCAGGATTGGGAATCGCTGGTTTGGGAAATTCCCAACGTCAAAGCCAACCACCCGGAAAAGACGCTTCATCCGTGCCAGTTTCCCATTGAGCTCGCCGAACGTTGTGTGCTGGCTTTTAGTAACGAAGGCGATTGGGTGCTTGATCCGTTTGCTGGTGCAGGCTCAGCATTGTTAGCGGCATTGCGCCATCAGCGGCGTGCTTTGGGATGCGAAAAAGAAGCAGAGTATTGGCAAATTACGCAGCAACGCATCACCGAGTTATTGAATGGGACATTGCGGTATCGTCCGCTGGGAAAGCCTGTTCATCAACCAACAGGGCGTGAGAAAGTGACGCAGCTTCCGGCGCAATGGGCGCGACAGAATTGAGCGATGTCAGACAAAGCACGCAAACACAAATCTATTGAAGAAGAGATTGCCGATTTGCGCCAGGAATTGGCGGCGCACGATTATCGCTATTACGTGCTTAGTGCGCCGACGGTCGCTGACGTCGAATATGACGCGTTGCTGCGCCGTTTGAAAGAGTTGGAAGCCGAACGGCCCGATTTGATTACGCCAGACAGTCCGACACAGCGCGTTTCGGGGCAAGTCACCGAAAGCTTTGCGGAGTATCGTCACGCGCGGCCCATGTTGTCACTTGATAACAGCTATTCGCTCGAAGAGTTGCGCGACTGGGCGCAGCGCTGTGAAAAGCTGGCAGAAGGCCGCCCATTTGATTACGTTGCTGAACTGAAGATAGACGGGCTGAGCATTTCGCTGATTTACGAGGAAGGCGTTTTGTCGCGCGCCGTAACGCGCGGTGATGGCACACGCGGCGAAATCGTGACCAACAACGCCAAAACGATTCGCTCGATTCCGCTCCGCATCGCGACAGAACGTGAGTCGGCAAAAGAAATCGAAGTGCGTGGCGAGGTGTATTTGCCGCACGAATCGTTCGCCAAAATCAACCGTGAACGCGAAGAGCAGGAACTGCCGACGTTCGCCAATCCGCGCAATGCAGCTTCGGGCACGATGCGCATGCTCGATCCGAAAATTGTGGCTGAGCGGCAACTGGATATTTATTGCTATCAATTATTGTTTGACGGTGCGCCTGCGCTGGCTGAGCATTTCGCTTCGTTGGAATGGATGGCTGCGCATGGATTCAAAATCAATACGCAGCGCAAGCATTGCCGCACGATTGATCAGGTCATCGCCTTTTGTGAGCAATGGGGCGAGCAGCGCGATTCGCTGAATTACGAAATTGACGGCGTTGTCGTCAAAGTTAATCAGGTTGCCGTACAGGAAGAGCTTGGCACCACGGCCAAATCTCCGCGTTGGGCGATTGCCTACAAATTCCCGGCGCGACAGGTTTCGACGCAACTGCTTGACGTGATTTATCAGGTGGGGAGAACCGGTGCTGTGACGCCTGTGGCTGTGCTTGATCCGGTGTTGCTGGCGGGCACGACAGTTTCGCGCGCCAGCTTGCACAACGCCGACGAAATGATGCGTTTGGGCGTGCGGCGTGGTGATTTTGTCTTCATCGAAAAAAGCGGCGAGATCATTCCGCAAGTCGTCAAAGTCATTACCGAACGCCGCACCGGAGACGAACAGGAATTTGTTTTTCCCACACAGTGTCCGGTTTGCAACACTGAATTGAGCAAACCTGAAGGCGAAGCTGTCACACGTTGCCCGAATCCAGATTGCCCTGCCAAGCTGCGCGAAGGCTTGCTGCATTTTGCTCAGCGTCGCGCAATGCGCATTGATGGGTTGGGCGAAGCGTTGGTCGAGCAGCTCACGTTGCCGCGTGTATCGCGAGACAAAAAAGGTGAGCCTGTGCTGGATGACGATGGCGTTACAGTCAAATTGCCACCGCTGGTGCATGACATTGCCGATTTGTATTTGTTGGCCGAGAAACGCGACGAACTCATTGCGCTTGACCGCATTGGACCTAAGTCGGCAGACAACTTGCTGGCGCAAATCGAGGCGAGTAAAGACGCAGGGCTTGCGCGTTTGTTGTACGGACTGGGCATTCGTCACGTAGGCGAACGCACGGCAACGATTCTGGCCAATCATTTCGGTTCACTGGAGCGATTGGCTGCCGCACAGGTTGACGAGCTTTCCGGCATCTTTGAAATCGGTGGCGTTGTCGCTGCGTCCATTCACGAGTGGTTCGCACAACCACGTAATCAGCGGTTGCTTGCGCGGCTATCTGCGGCGGGCGTCAAAACGGAAGTCGCGCGCAATTCTGATGAGCAGGTTCCTCGCGTGTTTGAAGGAATGATCGTAGTCTTAACGGGAACCTTACCAACGCTCAAACGAGACGAAGCCAAGAGCTTCATCGAAGCGCGCGGCGGACGCGTGAGTGGCTCTGTGAGCAAAAAAACGAATCTGGTCGTGGCTGGTGAAGAAGCTGGTTCAAAATTGGAGAAGGCGATTGAATTGGGTGTGAAAGTGATTGACGAGGCAGAATTGTTGCGCCTAGCCCAGGTTTGAAAGCTTTTTTTTCTATCTTTGAGACAGCTAATTTTATTGTCAGATATGCCCTGAGTGTGCGTTCAGATGGCTAACGAGTGGTTAATATTCCCACGCGCATGGCGATTTCAAAATAGGAAGAAAGCTACAATTTTGTCATTGAGGCAATACGCATTATTTTATGTGAAAGCTTGTGGGAAAATTTATTAAACTTAGCTATTTCAATGGTTTAGTAAACAAACTATTACTGAGCGCGATGTTGAGAAATTGTGTTTGCAGGGTTGACAAAGATTGTCTACGCGCAGATAATTACAATCAACTAGCAGCGGTAAATACCCTAATGGCTGAGGACGCTGCTGAATCGGGGGGACCGAAAGGGCCCCCCATAAATCTTTCTGGGGAAAGAGTTTACCTCTAAAGCCATGCATTTTTCACTCCTTGTGCATTCTATGCAACACACTGTTTCGGAAGTTGGCTTGCCCATTGGAGCAATCCGTTGACACCAAGAACGCCTGCTACTACATTTTCAAATATGCGTACAAAGGCAATTTTTTCTCTGGTATTTGGCGGATGGCTATTATGTCTAACGGCTTGCGGCGGAGCGCTCTATAAAGTGACGCCATTGCCCACCAGTACGCCGCCAGAGTTAAGCGCGCATTCCAGCACAGAACTCAAAGTCGGTGCGACAGTTTTAGACGGAGACCGCTCACTCGAACAATTCGAAGCCAATCTGCCTTTGGCAGGCGTCATTGCCGTTGACGTCCGCGTGGCCAACGCCACTGGCACAATCATCCCCGGCGGAAAATTGAAATACAGCTTGCGTGATGCGTCAGGCAAAACACTGAAGCAATTGGCAGCCAAGAAAGCTTTAAAGCGAGTGATGAAATATTACGGCGACAGCTTTTACGCTATTGCCGCCTATCAACGGACGTTGGCGGATTACGAAGCGTTGGCCTTACCGCAATCGGCGCCGCTCAATGTGCAAGACGAGCGCCGTGGCCTGCTGTTTTTTGAAGCGCCGCGTAATTCGCCGAACGGCCGCGGATTTACGCTTACGGTCAGCGGTCTGAAGGCGCCGCTCGACGTGCAAATGCCCTAACTCTCCTGAACTATACGCGTGTCCACAAACATCCATTCTCGCATTGCTGATTACGATCCGCGCTCGGCGAATCCGTTGTACCAGTTTGGTTGGGGAATTCGCTTTTTCTGGGCGGGCTTGCGCATGTTGTTTCGGCATCCGTCATTGTTTGGCTTGTCGTTGTTGCCCATTTTCCTCACGGCAGTGTTGCTGGTGGGCTTGGCTTGGGGCAGCGCCTGGTTGGTGGGGTGGATGTTGCCAGATGTTTTTGATGATGGGGTGCGCTCCATCGCGAGCGCCGTCACGTTTTTGCTGGCATTGCTGCTTGGATATTTTCTGTATTTGCCCTTGGCGCGTGTGTTGTTGGCTCCGTTTAGCGAAGCCTTGAGCCGCAAAACG
Source organism: Acidobacteriota bacterium (assembly GCA_016789605.1). Taxonomy (GTDB): domain Bacteria; phylum Acidobacteriota; class Blastocatellia; order RBC074; family RBC074; genus RBC074. The sequence goes on from JAEUQO010000011.1 coordinate 5,476, forward strand.
CACCATCTGCACACGGGCGACCGCGGATACGACGCCAACCAGGGATGGGCGCGCGCGATTCTGGAAGGCGTCAAGCTGGTTGCGCTTCACATGGTGGTTGCGTTGGCCGCGTTTATCCTTGGCGTCTTGATCCCGCCGATTGGTGCTCCGGTCGGGGTGGTTGTGGCGGTCTTTCTCTGTGGTTTGGATTTGCTGGATGTCCCTTTGTCTGCACGTGGATTGCGCCTGGGTCACAAATTGGGCGTCATCTGGGGCAACAAATCTTTGGCCACCGGATTTGGCGCAGCCGTCTATTTGTTGCTGCTGATTCCGGTGGTGAATTTGTTGTCATTACCTGTGGGGGTAATCGGTGCAACTCTGTTGGCTGACCGCTTGGCGCGAGCGAATGAATTGCGCGAATAAACGCAAAGAACGCTGCACCTGCGCCAGCCACAACCTTAGCGTTCCATAAACAGCAGCACGATTTGCAACAATACTGAGAGAATAAACCACACGACCATCACCGCCGCCCAGATAATGGCCGCGATGATAGTTTCACGTTTGGCTTTCTCGTAATCGGCATCAGCCGTTTGCAGCTTGCTATATTTCACCCACCAACGCACCAGCAGAATCGGCACGATAAACAACAAAGCCACCCAACCCAACGAAGCGAACCCGCCCAGCACCGGAATCCAACTGATGAAATAAAACGCGGCAAAGGCGCGCGCCAGAATCTTGGCGTAATTGGCGTCGTGACACGCGCTGGCCACGACTTGTTGATTTTGCGCTGCGGTGTGTGCGGCATGTGCGTCCACGCTGACGCCGCAATAACTGCAATGGGTCATCGTTGTATTGATGAACTCCCGACAATTGGGGCATTGAAAGACTTGTGGCTGTCCGAGTGAAACTCCGTTGGCCATTGGCATTCTCCTTTCGCGGAAGGCGAAATTGGCTGGGTTGGTAAATGCGATCAGTTTGGCTCAGCACTGTTCGCAAACCGGCTTACTGCAAAGTTTCAGGATGACGATGGAAAAAAGCCTGCACAATTTGCGGCACGTCGCGGCGTTCGACGTCAGCTTCATAATTCATCTGGCGCATTTCTGTTTCAGTGACTTTGCCTGCCAGACGCAACCAGGCCACACGCAATTCGGGATGCCGCGCCAACACTTCATTGCGCACCACCGGCACCGCGTGATACGGCGGAAAATAATGCCGATCATCGGCCAGCACAGATAAATCCAGTTTGGCGATCAATCCGTTGGTCGCATCGCCCGAAATCAAATCTACTTGTTTGTCGGCCAGTGCGCGGTAAGTCAGTGACAAATTCATGGTCAAGGGCGCTTCGCGAAACTGCAGCCCATACGTTCGTACCAGGCCACGATAACCATCTTCGCGGTCAAGGAAGGCCGAGCCGAATCCTGCACGCCAGGTGGGTGCGTATTGTGCTGCCTGAGAAATCGTTTGCAAACCCAGGCGTCGGGCGTCTTCGCCACGCACCAAAATCACATACGTGTTATTGAATCCCAGATCAGGCAACATTGTGCGCCCGGTTGCGGCATAACTGGCCGCAACGCGACGCGTGACTTCTTCGCTGTCGAGCAAAACCGGCTGTTTGAAGACCGCCGTTAAGGCCGTGCCGGTGTATTCAACATACGCATCCAGATCGCCAGCGCGCATCGCCGTTTCACAGACGAGCGTGTCGCCCAGATTGAATTTGCGCAGCGGTTTCAGCGCGGTTGTTCGTTCGATGGTTTGCGCCAGCAATTCGCCCAGAATGACCTGTTCGGTGAAATCTTTTGAGCCGATGACAATGCGGTCGCCAGAGCGATCTGACCACAACAGCCCCCCGACGAGCAGCAGCAACGCAACGCCGCTTGCGCCGAGCAAGAGCGCAACGCTGCCTGTCGCATTCCGTTTGCGTCCGGGCGTCAGCCAGCGTTCCAGAGCGCCCAGCGTCACATCCGCCAACAAGGCCAGAAGCGCAGCCGGCACAGCGCCTGCCAGAATGACAATGCTGTCTACGCTGGCGACGCCGCGAAAGATGTATTCACCCAATCCGCCCGCGCCAATCGCCGCCGCAATCGTGGCTGTGCCGACGCCAACCACCGTTGCGACACGCACACCCGCCAGAATCGCCGGACGCGCCAACGGCAATTCGACCTGCCACAACAACTGCCAGTCGGTCATGCCCATGGCCAACCCGGCTTCGCGAACTGCCGGGTCAACGGCTTTCAGGCCGCTTACGGTTGTGCGCATCACAGGCAACAGCGCATACAGAATCAACACAATCAACGCCGCTTTGGCCCCGATGCCGCCGATGACGGGCAAGGGAATCAGAAAGCCGAACATCGCCAGGCTGGGAACGGTTTGGACGATATTTGCCAGACCAATGAGCGGGCTGCCCAGTTTGGGCCGCCGAAAGGCAAACACACCCAAGGGAACTCCGACAGCCACAGCCACGCCGGACGCCGCCAACACCAGCGCCAGGTGACGCACAATGGCGTTCAGAAATTCCGTCTGGTGTTGTAGCCAAAACTCGAAAAGGCGCATTCAACCCTGTGACAGCGACGGCAAGGCCGCGAGAAAGATTTTCACTTCAGGATCGGTTGAGCGAATGATTTCTGTCGGTGTTGCCAGCGCAGCCAGTTGGCCGTTGGCCAACACGCCCAACCGTGTGCCTAACGCAAACGCTTCGCCCATGTCGTGCGTGACGCAGACGATGGTTTTGCGGACTTGTGCCTGGATGCGGTGAAATTCGCGATGCATTTCAGCGCGCGTCAATGGATCGAGCGCGCCAAACGGTTCATCCATCAATAGAATCGGCGGATCAGCAGCCAGGGCGCGTGCGACGCCGACGCGTTGTCGTTGCCCGCCGGAAAGCTCGCGCGGAAAGCGATCCCGGAATTTCGCGGGTTCCAATCCGACAAGGTCCAGCAATTCGTTTACGCGAGAATTGATTTTGCTTTGCGGCCAGGCTTCCAGATGCGGCACAACGGCGACGTTGCGTGCGATGGTCATATGCGGAAACAAACCGACTTCTTGCAACACGTATCCGATATGTCGGCGCAACCGAATCGGGTCCCAGGCTGAAGTTGCGCGTCCCTCGACCAGGACTTCGCCGCTTTGCGGCAACAGCAACCGATTGATCAGTTTCAGGATGGTGGTTTTGCCCATGCCGCTGCGACCGACCAGCGCCAGCGTTTCACCGCGCGTGATGGCCAGCGAAAAATCGTCCAACACGGCAACGCCGCCCGGATGGCGATAGCTAACGTGGGAAAATTCGATGGCTGATTGGTGAGCGCTCATAGCGGGGCGTGGACAGCAGGCGTAAAAAAAACAGCGTGTCAGCTTCGGCGGAAGCGTTGTGTAAACGCCGAAGCTGACACGCACTGTGCCGGATTATCCTTGCCGCAGGGGAAGTCCGCACTGATTACAGAAATTTGCCGTTCGATTGAGCGTAGCGCCGCAATGCGGGCAAATCGAAACTGTTGGTTCCTGTGGCGGTTGTGGTGGCGGCGCGCTGAATTGCGGGCGCGGCGGCGGTGGCGGCATTTGTATCGGTGTGTTCCAATCCGACGGCGCATAAGAAGACGCAGGCGGCGGCGGTTGGTGCTGGGCAAAGCTGCGGGCTCCTGCAACCCCAAACACGTCACGATAGGCGATGGCCGCGATGGTGAATTGCAAGGGATAAGTTGCTAACAAGCCAACGTAACAAGCCAATTGTCCTAGCGACGCCAGAATGCCCACGACAATGGCAAACAAGGCAAACATCAGCCAGTTGCTTTTGGTGGCGTTGTAACTGGCGCTGAGCGCTTCGCCGACGCTCAGATTGCGATCAACGATCAGCGGCACCGTGAACATCAACAAGCCCGGCACCACCAGTCCCGGCAGTATGCACAACAGCCCGCCCAACATGGTCAGCACGCCCATGGCCAGAAACGCGCCCAACACGCGCAAGAACGCGTCGCCGCCGGAAAACAAATCCTTGACCGAAATCGGCTCTCCGCGCAGTTGTTTGAAAGCTGTGCGATACAACCCGCTCCAGAGATACGCGCCGCCAAACACCGCCCCTAACGCGATCAGAAAGACAAATGGCAACATCAGCGGCGACGGTTCGGGCGGCGCGCCACTTTGCGCGGCGGCCAGTTGGGTCGCCATCATCATCACGTAAAACGGCACGGCGGGGACCGCAAAGATCAGAAACACCACCAAGATTTGTACGACCCACACTTGCCATTTTTCGGCGAACATCTGCCAGCCTTCGCCGAGCCATTCTCCCCAGCGCACATTGGGCGGGTTCATCGGTTGCATAAGTAATCATCCTCCTGGCTAGTTGTCAGTGATCGGGGCAACAAGAGAAACGCAAGACGCGCGCGCTGGCGGCGTCTTGCAGCCAAATCAAATTATGCTTTGACGCCGGCTTCGGCCAGATATTCGCGCATCGTCTTTGCGTAATGCGGAATCGCGATTTCGGGGTCTTCGATTTCCGGGTGCCAGCGTTTTTCCCATTCGAAACAGTAATAGCCTTTGTATCCGCTGGCGGCCAACACTTTCACCGTTTCTTTGACCGGCACTGCACCGCTGCCGGTCAGGACATACTGACGGCCTTTATCGCTTGGCTTGGAATCTTTCAGGTGAGTATGTCGCACGTATTTGCCCAGGGCCTTGAACGTGTCTGCCGGTTTTTCTCCCGCGACGCAGGTGTGATGCGCGTCCCACAACAAAGCTGCGGTCGGCAAATTCGCGCCTTGCAGAATCTTCAACAGCGAATCCGACGTGACGAATTCATCGTGCGATTCAATGATCAAGGTAACGCCGCTGCCTTTGGCGTGTTCGTGCAATTGTTGAAAGCCGATGACGATCAATTCCGTGGCTTGTTGCATCGTCTGGCCCTTGATCAGTTTGCCGCCGAATACACGCACATACGGCGCTTTCAGTTTGTGCGCCAAATCTACAAACCGTTTGGCTTCGTCCAATTGCACAGGCCGTTTGACCGGGTCCGGTTCGCCCAACCGCGCCGAAGCTCCCAGGTCAGAGATTTTCAAATCCAAAGCTGCCAGGTCTTTCAAACTTTCTTTCAGTTTGTCGCCCGTGAATTGCGGCGAATTCGGCAAATCCATTTCATTCAAAATGCCGCGCAGCTCCAGCGCCGCGTAACCGTGTTGCGACGCCTGATCCAGAATTTTTTTCCAGTCCCAGGCCGGACAGCCCAGCGTGGAAAACGCCAGCGGCAGGCGTTTGGTTTTGCCCGTCGCACCAATGATGCCAGGCGCAGCCACGGCTGCTGCCAGTGTTTGCGTAAATTGACGTCGTGTCAGCGTTGTCATGGTCGTTACTCGCTCCTCATCACAGGAATATCGTTGCTTGCTGTTACTTTTTGCTGGCAGGCAACCACTTGGCCAGCGGTTCAGGTTTGGGCAAAGACTTTTTGCCGTCGCTCGGATCGAGCACCACAACGATCCGCGCGTCTTTGGTTTTTTCAGGCAACCGCACCAGCAATTTTTTGATGCCTTCGTTTTGGTTTTCGGCGGAGTTGGCTGGTTTGGCGGGCGCAACTTCAAAACGCGCACCGACAGGCGCGAGCAAGCGCGCACGCACCACATTCGCGCCGATTTTCAGCGTTGCGGTTGCGCCTTCCAGGCTGACTTCGGCGGGCGTGTGCATGCCCCAAGCCACATCAACGGGTTGGTCGGCTTCGATTTCGTCTTCGATCCAGACGCGTTGCCGGTCGAGCAAGCTGATGCCGCGCCAGACGCGTTTGGTCATCGGATACGCCGCCGTCAAATCGGCAATGGCAAACGCGCGCGCCGGTTTTGAGTCAAACGCGATCAGCGGCGCTTTGGCGGCAGTTTCCTGATTTTGTCCATTGATGACCAGCGTGTTCTGGCCTTCGGTGCGCAAGCGGTAATAGTTCCAGCGCTCTTTGCCGAAATAGGCGGGCAGGTTGTAATCATCGCCGCCCAGGTCCACGGCCCAGCGCTGGCCGAGCGCATCAAAGACAAACGTGCCCAGATCGAGGTGACTGTGATTGGCTTTGTTGTTGCCGCCCTTGAAGCCCACGAAAACGGCTTCGCGACTTTCCCAGGCGCTGCGAAAGAAAGCGACATCCACGCCTTTGAACAACGCATCGAGCGACATTTTGTCAGCGGCGGGTCCGGCGCTGCGCGCGTCAAACCAGACGACATCCAGCGCATGCGGACGCGTCGAACGCTGGCGTTCGTGCCAGGCCCAGACCGTTCGTCCGAATTTGCGCGCCAGCCACAGCATTTCCGGCGCGGCTTCGACGCGGTCGTTGGCGTCGGCGTAATTGAATGGCCGCAGCAACGGCCCAATCGAATGCATACGAAAATCGCCCGTTACGGAAAACCCGGGCGCTTGCAGCAAGCTTTGATACGGCGCGAAATCCGCGCCCAGGGCGGTTTCCAGCGCCGCCAGAAAATAGACGTTATAGCTGGTGGCGTAATGCCAATACCCCGGCCCTTCGTCCCAACCGCCATCCGGCGCATATGACCTCATGGGCAGTTTGATGGATTCGAGCGCACGGCTGACGATCTTTTCGGCCAGTTCGGGGGCTTCGTCGGCAATCGCCAGCGCGCCGATGGTCAGCCCGCCGTTGCAGACCTGATTCCAGTTGTGCGTCACGCGCAACCACCACATCTTTTGATTGTCGAGCGATGGTTTCAGGCCTTTTTCGATGATGGCTTCACGGATGATCTTGCGGTCTTCGGGGCTGAGATAATCGTAAAGCCAGTCATAACCGATGCCGAAGGCGTGCGTCATTTCGGCGACGTCGAGAAAGTGCGACGGATTCCAATCCTTGAATTCCGCCGCCGCCATCAATTCCTGCCGGGCGCGCTCGGCAAATTTGCGCTCGCCATTTAACCGGTATAAAAGCGCCAACGTGTAAACGCGATCCAGACAGCGGCGACTTTGCGCCAGCAAACGCGGACCGACCAGGCGATATTCAACCGGCGCTTCGCGCAACAGATTGTCCGCTTCTTTGTACAGTTGCGTATGCCATTTGTCGGCCAGCGGTTCGTTTTTGACGACCAGTTGCAGCCGTTGCCAGTCTTTGTCGAGCGCGAGCAAACGCGGATGACCCGCGCGCAGCGATTTCAGCGTACTGCCGCTTTGCGCGTGTGACACGGGCGTGGAGTAGGAACACAGAGCCGTCAGAAGCAACAGGCTCAAGACGAAGGTTTGACGCAGCGTGATCATAAAACTCGGTACGATTGTTTAATTGAGAGCGATTGCTGGTTGTTGTCAGGACAGGTCTTCGCTTTGCCGGGAAATGCTCCGCTGACGGTTGGCAAAGCTGCGCGCATACTAGCCCGCAGCGCGCACCGTGGCAAGCATCCCTTGTCGCTGGAATGACAGACAAACGCGAACGAACAGACGACTTGGAAAAGCCCCAAAAGCCGTGCTAGGATGCACGCGCTTTTGCCGTTGAACCTCGCGCGCAAAAGCGTTCACAACTTGCGGAGAGCTGGCAGAATGGCTATTGCACCGGTCTTGAAAACCGGCGTCCGAAAGGGCATGGGGGTTCGAATCCCTCGCTCTCCGTCTTTCCTGTTTCATAAGATTCCCAGACAAATTTTCGGCTTAGCACCTTTACGGGTACCCGGTGTTCGGCGAAAAACAAAACTCTTCTGATGAGCAAGCGCCGGAGCTTTACGTACGATACCTGCTGGCTCTGCAACTGGAACCGGAGACAGGTGATTTGGGATAATGCCCCGACACATACGCGAACTGCGGCACGCGCTAAAGCGGGCTTACGCCAAAGTAACGTTGGCAGATATGCGCGGACGGTTTGAACACTGTGGCTACTCCGCTACCTGTCCGCTACCTGAATGATCAACCCGAAAGCGCCGTAAAGGAGGGGATGAGCGTGTTTTCACGTTGACCTTTTTCAGGCCAGTGTGGCCGACCTTGCTACCGTCCCAAGAAACGGCCTCCGGGGCGAAGCCAGTCATTGCTTCCGCACAAGTTTTGACTGCCAAAATAAGCGTCGGCAATGGCCGCGAAATCGAGATTGCGGGGAAAATAATTTATGCAATAACCAAGATTGACCACGATGATTCGTTACAAGGAGAGCTTACTTACATCCTGTCTGAGAAGAGCTTTACGGATGTTGCAACGTCACTGGGGAAAAACACTAGAGGCGGCGAGATGAAGTTGAGTTTTGATTGCGTTTCAGCGTTGCCTCAAAAGCTCACAGGCTGCCCGGATATTGGTTTGGAATTTAAGCCGCAATTGCTCTCTGCAAGAGTAAATGGGGATACGGTCACTGTCCGATTTGATTCATTTCTACTCAAGATAAAAACGGATGAGCAATGAGAACTTGATAGATTATTGTGCGAGTGGGTAAAGCGAATAAAATTTGGACGAGGCGGCACACAAGCCATCGTCAATCAAATCAACCATTTATTGGAAGTGAAAACTGATGGGCCCCGTAGCTGATCTTGGAGATGATTAAGCGCTGACCGGCTCTTGTCGCAGCGATAAACAAAGACCAGTTGGCGGCTCCGCAGCGTGTAACGGTTGTGACAGGCTAAGCGTGCCCGGTAAGGGCTGGGGGAGATAGGATCATCGCAGACCTACGCTTGTCCCTTGCCGCTCAATCATTTCAATTGATCAGCTACCGAGTAATGAATAGCTAAGAGGTGAATGTATGAATGCCGTAACAAAAGGTGTTGTAATGCTACTTTTCTCGTGTCTTGCAATGGCTCCTGACCGGGAAAATTTTGTGCCTTTGACTGGAGCAAAAGGGGGCGTTGATTCTGTGTCCCAACGCTTGCCGATGTCGGCTAGTTTTTGCGATGTCGTAAAGAATCCAGGGAAATACGATAAGAAAGACATCACGATAGACGCCATTGAGGTTGTCAATGTTGTTCCGGTTTTGGATGGAGGAGAGCCGTTTCTGTATGACCCTGGCTGTGACAGTCGAGATTCAACCAACCGTCTTCTGATAGACATATATAACTCTGAGATAAATCGTGCATCAGACGCTTTCAAAGAGCGGGAAAAGATAATCCTGAAAGCAACAGAGAAGAAAGATCAACAAGCAGTGCGGCTAAAGGTGAAGCTCACTGGCCGATTTTTTGCACCTAGGCCTGAAGGGGGCTATGGTCACTTAGGCTGGGCTCGCACTAAAATTATTGTTGCCAAAATAGAGAGAATTGAAGAGTCTCCTAAAGAGACGCCCTGGCCATTAGAGTACAAGCCCTAATATCAGGCACTTTGAAAAGTTGGCTCTCCTGGTTGATCTTTGAGGTAATTGCCGCATTGAAGGTTGGCGATTCTCTAAGTATCGCGCCGTACTTGCTCAGGACGGCGATTTGCGCAAGCCTTATCCGCAGCAGGTGCGGAAGGTTTTCCGGCTCTTGTTGCAGCGATAAACGAGGACCAGTTGGCGGCTCCGCAGAGTGTAGCGGATGTGAAGGGTAAGCGCTGGGTGGTACGGGCACTGCCCGGCAAGAGGTTTTGATTGGTTCATCGCAGACCCACACTTGTCCCTTGCCGCTCAATCATTTCAAAGATCAGCTATGTAGACTCCCTTAATACGCGAAGCGCGTGTGAGAGACGAGAACGTTTCTCACACGCGCTTTTGTTCGTTGGAACCGTGATTAGTATTTGGCTGACGCGGTTTGTGCGCGCAAGGTGGCCAGATTCTGGCCCGGTTTGCCGAAGTGTTTGACGAGATTGCGCGCCAGCAGCGAATCGTCTTTGGCGCCGGCAAGCGCTTTTTGCAGGTGTTCCTGATGTGACGCCTGGCGCGGATGTATGGTGATCAGAGCCAGTGCAAATTCGATTTCGGGGTTGGCGGCAAATTGTCCGCCTTTGCGCACCATTGCATATGCTTCGACCCCGTTGCCTGCTTTGTTGGCGGCCTGATAGCCTGCCTGTTTGAAACAGGCGTCCAGATAGCCCGCATCAAACAGCGCCATCGCCGCCGGTTTGTTTTGACGAATGGTTTCGCGCAACCGGTCCATCAGTTTGGCGTGCAGTTCGTCGGCGATTTGAGGATTGGGCGGCGGAGTGCCGACTTCGCGGTCGGATTTTGCCCAAACCGCGTAAATCGTCGCGCGGCGCAACGTCTCCATGCGCACCAGCACCGGCGTGTCTGGTTGCAACAATGCCAAGGTGTCAGTGACCAGACGCGACAGGTCGTAATCTTTTTTGACGTCGCGCCAATTGGGCCCTGCCCACGGCAACGATTGCGCGTTGCCAATTTCCAGCGGATGACAAATCAACGGCGGCCCGGCCAGCGCTGGTTGCTGCCACAACACCAACGCGAGAAACAGCGACGAAAACAAACGGAGCATTTGGCGAGTCAACATAACATTCTCCTTGTTTGGGAAAGGGCTTCGCAGCAGGGAGCGGCACGAAGCGTTGAGATGGATGGTTAGCTGCGCGTGGGCGTCAACGCCCAGACATCGTTGCTGTAGATGAATCTGATGTGTCCGTTTTCCGTGACGGAATATTTGCCACCGGTCATAAAGAGTTTGCCGTCAAAAATCCAGGTGGCGACACCGCCGCGCGGTGTCCACGGCGCAGGCGCTTCTTGCCAGTGAATGCCGTCCGTGGTGATTTGCGACGCTCTGGCAAATGTGCCGTCGCGATTGGCCCCGACCAGCCACAACTTGCCATCAAAAACGACCGGCGAATTGCCCGAAAGCTGCACCTGATCGGTCACGAGCGTCCAGTTGACGCCGTCAGCAGAAGACCAGATTTCCTGCGCCGCGCGGGGATTGCTGGTTGGCATGCCATCAATAACATCGCCGCCAATGACCCAGATGCGATTTTGAAAGACGACGCATTTGTCCACCTGACGCGGCGTCCAGGCGGCGTGCGCGGTGGCCTGTGTCCAGTGAACGCCGTCGCTGGAATGCCACACGTCATTGTGATGGTTTCGTCCGTCGAATCCGCCGAGCAGCCAGATTTTGCCGTCAAACACGACCGTGCCGTGAAAAACGCGATTGGGCAAATTGGAGCTTTGGGCCAACAGCTCCCAGGTTTGAAAATCCGTCGTGCGCCGAATCGCAGAGCCAAATCGCAGGTCAAGGTAATTGCCCTGATTTTTTCCCAGCGCATAGACGGCGTGGTTGAATTGCACATACGTCGTTTCGTAAACGCTGTGCCGAATGGTAGGCAGTTTGGCTTTTTCCCACGATTTGCCGTCAGCAGACGACCAGATGCCTTGCGGATGAAACGCCCACATACGATCACGCTCGACATAAACAGGGAAGTTGTACGACGTGGGAAATGCCGCGTGGGGCGTGATTTCTGCCCAGACGGCAGTCGTGCCGGCTGATGTGCCGGGCGCGGAGCTGGCTTCCGGGTGTTTGGTTGGACTGGTCATTGGTCTGACAGCCTCAGTTGTGCGTGGCTTGCGCGCGGCGCTGGCGGGTGAGCAGGCCGTCAGCAAACCAGTCAGCACGATCAACGCCATTAGCAGCAATTGTCGTCGTTGTGTCATCTCTTTCTCCTTGCGTGTTTGCCGTCGTTATTTGGTTTGCGGCGGCGCGCCTTTCCACAAGCGCCACCATTCGCTACTGCCGAGATCAAGCTTTTCCCACCAGGCGTCAATCATCGCCCGG
>JAEUQO010000034.1 GCA_016789605.1 Acidobacteriota bacterium
AGGCCATCCAGATATTCATCCAGGCGTTTCTGTGTCGCTTGACGGTCTGACTTGTCTTTGACGCTGAGCAATTGCGCGCCGCAATGATTGCAAAATTTCAGTTGTCGGGCGAGCGCCATTCCGCATGACGAGCAAAACATCGAAGTTATCTCCTTTGGGTTGGGTTACGCTTTGTCGCGTTGCGGAGTTCGCGTGTTCTTACTGCTTTGTTCTTTCGCATTTGCAATGGGCACAGTTCGTCTGGGTTTTGGTCGTGACCCAACGAAGAACACCATTTCATGCTCGCTACTTCAGCTCAGGCAAGCACCTGCAGCAGGTATGGGGGAAATCACGGGGCGCTGACGCTTGAACACGACCAGCGCCTCGCGACTTTTTGTTTGCGTCAGGCCGCACGTTTGTTGGATTGCTGGTGTTGCGGGTATTTCTTTTCGATTGCGTCTATGCGCTCCTGAATCGCTTTCAATTCTACTGTGCGTTTTTGTTGGTATAGCGCGTCAGCCAAACCCTGCAATGGTTTCAGCAAGCGGTAATGATCCGGCTCAACGATTTTTTCCAGGATTTTCAGCGCCCGCCGCCAGGCAGCTTCTGCCTCGGCAGGTTTCCGCAGCAGTTGGTAATTGCGCGCCAAATCCATGACAGAGTCCGCCACGTCAGGCGCATCGGGGCCGAGAGCTTTTTCCTTCAATGCCAGCGCGCGCTGAAAAAACGGCCCGGCTTGGTCGTATTGCTGCAAATGAAAATGCGCGAACGCCAATTTGCGCACGCTCGGTTCCAGGGCGGACGCATCCGCGCCGAGTTCTTTTTCTTTGGCGGCGAGTTCAGTCTGGGCGTTAGTTAAATCGCGGTTCAACCGGTCACGCGTCAGCTTGTTTCTGATGTCATTGGCGCGCACTTCCAGTTTGCGCGCATCATCGTCGCGCTTTAACGCAAACAGGACGCGGGCATAGGCGCGCAAACATTCTTCGACGCTGGCGTCTTGCGGGCCCAGTTGTTGCTCGTTGATTTCCAGCGCCTGTTTCAACAGCGCTTCGGCTTGCGGGTATTTCTCCTGCGCGAAATAGATGCGCGCCAGTTCGAATTGCGCGCCCGCCAATTGCGGTGAACGTGGACCGAAACCGCGATCCGCCATTTTGGCCGAAATGGCGCGTTCGCCAGCGCTGGCGGCAGCTTGCAAATCGCCGCTGGCGGCCAGCGCGATGGCCAGCGAATTCAAAATGATTCCATCGGTGGGGCGTTCTTTGGAGGCGTCTTCGTATTTCGCGGCGGCTTCGCGGAATTTGCCTTGCGCGTACAACGCGTCGCCGAGAAAGACGGCGGCGTCTACAAATTCATTTTCCTTCTTTTCCTTTTCGGCTTTGCGCAAGTCATATGATTGCGTCAGCAATTCGGTCGCGCGCGGATAGTTCTTTTCGTACAGAGCAACCAGACCGAGCTGGTACGGGTCTTCGGCTTTGCGGCCCCATTCGCGGATGGCAGTGTCAACTTCCTGCGGCGACAGGCCGAACGAATCGGCTTGTTGTTGCAACACGAGTTTGCGCTCTTCGTCAGAAACCTCGCGTTCCAGCCTGGTCTTGAGTTGTTTGACGATGCGCGCCGTCAGCGTTTCAACGGCGCGTCCGTTGCTGAGCAATTGCCGGTCGCCTTTGCGCGCCACGGTGACAACCGCGATGTTGTCGGGTTTGTTGGCAAACGACGGCACATTCAGCCGGAAATCCCAGGGGCTGATCAACACCAATTCCTGTCCGCCGCCGCCTTTCAAGGTTTGCAGAAAGACCCAATCGTCCGAACGCTTTTCGGGCGGCAATTTCAAGCGCGCCAGGCCTGCATCATCGCTGTAAGCCGTGGCGCAACGTTCGCCGCAACTGATGCCCAGATTGCGAATGGGTTTTTCAGTCACATCGAGCACGCGCAGAAGTAACACGCCGTCTTCCGGTATGAGAACAGGCGCGGGGAAAAACGAAAACCACAAAAGAAGGGAAATGGCTATGATTCTGGACATGGCTAATCCTTTCGTAACACCAGGCGCACGGGAACGTCGCCTGCTTGATGATTGAGCCTGCCGACGCCTTGGCCGGGTTTTTCTGCGACGACCTCTACATATTGGCCGACGGCAGCATGCGCGGGCAGTTCAAAGTTGCCACCTGTTGCGGTGGTGATGGTTTCGGCTTCATAGCCGACGATAAACACGCGTGCGCCTGCGACTGCGCGACCTTGGGCATCGGTCACCTGTCCGCGCAGCCTGGCTGAGGTATCGCGTGTCAGTTTGATGGTCAGGGCGGGGTTGAAATCTTTGTCGAGTGTCAGGTCGGTTTGGCCGGTCAGAAAGGCATTTTCAAAACTGGCAAAAATCGTCAACTTGCCATCTTGGGGCTTGCTGGCGGCGGGAATATCGAATTGCCAGCCGCCTGCGACTTTTTTGGCTTCGCCGCCGAGCGAAGACCAGACTTTGGCCTCTTCAGTCGGAACGCCTTGGGGGTTGGTGACGGTCACACGAACGCGATACAGCTCTTCGCCGCCGTTGCCGCGCCAATACGCATATGCTGACAATCCGATGACCAGCGCCGCCGCAATCAGCGCAAGCGCCAGTGGCAGCGGCGATTTGTGAATGACGGTTTTGTTTCCGTAAATGACGTCGCCGGTGGGGCGATTGTTGGTGTTGTGATTGTCGCCCGTGATGATGGTGGAATTCTGTACGTTGCCGCCGATGGCGACGCTGCCTGCGCCGCTGGCGGTGACGACATTGCGCGCCGCGCTGAGCAGGGCAGGGTTCAGTCCGCTTTCGTCTTTGATCGCCGCCAACAAGGCGCGCGCCTGTTCGCGCGGCAATTCGTGTTGCGCGGCTTGCGTGAGTTTGGGCGTCAGATATTGATCCACCAGCCAGCGGTGCAAATCGGCGGTGACTTTCGTCGCGAGTTCTGCCGGGCTGGCGAACTCTGTGATGATATGGTTGCGCTGCAAATCTGCTTTGAAGGCGGCCAGTTTGGCGGCGGCTTCGGGCGTGGCGTCTCGTCCGCTGGCAGGAATGTCAGCTTCACGTTTGAAGTAGATGAAACAGGGAAGTTTCAGCGTGCGTGCGCGGCGATATTCGTCTTCGGTAATGCCAGAACCGTAGCGTCCGCCGATGATGCCGACATAAACGCGGCTGTGGTCAACTTCAGCCAGCGACGTGCCGCGCGTGGTTTCGTCACGGCTGCCAAAATATTCCATGCCGTTGAATTTGACTTCGCGCAGTCGTTGCAACGCGGTTTCAACTGCCTGGCGTTCGGGTTGTAAATCAAGCCAGGTGGAACTGACGAAAATGGGGACGATCTCGATTGACAAGGTGGCCTCTTTGCTGACGTCAATGTAAGGGGGAAATGGCGCATTCATCCTATGCCCGGCGACAAAGGGGCGCAAGCCGAAAGCCACGACGCGCGGCTTGGAAAATTGCGGCAGGTGTCGCAGAATGCGCCGCGTGAAACTCTCTCCCTGGAAATCACGATTTTATATTACCGCCGGTTTCATCTGTGTGGGATTGGGATTGATTGGCATTCCCACGCCGTTGTTGCCGACCACGCCGTTTTTGCTGTTGGCGGCGTTTTGTTTTGCGCGCGGCAGCCAGCGTTGGCACGACTGGTTGGTCGAACATCACATCTTTGGTTCGTACATTCTGGCGTTTCGGGAAAAACGCGGATTGACGCGCGGACAGAAATTGAACATCGCTTTGGGATCGTCGTTGACGTTGATGATCACCGGATATTTTGCGCCGCTGCTGATCGGCAAAGTTTTGGCCGGATTCATCTGGCTGACGGGCATGATCGCGCTCTATTTTTACCGCTCTGCGCCGACACCGGCCAAATCGCAAACAGAAACAGACATTCGCCCGGCCTCTGCACCGTCTGATCTGCCGTAACAGCGTTACCCGCCTTCATTCAATCCATACCGTCGCAATTTGTTATAGAGCGTCGTGCGCGTCACGCCCAGGATTTCCGCCGTACGACTGAGATTGCCGTTTTGTGCCGTCAGGACGCGTTCGATTTGCAATCGTTCGACTTCTTCGAGAGAAAGAAATTCTTCGCTGGCGGCAGCCGACGGTTCGTCATTGAAATCGCCGAAGGGCAGATCGCTGGCGTGCAATCGTTCCTGGGCGCACAAAATCATGGCGCGTTCGACAATGTTGCGCAGTTCGCGAATGTTGCCGGGCCAGGGATAACCGAGCAACAAGGCTTCGGCCTTGGGGGTGACGCCCGCAATGCGACGGTTGAGTTTGTGGTTGAAGTGCGCAATGAAATGTTGCACCAGCGGCAAAATGTCTTCGCGGCGTTCGCGCAAACCGGGCAACAGAATCGGCATGACATTCAACCGGTAAAACAAATCTTCGCGAAAGCGCCCGCGTTTGACTTCGTGTTGCAGGTTGCGATTGGTCGCGGCAATGATGCGCACGGCGACTTCTTTTTCCTGCACGCCGCCGACGCGGCGAAAGCGTTTTTGCTCCAACACATTCAGCAAGCGCGCTTGCACAGCCAATTCCATTTCTGAAATCTCGTCGAAAAAGATCGTGCCTTGATGCGCCAGTTCAAACAGCCCGGCTTTGCTGGCGACGGCGCTGGTGAAAGCGCCTTTTTCGTGGCCGAACAATTCCGATTCGAGCAGCTCTTTGCTCAAGCCCGCGCAATTCAGTGCGACAAACGGTTTGTGGCGGCGTTCGCTTTGCCGGTGAATCAGGTTGGCGACCATGCCTTTGCCGGTGCCGGTTTCGCCTTGCAACAGGACGGTCGTGTCAGAGGCGGCCAGCCGTTCAATCGTCGCGTGAATGCGTTTGATGGCGTCGCTTTGGCCGACGAAATATTCAGCCGCGACCTGTTCCTGGGCCAGACCCAACAGCAGCCGTTCGCGCCGCGTGCGCGTCTGGTCGAGCGTTCTGGCAATCAGAATCAACAGGCTGTCAGGCTCGAAAGGTTTGGTGAGAAAGTTTTCCGCGCCGTTTTTGAGTGCTGTGATGGCGGTTTCGATGGTGCCGTGCGCGGTCAGCATGATGATGGGCGCTTCGTCATCAATTGCCTTGATGCGTGGCAACAGCGTTAGCCCGTCCGTGTCGGGCAAACGCAAATCGAGCAAAATCAATTGCGGCGCTTGTTCGGTGATCAGCGCCAGGGCTTGCGCGCCGGTGTCGGCTTCGAGCACGCGATAGCCTTCGCCTTCGAGCAGGCTGCGCAAACCGAAGCGCACCGAGTGCTGATCATCCACAATCAGAATTTTGTCTTTGTTGCCGGTCATGGTCAGACGTTGGTCACGGGCAAGTTGATGATAAACGACGAGCCTTTGTGCGGTTCTGATTGTACGCTGATCGTACCGCCGTGGTCATGAACGGTTTTGCGTGTGATGGCCAAACCGAGCCCGGTGCCGGATGGACGCGTGGTGAAAAACGGCGCGAAGATTTTGCCGAGGTTTTCCGGCGGAATGCCGCAACCGTTATCGCTGATTTCGATCTGCAAGCGCTCTTCGGCGGCATCGCTGACCGTGGAAAGCTGCACGCGGATTTCGCCGCCCGCCGTCGCATGTTGCAAGGCGTTATCGAGTAAATTGACAAACACGCCGTGCATTTTCAGCCGATCGAGCCGCAATCTGGTCTGCGTCGCCTGACAACGGCTGGTCAAGGTCACGCCCTGGCTTTCGGCCTTGCGCGCAAATTCGGCCAGGACTTCCTCAATGATGTTGCGCAAATCAGTGGGCGCGGCGTCAAAACGCGCCGGGCGACTGTGTTCCAGCAACCGCTCCATCAATTGGTTCAAATGGTCAGCTTCGGTTTTCATCACGTCCACGAACGGTTTGACTGATGCGCGGTCGGAGAGTTTGCGTTCGAGCGCGCTCAAGGTGGTGGTGATGCCGCACAGGGGATTGCGGACTTCGTGCGCGACGCCGGCGACCAATTCACCGACGGCGGCCAGCCGTTCGTTGGCGATGACCTGTTGAAAGAGTTGGGCATTGGCCAGCAATTGCGCGGCTTGCGCGGCAAAAATCGTCACGAGCTGTTTGTCGTCTTCGTGAAAGCCGCCGGGTTTGTTCATCACTTCCAACGTGCCGAGTTTGCGTTCACCGGCTTGCAGCGGAACGGCCAGCAACTGGCGCGCGCCGAGCAAGGCGGCGGCTTCGTGACTGATGAGCGGGTCTTGCGCCGGGTCGTTGGTCAGATAGGCTTCGCCGGTGGTGAAAACCCAGGTCGCGATGGTTTTGTCGGTGAGCGTTGCGCGCAACTGACGCAGTTTTTCGTCGTCAACGCCATAGG
>JAEUQO010000081.1 GCA_016789605.1 Acidobacteriota bacterium
TTTGCCGTTTGCGGCTTGCATGTGCCCGCTTCAATGTTCGCCGTGTAAACACGCTGCTGAAAACCGCCCCCTCTCAACACATACACGCACCTGCTAGCCGCGTTCTGCGGCAAGTAACCGCGCGCAAAAGGACACGCAAGATGACGTCGTTTTTTGTTTTTATCGCGTGTTTGTTTACCACGTATGCCGCGTATCTGTTGGCGACGCGCAAATCAGCGGCCAAACAGGCGCAAATGAAACAGCGCCTGGCCGACGTTTTGGTTTATCCCGGCGGGATGGCTGAAGCAGAGGTTCGCTTGAGCCGGGAAGAGCTGCTGAGCGAGATTCAATCCGTCAACCGGTTGTTGTCGCAATTGCCGTCAGCCGTCAGTTTGAAACGCATCATTGATCAAGCCGACGTGCAGTTGACGGTGATGCGTTTGCTGATGTTTTCGGCGCTGGCGGGCTTGTCGGGATTTTTGGCGGTTTCGATGTTGACGCCGATCACCCTGATCGCGTTAGGCGCAGGAGTGTTGGCAGCCTCGTTTCCCTTCCTGCACGTTTGGTGGAAGCGCAAAAAACGGTTGCACAAATTCCTGTCAGATTTGCCCGATGCATTGGAGCTGATGAGTCGTGCATTGGCTGCCGGGCACGCCTTTTCAGAATCGTTGGGACTGATCGCCACCGAAATGCCGGACCCGATCGCCACGGAATTTCGTCGCACATATGAAGAGCAAAACCTGGGACTGTCGTTGAAATATGCGCTGGATAGCCTGGCCCAGCGCGTGCCGCTGCTCGACCTGCGCCTGTGCATCACCGCAGTCATGATTCAGCGAGAAACCGGCGGCAATCTGGGCGAAATTCTGGAAAAGGTGGCTTACACCATTCGCGAACGCTTTCGCATTCTCGAAGACCTGAAAACGCTGACCACCTCTTCGCGTATGTCGGCCTGGGTGTTGGTGGCGGTGCCGATTTTTATCACTTGCACGTTGACCGTGCTCAATCCGGAATACATGTCAGTGTTCTTGTCTGATCCGCGTGGCCACAAATTGATCGCCATCGCCATCGGATTACAGATTGCCGGTATGTTGATGATCCGCAAAATCATTCGGATCAGAGTCTAATTTCACTGCTTTTGACGAGGAAGTCATGGACTTGCTTATTCCCATTGCTGTTTTTGTTTTTATCGTTCTTTGCGTACTGGGGGCGTATTTCCTGATTCGTCCGCCCAGTGTTGCTGCCGCGCGTTTGAAGCAACTCGACAAAGAAAACGAAGACAAGCCGGAAGAAGAACAGCAGCACGTGACCGCCAAGTTGGCAGAGCGGTTGGCGGAACCGTTCAACCGGTTGGCGCCGCCATCGGCCAGCGACGCGCAGAAATTGCAAAAGCGTCTGATGAGCGCCGGGTTTCGTTCGCCGGGAGCGCCGACGATTTATCGCGCGTTGCAAATCAGCGTGTTGATTGGCACACCATTGCTGACCGCGCTGGGCATCATTGCGGCGGGCCGTTCGTTGCAGGATTCGCTGACCTGGGTGTTGATCGCCTGTGGCGTGGGATACATCGGGCCCTCCTACTTGCTCGATTATTTGGCCAACAGCCGTCAGGATCGCATTCGCTATGGATTGGCAGACGCGCTTGATCTGATGGTGATTTCGATCGAAGCGGGACTGGGCATGAATGCGGCATTGGTGCGCGTCAGCGAAGAATTCAAACAAGCTTATCCTGACATTAGCGAAGAGTTCGAGTTGGTTAATCTGGAAATTCGCGTGGGGCGCGCTCGCGAAGAAGCCTTGCGTAACCTGGCCGAGCGCGCAGGTGTCGAAGATTTGCGCGCTTTGTGCGCGATGTTGATTCAGGCCGACCGGTTTGGGACCTCGATCACGCGAGCGATTCGCGCTTTTTCCGATTCTTTGCGCGTGCGCCGTCGGCAACGGGCCGAACAGGCGGCGCAGAAAGCCGCCGTCAAGTTGCTGATGCCGCTGGCGTTGTTTTTGTTTCCCACGTTGTTTATCGCCATTCTGGGCCCGGCGGCCATTCAGATGATGGACAATTTCTTCAACAAATAAGCGTGACAACAAATCAGATGCAAGACACTACCCGACTTACCATCTCGCCGGGGTTCAGACGCGTGTTGCTTTGGCTGGCCTTGGGCAATTGCCTGGTTGGCGTGACGCGTGTCGTCGGCTCTTTTCAAGCGCCGGATATTTACCGCAAAGATTTTATCTCGGTGTATCTGTTGGCCAACGCCACGCGTCACGGAATCAATCCCTATTTGCCATTGCCGACGTTGACAGAAAAATGGCTCGGCTATGCCAACTATCATTCGTTGCGCCATCCGTCGCCGCATCCGCCGCTGGTTGCACTGGGTGGCTTGCCACTGTCCTGGCTGAGTTATGAAAGCGCGGCAGTCGTTTGGCTGATGTTTGAGCTGTTTTGTTTGCTGGCGTCGTTGTGGCTGTTGCTGCGTTGGTGGCAACCACCCGTGACCAAAAAACGCCTTGCCATTCTGTCGCTCATGCTTCTGGGGTGGGCGCCGCTGGTGGAAGATTTGTGGTATGGCCAATTTTCGACCAGCCTGCTGTTGCTCTTGCTAGGAGCCTGGTGGGCTTTGCGACAGGGCAAAGACGCACTGGGCGGGGCATTACTGGGTGGCATGGTGGCGTTGAAACTGACTGCGTGGCCAATTGTTTTGTTTTTGCTGGTACGCCGCTGTTGGCGCGGGGTGCTATCGGCGGGCGCGGTTGCCGCGTTGGCCAATTTGTTGGCGGTGGCGGTTTTGGGCTGGGATTGCGTGCGTGATTACTACCTGAAAATCGGCCCCTCAGTCGGCGCGCTCTATCGTTTGCACGATACGAACTATTCCACCTGGACGATCGGCCAGCGATTATTTGCAGACTTCGGCTACAACCTTTCGCTGTCTTCGCCCTGGCCTTCGCCGTTCTTGGCGCAACTGACCACAGTTCTGATTCCGCTGGCAGTGCTGGCGGGCGCGTTGTGGTTGGCGCGCAAGGCCACACATTTTGACACCGCGTTTGCCTTGCTGACCGGCGTCAGCATTTTGGTTAGCCCGATTGCCTGGACGCACTATCTGTTGTTGGCGGTCGTGCCGCTGGCTGTACTGTTGCGCCGATTACAAACCGAAGGCTGGCCTCGCCGAGAATCGTATGCCGCGTTTTGTTGCACGCTCTTATTTTCCTTGCCTGTGACGATGTACAGCAATCTGAGCGTATTGTTTGCGCGCGGCGCGACGGCTGACGGAACGCCGATAGTTCCTTTTGCCGCAGGGTGGTTTACCTTGATGCCGGGCATTGCGCTCAGCGGATTGCTCTATTTGTTATGGCGCACCGAACGCCAACGCGCGCCGCAACCGGCGGCGGCTCACAAAAACTTTAGCGAACTTTACGCCAAGGCGATTTGACATGACCTCTCTCGCTTCATTGCCTGACAAAGTGTTGACGGGCGGTTGGAACGTGCTGCAACGCAGACTCAATCGTTCAGACATTCAAGCCTATTGCCTGATGATTCTGGCGGTGTATGCGGTTTTGTTGAGCATTTCGTTTGCGACGCAGGTGACCGGGCGCACCATCTTTGGGCCGCAACTGGGCGCGGATTTCGGCGCGTTTTATATCGCCGGGCGCATTTACAACACCGTTGGTCCAGCGCGGATTTACGACCGCGCCTTGCATCATCAGGTGTATCGCGAATTGTTTCCGGCTGCGCCTGCGGATGAAGAGCTGCCGTATTTGAATGCGCCGTTTTTCATTGCGCCGTTTCCGTTGCTGGCGCGGTTGCCCTATGCCTGGGCATATCTGTGCTGGTTTTTGTTTTCGCTTGGGTTGTACGTGGCGGGGTTCAGTCTTTTGTGGCGCAGCTTGCAAGGCTGGCCGGTCAATGGCTTCCCGGTGGCGTTGTTGTTGGCGTTGTCGTTTATGCCTTTTTTGGTCGAATGTCTGGCGGGCGGGCAAACTTCAGCCATCGGATTTTTTAGTCTGGCGTTGGCGCTCAGTTGTGAACAGCAGGGCAGTCCGCGCGCAAAGCTGCTCGGCGGTTTGGCGTTGGCGCTATGTTGGTACAAACCGACGTTGTTTGTCTTGCTCTTGCCCATGCTGGTGCTGACGCGACGCTGGGCGATGTTCGGCGGTTGGTTGCTGGGGACGCTGGCGCTGGCGCTGTTGTCGTGGTTGCTGGTCGGCACGCAAGGTTGTCAGAACTATCTCAGAATCCTGTTTCTGTTTGCCGATGCGTCAGCCAACAGCGCGACGTTTTTCAAATCGTGGAAGTACGTAGATTTGAATTCGTTTGCGCGGGCGCTGTTTGGCGCACAGAGCGCGTTGCGCTGGATGTCGGTGGTATTGGTTGTTGCGCTGGCGCTGCCGTGGTTTGCGTTGGTGTGGTGGCGCACGGCGCACGCACGCGCAGAGTATCAACCGCTGGTTTGGGCAGGCACGATTTCGGCGACGCTGGTGTTTAACATCTATCTGGGGATTTACGACGTCACGCTGGTCGTGCTTAGCGTAATGCTGACGGCGTCGGTGTTGTATCGCTGGGCCAATCGCCGGTCATTCACCTTTCCGACCGCCTACAAACTGATCCTGGTCGCGTTGTATCTGGTTCCCTGGGTCACGCAACCGATTGCGCGGATGATCGGCGTGCAACTGTTGACGCTGGTGTTGCTGTGGCTGACGATTTACCAGTTCAACTTATTGGGCGAAGCTGCGCCGCGTACAAGGTCTATTTGATTGCAATCGTGACGATATTGGCGGTTTGCCCGTCGATCGTTAGTACGACTTCGACTTCGCCGCGCCCAATCAGGTTACGCGGCAACCTGACATTTAGTTGATCCAGTCCGAACAACTCTCCTTGCGCGCCCGCAAAACTGACTTGCGTCGCAACCCCACCGACTGTCACCCCGACCGCCGCCAACTGACTGCGAAACCGGATGCCCGTGCCGAAAAGCAGTAGAAACAGTTGCTCGGCCTCCGCGCCCAAATCCAGCGGTACGGCGACCGCGCGATTTTGTGCGGAATCAAAGCGCGTAACTGGTTCGAATTGCTGACTGCCGTCGGGCTTAACGCGTAATGCCACAGCGGCAGCCGGTCCACGTCCGTTTGCGTTGGCGGCAAACAACCCCGGGGCGACTGGCGCGATTTCCAGTCTGCCGCCGGATGTCACACCGTCACCACTAACAATGGTTGCGGTTGCTGTCCCAGTGGCCAGACCCATTGGCAATTGAAAGTTGACTTGTGTCGGCGAAACGAAAAAGAGAGGCGCGACGCGTTCAACGCCCAGGCTATCAACCACACGCAACGAGGTTTCAGACAATGCTGTTGGCAGCGGGGTGGTGTTGGCGACGAACGTTCCCAGGGCGAGTTTGTCGCCATATGCTGCACAGATAGATTCCGGGGCCAGTCGCGCGCCTTGAAAGCTGGCGGCAGAAACGCTGGTGATTGAACCTGTTGTCAACCAGGTATTCAACGTGAAGCCCGGGCTGGCGGCTGACGCGGTACTGTCCAGGCCGACAGTTGTGCCAGTGATGATGGTCGTAAATTGGCTGGGCGCAATTGGCGTTGTCAGGCTATCAGTGACTGCGCGACGAATGATGGTGCGTCCTTGTTCAAACGTGTGCGCATACGTCCAATATTTGTTGGTGGCGGCATCAAAATGACCGCTGGGCACGCCGCCGCCGTTGGTGGTCAACACGCTGTTGGGCAAACCAGGAATGGGTTGATAACTGCCATGGAGCTCGTTACCGCTGTAAGCCCAGGTGTTGTTACCCGCCGACAGATACAGCACATACTGTTTCCCGTCAGAAAAAATATCAGGGTCGGCAATGGTGCCGGTCGTCAACGTGACTTGCGCTCGCCAACCGGGTTGCAACACGAATTCCGTTCCGTCCGTTCCCGCGACTTCAACCGCAGACCCAAAATACTTGAGGCAAGGATAGGTGCTGCAACTTGCGGGATCGCCTTCGCCAGGTGTGTTACCGCGCAAGAAAAACAACACGATGCGCCCGTTGGCGTCCACAATGGGCGAAGGATCAACAAAGGGGATCATTTGTCCCTGCGCATCCCGAATAAGCACATTGACCGGATTGCGCCACACGTTTGTGCGCCGGTCATAACGTGTGACGCGTCCGGGCGAAAAGATATACAACCGCTCTCCGCGAATGATCAGATCAGGTACGCTGCTCGCGAAACTGGGGGCATTGGGCACCGGCGACCAGATCGCGCCGTCATCAGATTCAGCGAGCCAGGTTGTGTGTGAGCGAGGGTCTCCGCAATTGGTCGTACACGTGTGAAACGCCATCAGGTATTTTTTGCTGAATGGCTGGGCCTGGCCGCAAAACGCGCAAAAGGCGCAGAGTAAAAACGCAACGAGAAACTGACGCATTGGTGCTACCTCACAAAATGAATTGAGCGATCATTTGGCCCCGGTGTTACAACGGAACTGCGCCAGGATTTTGTTCAACGGATTTTGCGTAAATTGCGGCCTCGCGGATTTATTTGAAAAAGGGAAAGAGTCGTTTCAATTCGGTTTTGTCTGGTCGTCGGCCATATTCGCAAATTTCAAACGCCTCGGCGTATTTCACCTTTGTGCCAGCTTCGGCTCCGTACCATTCCTTCAATAGCTCGCGAAAGCGATTGGCCACGTTAAGGTTGCGGGCAGCATGTCCGTCGCGCACTTCTTTGACGCGCTTGCCGCGTTCGGCAGGCGTTTTCGGCAGCAAGCCTTCGTGACCATTGGCGCCGCCTTCCAGAAACTGCGATTCCATCACGGCCAACGCGTCGAGCTTTTTGTCCATCACGCTGTCGAGCGAAACGGCGACATCCGGCGCGGAAGGATTCGGTTTCATGAACCGGTCGGTGTAATACATGAACACAGGGTTGTTTTTCAGCGGTTCGACTTCGGGAACAAAGAACGGCACCGTGACCATGTAGGCGGCATCTTGCACGAGCACGCCGGTATAGCGGTGGTCAGGATGATAATCATTAGGGCGCGGCGACAGCACCAGATCAGCTTTCCACTGACGAATCAGGCGCGTGATTTCGCGGCGGTTTTCCAGCGTCGGCAACAATTCGCCATCGTGATTTTCCATCACGTGCACCGTCGAACCAAGAATGCGCGAAGCTTCTTCGACCTCTTTTTTTCGGCGCAAGGCCAAGGGGCCGCCCGCTTCGCGCCAGTGGCCGATGTCTCCGTTGGTCACGGCGACGAGTTTGACGTGATGTCCTTGTGCCGCCCACAGCGCCGCCGTCCCGCCCACGGACAATTCGCAATCGTCCGGATGGGCGCCAAACGCGATGATGCGTAACTTGCCATCGTTGGCTTGCGGCAAAAGGGGATTGGCGCTGCTGGCCAAGACACAGACAAAAAACAGGGCGCAGGCAAACAGAACAATGCGCGCCGGGGAAAACACGACTCTCTGCATACAGTTCCTCCGAAGTGAGTGAGACGAATTTTGAGTGAAAAGCGAAATTGCGTGACAACTTATTGCCACCTTGCGTGAGCAGATGATAGCGCCGGAGTGCGCGCTTGGCCACATTGGCTAGACCCGGCGCAGGGCGGGTTGCTATGCTCCGGCGCACAGCGAGACAACAAGGAGAATCATCATGGCGACACCTTACGAACATTTGCTGGTCGAAACCGCCGCGCCGTTGGCGCGCATCACCTTGAATCATCCAGAACGACGCAACGCGCTTTCGTTGGCATTGATGCAAGAGCTGACCGCTTGTTTGCGCGATTTGAGCCAGACGTCCGGCGTGCAAGTCATCACGCTGGCGGCGGCGGGCAACGTGTTTTCTGCCGGGCACGATTTGCGCGAATTGCGCGACCGTTCGGTCAGTGATTATCGGCAACTGTTCGATGTGTGCGTGACGTTGATGGAAACGATTCAGCGTATTCCGCAACCGGTGATTGCCGAAGTGCAGGGGCTGGCGACGGCAGCGGGTTGTCAGTTGGTGGCGACTTGTGATCTGGCGGTTGCGGCAGAAAGCGCGCAATTTGCCACGCCGGGCGTACGCATCGGATTGTTTTGTTCGACGCCGATGGTCGCGTTGACGCGCGCGGTCGGACGCAAACGCGCGCTGGAAATGCTGTTGACCGGAGCGCCGATTGCTGCGCGCACAGCGGTCGAATGGGGCTTGATCAATCGCGCGGTGCCTGCGGATGCGTTACGCGGCGAAACCGAAACGCTGGCGCAACAGATTGCCGCTGCCAGTTCGTTGACGATTGGTTTAGGCAAACAGGCGTTCTATGCGCAAATTGATCTGGATCAGGCCAAAGCTTACGACTACACCAAAGAAGTGATGAGCTTGAATGCCTTGGCGGGTGATGCCCAGGAGGGCATTGGCGCCTTTCTGGAAAAACGCGCCGCGTGTTGGACGGGGCGTTAGCCCAGGCGCAAATCGGCTTCCGGCAAAAAACGAGGGCAGAAAAAGAACAGCGTTCTTTTTCTGCCCTCGTTTTTTGTTGCGGTGCTGACCGGTTGAGTCGGTTGATATTCGTTGGCGGTGCAGCATTCTCTGACCGTCAGGAGCGACACGGTTTAGCGTTTGGCTTTGGGATATTTGCCGCCCAGGTCAGCCAGCCAGATGCTGGCCAAATCGCGAATGCCGCGCAGGGCATCTTTGATGATGCGAACGCGGCGAGTTTCCTGATAATTCCATTCGACGTGGACTTCGGCGATGCGATAGCTCAGCCGTTGCGCGACAAACAGAAATTCCACGTCAAAGCCGCTGGTTACGCTGGCACCCTGAATCGCCCCCAGCCGCGATGGATGGTACAACTGCAAATGATCCAGAATTTCCAGGGCGGCTGTGCGCTTCATTGCCTTGAATCCGCATTGCGTGTCGGTGATGCGCATGCCCAACAGCACATTGCGCAACGTGACTTGTCCCCAACTCAACAGATTGCGCGCCAGCGGTGCGCCGGGGCGTACCAGCCCGCGACTGCCGATGACGACTTCCGCCGGTTGCTGAAATGCGTCGAGCAGCTTGGGCGCTTCGCTGATTGGCGTCGCCTGATCCATGTCGGAAAAGAGCACGATGTCACCGCTGGCTTGCGTGATGCCCGCGACGATTGCCGCTGCTTTGCCCGCGTGCGGAATGGTAATCACGCGGTCGGCAACTCCTTCAGCCAGTTGCGCCGTTTCGTCCGGGCTGCCGTCATCCACGAGAATCAATTCAGTAGTGAACGCCTGGGATTTCAACCAGTTGGCTACGTGGTGCAATTTGCCCGCGCGCAAGGCAGATGCTTCGTTGTAGGCAGGTATTACGACGGTAAGATGGGTCATCAAATTTTTCAGCAAACGAAGGCAAGCACAACAAGTTTAAGACAGAAAACGGGGAGCGAAAGCAGTTGCCCGCGTGTCGCCCAACGCGACACAGAGAATCGCTTGCACTCCCCATTCATTTTCAAACCAGATTGGCGACGTTCCGCAAACGCTCGACGGCGCGCGTTTGTCCGATGATCGTGACCACGTCAAACAATCCGGGCCCCGCCGATTGCCCGGTCAGGGCGGTGCGTGTGCCGTTGATCAACAAGCCGGCCTTGACGCCTTTTTCTTCGGCAAATGCGCGCAAGGCGGCTTCGGTGGAATCGTGTGTGAATTCGCTGAGCGCGCCAAAGCGGTCGGCCAGTTCCGGCAACAGGGTTTTGAGCGCCGCGTCCTTTTTCAGATTTTTTTTGACGGCCTCTTCTTCAAACTCGAAATCCAATCCGGCAACGAAATAGGCGCGTCCCAGGCTGGCAAAATCGTTCAGCGTGCGATACCGGTCGCGAATCAGGTTGACCGCGCGCTGGAACCACTCGCTTTCTGCGCCTTCGAATTCCGCCCGCCACAAATCCACGCTTTGCAGCTTGGTTTTGACATACGGCAACAGCTCAGCCAGCGGCATGGTTTTGATGTATTCGGCATTCATCCATTGCGCTTTTTGATCTGTCCAACTGCGCGGGAATTTGTAGAAGTTGCGCGCCACCCAGCGCGGATCGAGCAATTGCTCTTTCTGGCTTTGCCAGTCCTGGGCTTCGCGCAAATCGAAATTGAAGACGGCGTTGGATTTGTGAATGCCGCCCAGCGAAAAGCGTTCGATCAATTCGGGACGGGAAAACACCTCGCGATCCACTTCGCCTTCGCGGACTTCTTCGGGCGACCAGCCGAGCAAGGCCAGCGAATTCAGAAACGCATCCGGCAAAAAACCGGCGTCGCGATAGGTCGTGACGCTGACGATTTCGCCGTGCTTGCGTTTGGAAAGCTTGCTTTTATCCGGCGCGAGAATCAGCGGCAAATGCGCAAAGACGGGCACCGGTTTGCCCAACGCCTGATAGAGCAACACCTGTTTGTGCGTATTGGAAAGGTGATCCTGACCGCGAATGACGTGCGTGATGCCCATCGCAATGTCGTCGCACACAACCGACAGGTTATAGAGCGGATGTCCGTCTGAGCGCAGCAACACCAAATCTTCGATGTCTTTGTAATCGCGTTCTTGCGGGCCATAGACGGCGTCGTCAAACGAGGTTTTGCCTTCCTCCGGCACCTTGAAGCGGATCACAAACGCTTCACCGGCAGCGGCGCGCGCGTCCGATTCGGCGCGCGACAAATCCCGATACGGATTTTTTACTTTGACCGCCTGACGGTTGGCTTCGGCGACGGCCTGTTTGATGTTCGCGTCAGAGCGTTCTTCCTTGGGCGTGAAATCGCGATAAGCCCAGCCGTTGTCAAGCAACTGAAACGCGGCGGTGCGATGCTGTTCGTAATAGTCGGATTGAAAAAACGGCCCTTCGTCGTAATCGAGGCCGAGCCAGGCCAGGCCTTCCAGAATGCCGCGCACCATCTCTTCGTTGTTGCGCAATTTGTCTGTGTCTTCGATGCGCAGGATGTACGTGCCGCCCAGGCGGCGGGCAAACAGCCAGTTGAAAAGCGCTGTACGTGCGCCACCGACGTGCAAATAGCCGGTGGGCGAAGGGGCAAAACGAACACGAATATCTGACATAAATTTGCGATGGATGATTCTAGCAACAGCAAGGGGAGCCGCTGGGCTCCCCTTGCCACGAAACGCCATAACTCAGATTGCCAAATTACTGTTGCGCGGCAGACGCCGAGGTGAAGAACTTGTCAATCCGATCCTGATAGACGGTGATCTTCTTTTCGTCTTCGTAGCGTTTGCGCGCGGTTTTGACAAACGCTTCGTAGGCGGCATTTTGCCGTTCGGCAATGATGCCCTGGCGAATGCCTTCCCGGTCTGCCGGAAGTTTGGACAAATCCGGCTCTGTGCGTTTGGTCGCCGCAAAAATCAGATACGACGCGCCGACTTTGACCGGCGTTTTGCTGACTTCGCCGTCTTTCAAGGTCATCATCGCCGAACGCGCCTGATTTTGCGCCTGCAAACCGCCCGCAGCTGCACCAGGGAAGGTATAGGTGTTGAAGTTGGTGTCGCGTTTGACATCAATGCCTTCGGCCTTCATCAACCGTTCCAGGTCAGCCGCGTCTTTGGCCTGATTGACCAAATCCTGCGCACGGCTCTTGGCCAGATTTGGTTCACGTTCTTTGCGCACTTTGTCTTCGACCATGTTGCTGGCTTGTTCGAAGGTTAATTGCGCGCCTTTATCAATGATGTCCACGACTTTGGGCACGGCGTAACCGCCCGGAATGCTGACTTTGTCGCCGATTTCGTCTTTCTTCAACGAACTGGTCGCGTCGTCAAACGCGGGGTTGTTCGCGATGCCGGAACCTTTGCCCAGGTCTTTCATTGCGTCGCCATTTTTGAAATAGGGCGTCGCTTTGATCATTGCGTCCACAGACATTTTCAGCTTGGCGGCAATGGCTTCCGCGCCTTTGCGCAAATCTTTCGCTTCGACGGCTTTTTCATACGCTTCATCGGCCAGCTTCGACGCTTCGATGAATGCTTTGTTGTTTTTGGCCGTGGCCAAAAGCGTTGGCTTCATCTGGGCGAAAGGCACTTCGCGCTGTTCGGTGATCTTCATCAGATACCAGCTCGCACCGTCGCGGAAGGGACCGTCAATGTCGCCGACTTTCAAACCGTTGGTATACGGGCGTTGTTTCCAGTCGCCGGTCTTGTTCGGTTCTTTCTTGATCCAGCCCAGGTCGCCGCCTTTGCTGGCTGTGGCGGTATCTTGCGATTCGCCTTTGGCCAGGGTGGCAAAATCTTCAGCCGGAGCATTCGGGCCGCCACGTGCACGCTTGGCGATCTCTTCGATCTTGGTGCGCACGGTGTTTTCGTCCGCAGTCGCCAACACATTGCGCTTGATGACGCTAACCCGGTATTCGAACTGTTTGTTCGATTCGTATTGCTTCATCAATTCTTCATCCGGCACCGAAACGGTCTTGGCGACTTCGTCGGTGGGAATGAAGATGTATTCGACTTTGCGCACCGGTTCAGACGCTTTGAATTCGTCTTTGTGGCCGTCGTAATAGCTGCGCAACTCCGCTTCGCTCAGCGTCAGTTTGCTGCGCACTTTGTCCAGATCGAGCGCGCCGTAAACCAGATCAATCTTGGTGTTGTCTTTTTTGAATTTTTCTTCGACTTCGCGGTCCGACACCAGTTCCGCCGAAGTCAAAAAGCTGCGCACTTTGCGGGTGGTGATTTCATCGCGGCGATCCTGTTCATACTCGCTCACGTCAAACCCCTGCAACCGCAAGCGGCGCACGTATTCTTCCTTGCCAATGAATTTGCCTTCGGCGTCGGAATACATGCGCTTGATGACGTCATTGACTTCGCGATCGGTGCCAGCCAGGTTGAACTCGCCGGCCTGGTCCAACACGATGCGGTTGGCGATCAGTTGGTCGAGCACCTGCTTGTCCATGCCCAGAGCTTTCAAGGTCGCCGGCGGCAGCACTTGGCCACGACCGAACGTGGCGGCCATTTGCGCCAGCGCATTGCGATATTCTTTGAGGGTGATTTCCTGCGAACCGACTTTGGCAACGACGACACCATCATCCGGCGAGCCGGCACGTCCGCCGGGGACAATGGACGTGTCGGGGATGTAGAAAGCGACAAGACCGATGAGCAGCACCACGCAAAAGGCGAGGAGGACTAGATTGCGGGAGCGCTCCAATTTGGCAAAGAAGCGAAGCATAACGTGTTACTCCAAAAGCTAATGTGGATTTGCCGCTGCGCCAGGACACCACGCAGCCGCACAAGAAGTCGGCAATATTAGCGACTCCCCCGCATTTGATCAAGGCATAGGCCGACCGGCGGACAAGGGATTTTGCCGGGCGCGACACCTGGCCGGCGGAGGAAATCGCCGCCGCCGGGCGCGGCAGGTGATTTGCGGAGCAAGCGTCATTAAAAGTATGCTGCGCGCGCTGTGCTGGATTATTTTTTAGAGTCGAATCTTTAGAGGAGAAAAGTAATGGCAAAAGAATATGATGTGGTTGTGCTGGGCGCAGGTCCGGGCGGATATGTTGCGGCCATCCGCGCCAGCCAACTGGGATTCAAAACGGCCATCATCGAAAAACAATATTGGGGCGGCGTCTGTTTGAACGTCGGTTGCATTCCTTCCAAAGCCCTGCTGCGCAATGCGGAACTGGCGCATATCATCAATCACGAAGCCAAGACCTTCGGCATTAATATCGAAGGCAAAGTTACGTTTGATTACGGCGAAGCGTTTCGCCGCAGCCGCAAAGTCGCCGATGGACGCGTCAAAGGCGTTCATTTTTTAATGAAGAAAAACAAGATTGACGAATTTGACGGCTGGGCGACTTTTACCGACGCCCATACCATTGATGTGAAATTGAACAAAGGCAGCAACGAAACCGTCAAATTCAAACATTGCATTATCGCCGCCGGTTCGACCACGCGGCTGATTCCGGGATCGAAGCTTTCTGAACGCGTCGTCACCTATGAAGAGCAAATCATGGAAGAGGCGCTGCCCAAGAGCATCATCATTGCGGGCGCAGGCGCTATCGGCGTCGAATTTGCCTATGTGATGAACAATTACGGCGTGGATGTGACGATTGTCGAATTCCTCGACCGCGTCGTGCCGCTCGAAGACGAAGACGTCAGCGCCGAACTCGCGCGCCAATACAAAAAAGCCGGTATCAAGTTGTTGACTTCAACGCGTGTGGACAAAATCGAAGACACCGGCAAAAACGTGCGCGTGACCGTGACCGGTCCGGACGGAAAACAGCAAACGCTCGAAGCTGACAAAGTGATGCAGGCCATCGGTTTCAAACCGCGCACCGAAGGTTACGGTCTGGAAAAAACCGGCGTGAAATTGACCGAACGCGGCGCAATTGACATCAACGACAAGATGCAAACCAACGTGCCGCACATTTACGCCATCGGCGACGTAACGGCGAAACTGATGCTGGCGCACGTGGCCGAAGCGATGGGCGTCATCGCCGCCGAAAACATCAAAGGCGAACACACCATCAAACTGGAATTCGACATGATGCCGCGTGCGACCTATTGCCAGCCGCAAATCGCCAGTTTCGGTTACACCGAAAAACAGGCGCGCGAACGCGGGTACGACGTGAATGTAGCCAAATTCCCCTTCACGGCCAATGGCAAAGCGCACGGTCTGGGCGATGCCACCGGTTTTGTGAAACTCATCAGCGACAAAAAATACGGCGAAATGCTGGGCGCGCATATGATCGGCCCGGACGTGACGGAGCTGTTGCCTGAACTGACGCTGGCTCGTTACGCCGAACTCACGCCCGAAGAAATCGCTCGTAACGTGCACGCCCATCCAACTTTGAGCGAAGCCGTCAAAGAGGCTGCGCACGGATTGGTGGGACACATGATCAACTTCTAAACCGTTGCGCGCGCAACCCTGCCGGGTGATGAATGATCGGCGGGGTTGCGCGCGCAAACTTGCTCGCTGAATTTTCTGGCGTGCATTCAATACCAGGCGTTCTGCCTGGCGCAGTGTCAACCCTTCCTTAATTTCACAACCATTTCTTTTGTCGCGAAATTCCGCAGCCCGGAGGAACATGTCATGCACGAGTTGCCCAGGCAGGAACTGAAAGACGTCGCGCCTGCGTTTGTCGAAATGGCGCATCAAATCGTTTGGGCCAGCGCCGCTACGGTAGACACAAAAGGCCGCCCGCGTTCCCGAATCCTGCATCCGATCTGGCAATGGGACGGCGAGTCGCTGGTTGGCTGGATCGCCACCGGCCCCACGCCGCTCAAACGCGCACATCTGAATGCCAATCCCTACATCTCGCTGAATTATTGGGCGCCATCGCAAGACACCTGTGTTGCCGAATGCAAGGTGACCTGGGCCTTCGATGACGAAACACGCACGATGGTCTGGGACCTGTTTCTCAACGCGCCCAAGCCGGTGGGCTACGACCCGAAAATCATCCCGCAATGGACCAGCCCGACGTGCGAAGCGTTCGCCGCGCTTCGGCTGGAACCGTGGCGGTTGCGCGTATTTCCCGGCAGCATCCTGTATGGGCAAGGCGGCCAGGTGCTCGATTGGCGGGCCTGATTGACAAAAAGGCGCGCATCTCTCAATCCGGTTTTCCAAACCCAACGCGTTTTACACTTACGAACCTCTGACCCAACCAAAGGGAGCAACTATGCGAAGGAAGTTTACCTGGAGCCTGTTACTTACGGCCGTCAGTCTCGGCGTTGTGCTGCAAATCGTTTCCGGCCAGGGACGCGCGCCCGTCAGTCCCGAACTCGCCGCGCGCCGCAATGCGCTCGAAAAAGAGTTGCATGAAATCGCCATCGTCGAACGCAAGCTGATGATTCCCATGCGCGACGGCAAGCGCATGGCGGCGGATGTCTATCGCCCGAAAGACACGTCGAAAAAATATCCGACGGTGTTTGTGCGCACGCCGTACAACTTCAATTACTGGGACGTGCGCAACGGTTTGCCGCGCGATATGAGCAGCGTGATCGAAGCCGTCAAACGCGGTTATGCGCACATCACGATGAACGAACGCGGCCATTTCTTTTCCGAAGGCAATTACGACATTCTCGGTCCGCCGCTGACCGATGGCGACGACGCGCTGAAATGGATTTCCAGCCAAAGTTGGTCAAACGGCAAAGTGGGCACGATTGGTTGCTCTTCGACCGCCGAATGGCAACTGGCCGTCGCCGCGCAAGGCAATCCGGCTTTTGCCGCAATGATTCCGCAAGGCTTCGGCGCGGGCGTGGGGCGCGTTGGCGAATATTACGAACAAGGCAACTGGTATCGCGGCGGCGCGGTGCAGATGCTCTTTATCGCGTGGCTGTACGGCGAACAGAATCAAGTCCGCCCGATGTTTCCGCCCAACACGACGCAGGAAGAATTGATTCAGGCCTCGAAGTTTTTTGATCTGGCGCAACAAGCTCCGCCCGTGGATTGGTCAAAAGCACTGCGGCATTTGCCCGTGATGGACATTATGAAAGCCGCAGGCGGGCCCAAAGGCATCTTTGCCGACGACATGCCCGTGGCCACCGGCGGCGCGATGATCAAACGCACGCCGAACGATCCGGCCTGGTACAAAGGCGGTTTGTGGCACGACAACATGAAAATCAACGTGCCGGGCTTCTGGTTTATGTCGTGGTATGACGTTTCGGTCGGGCCGAACCTCGCCGCTTACAATCACGTGCGCAAAACCGCGCGGCCTGACATCGCCAATCAGCAATACGCCGTCATCGCGCCGACGCTGCATTGCGCTTACACGCGCGCCACCGAAAACACCATTGTCGGCGAACGCAGCATGGGCGATGCGCGATTGAATTACAGCGAACTGACCTGGGCCTGGTTCGACCGCTTCCTGAAAGGCGAAGAAAACGGCATTCTGCAAAAGATTCCGAAGGTTCAATACTTCACGATGGGCATCAACAAATGGCAATCGTCTGATACGTGGCCGCCTGTGGGCGCGCAGCCGATGACTTATTACCTGTCGAGCGCAGGCCGCGCCAACACCGGCGCAGGCGACGGCGCATTGGTCGCAGCCGCTCCGGCCACGGACAGCCCGGACAAATTCAGCTACGACCCGATGAACCCGGTGCCTTCGTTCGGCGGCAACGTCTGCTGCACGGGCAACGCCGTGCAAGGCGGTTCGTTCGATCAACGCAAGATGGAAGAACGCCCGGACATTCTGGTCTACAGCACCGAACCGCTGAAAGAAGGCGTTGAAGTGAGCGGCCCGATTGAAGTCACGCTGTATGTTTCGTCGGACGCCAAAGACACCGATTTCACAGTCAAGCTGATTGACGTGCTGCCGGACGGACGCGCCTATAACCTGGACGAAACCATCCAGCGCATGCGCTACCGCAATGGCTACGACAAACCGCAGGTCTGGATGGAATCGGGCAAGGTCTACAAAGTAAAACTGCAAGCGATGACCACCAGCAACTTCTTCCAGGCTGGTCACCGGATTCGGATCGAAGTGTCGAGCAGCAACTTCCCGCGCTTTGACCGCAACATGAACACGGGCGGGAAAAACTACGACGAAACCAAAGGCGTCACAGCGCACAACGCCGTCCACCATTCCCGGCAGTACCCGTCGGAAGTGAAGCTGACAGTGGTGAAGAAGGCGGCGACGGCGGGTAGGGGCAGCCGGTGATTGTTTTGCCAGAATTACGGATGGGAAGGAGAACGCAATGCTCCTTCCCATCCAACTCCTAGCGAGGCTGCTCAGACAGTTAAGCCTCTACTGGATTTACTGGTAATTAGCTAGGTTGTCTCATTTTAAGGTTAGTCATATACTCCCCGCCGCCCCAGCCTCAGGCCCCAACTAGCAAGCTTGACTTCATCAAAGGTTTTCTATGAACACAGATCGTTTACGCCTTGCACTTGATCGTCTCCAATCTTCAGACTGGAGTAAATTTGAAAAACTCGCCTCCGCATTCCTTGCTTCCGAATTTGATGATTTACGTACCACAGCTAATCGGGCTGGAGATGACGGACGCGATAGTGAGCTTTTTTCTCCATTTTCTGAGCCCAATGTAGTTCTTCAATATTCTGTGTCCACTCATTGGGAAAGCAAGATATATCGTACTGTGCGTCGCCTTCAGGAAACTTTCCCCAATGCGAACATGCTTATTTTCGTCAGCAATCAAATGATTGGTGCTGCAGCAGATACTATCAAGCGTAAGTTACGCCAAGATTATGGTCTTTCACTTGATGTTCGAGACTGCAACTGGTTTATAGATCGTGTTCTTGGTTCCCCCGCACGCGAAAGGGCTGCGGAAGAACTTGCCAAGGTTATTGTGGATCCATACCTG
>JAEUQO010000106.1 GCA_016789605.1 Acidobacteriota bacterium
TAACCGGGATCAGTCAAAACAGACTCCTGCTAAAAAAGATGGTGAATCGCGGCGAGTGGCAGCTCGTCGGCGAGTGGTGGCAGCGTTTTGCGCCAGACTGAGAT
Organism: Acidobacteriota bacterium; assembly: GCA_016789605.1. Taxonomy (GTDB): domain Bacteria; phylum Acidobacteriota; class Blastocatellia; order RBC074; family RBC074; genus RBC074. The sequence continues at coordinate 105 of JAEUQO010000106.1, forward strand.
CAGGCGCGTGGTCGGGGCGGCATTCGTCGCGTTTGGGTCATTGCTGCGTTGGCAATGACGGCGGCAAACGGTCTGGCAAACCTGTCAATCTGAGAATGGGGTTAACTGCGCAGTTGTGCGGCAGATTTTTCAAAATTGTTTGTGGGTGTAGGGCTTCGGGGCGAAGACGGTGGCAAATGCTACAGGTCTAGCTGAGAGAGCGCAAGGCAAAATTCAACGTGAGCGTTGCAGCAAATAGAAACACGCGCCGTGTTCGATCAGCAAATCCACGGCGGTGTAACCGCTGGCAAATGCTGTTTCAAACAGCGCGCGCGTGTGGCTGCGCCAGGCGCGCGCCAGACCCAAATCGGCGGCTTTGATGTCCTGAAAGTTGGCCGGGATTTGCACCAGTGCGCTGGGGCCAGAGAGCGGCAACGCGCGTTCGGCGGGATGCAGCCAGGTTTGCTGGCGCGGCGCATTGAGCAACGGCACGCCGGATTGTTGCAGGGCAGACGGCGCGGGATGTCGTTCGACGCCTTGCAAACTGGCGACAACGTTTTCGCTGGCGATGTGCCAATCTACCTGAAAGCGGTCGCTGGGCAATCCGGCGTTCAGCGCGTCGCGCATTTCGCCGTACAGGTTGGGCAAAAACGTGTTGCAGGTGACGCCCAGTTTATGAAAGTTGAAGCGCGCGTTACGGCTTTCGAGGGGATCAAACGTCCAGGTGATTAACGAAATGCCACGGCGCAGCGTGTCTTCGCGTTGGGCGAGTTTGAGCTGATAGCCGACATTCTGGTCGCGGTAGGCTTTGAGCACGCCCGCAATGTGCGAACACAGTTTGAGTTCTCCGGTCGGCGACAGGCCGAGAAAGCCAAAGGTGAAACCGACCAGCGTCGGTTCTGGCGTTGTCGTCGTATCGTATGCGCCAAGGACGATGCCGCCGTTTTTTTGCGCGGTGAGCATGACGTCGAGCGGGATGATTTCGATGTCTTCAGCGCCCCAGACGTCGCGTTGCAATTCTTCGATGGCGCGGTAGGCTTCGATGGTGTGAACGTGTTCGATGACAATCGGCATGATGACGCGGCGGTTCTCGCTTTTCCGGTGACGTTGTATTGCGGGCGGATTGTAGCTTACCGCGCGCGCATCGCGCAGCCTGGGAAATTCGTGTAGATTGCGTGGCGTTCATATCTTGAATTGCGAATTTCAACCACAGGCAAAACAGCATGACGTTAACTTTGAGCAGTGAAGACCGGGCGCAACTGGCGGGCGAACGCGGCCCAGCCAATCGCATGGCCATGTCCATTTTGGTGCGTATGGCCGAAATCAGCGGCGCGCAAACATTGATGGACATCACCGCCGCGCACATTGACAGCACGATTTACACCGGCGAAGCCACCATGGAATTTGCCGAACGGTTGGCCAGTCTGGGCGCAAAAGTCTGTGTGCCGACCACGCTGAATGTCAGCGGCGTTGACGAACACAACTGGCAAAAATGGGTCGTGCCGCCCGAATGGGCGCGCAACGCGCGTCGCCAGATGGTCGCGTATCAAAGCATGGGGGCCGTGCCGACCTGGACGTGTGCGCCGTATCAAACAGAACTGAAACCCAGCTTTGGCCAGCAGATCGCCTGGGGCGAATCCAACGCGATTTGTTTTGCCAACACGGTGATCGGCGCGCGCACCGAACGCTATCCTGATTTGATGGACGTTTGCGCGGCAATCACCGGACGCGTCCCAGCCAGCGGGTTGCATCTGACCGAAAACCGCGCCGGACAAGTGCTGTTTGAATTGGTGGACGTGCCGCGCCGCGTGCAACAGGACGAAGAGTTTTATCCGGTGTTGGGACATCTGCTCGGCCACATCGCGCAAGAACGTATCCCGGTCGTGACCGGGATGGAAGTCACGCCGGAAGAAGATCAGTTCAAGGCATTGTGCGCGGCGTCGGCGTCTTCCGGCGCGGTGGCGTTGATTCATCTGGTCGGCGTGACGCCCGAAGCGCCTACGCTGGAAGCGGCCTTGCAGGGACGCGCGCCGCAACAGACCGTCAACGTCAGCATGACGGAATTGCGCGAAGCCCGGCGGGCGTTGACGACTGCCGTCGGCGAAACGGTGGATATGGTGGTGCTGGGCAGCCCGCATTTTTCACACGCGGAGTTTCAAAAACTCGCGCCGCTGTTGGCGGGCAAACACCGGCATCCCAACGTGCAATTTCTGGTGACGTCGAGCCGTTTTATGAGCCATCTGGCTGAACAATCAGGCAGTCTGGCCGCGTTGCACGATTTCGGCGGTTCGGTGACGGTGGATACCTGTGTGCTGGCGACGCCGATGTTGCCGCCAGAGATCAACGTGCTGATGACCAATTCGGCCAAATATGCTTATTACGCGCCGGGTTTGCTCAATACGCAGGTCGTGTTTGGCAACCTGGAAGATTGCGTTCGCTCGGCGGTGAGCGGGCGCGTGAGCAGGGACAATTCGTTATGGGAAGAGTAATTCAGGGAACGCCGATTGTGCCCGGCACAGCCAGTGGCGCGGCGTTGGTCAGTGATGAACCGCTCAGTTTCTGGGGCGGATACGATCAGACGACCGGCGAAATTATTGATCGGCGGCATCCGTTGTCGGGACAAATTGCGGCGGGACAGGTGCTGGCGGTGCCGTGTGCGCGCGGATCGAGCACGACGACTTCGGTGTTGCTCGAAGCCGTGCGCGCAGGCAAAGCGCCCGCCGCGCTGGTGACCGACAGCGTAGACCGGTTTTTTGCCCTGGCTTCGATTGTGGCCGAAGAAATGTATGGCAAACCGATTCCGTTGATCGCGTTGCCCAGCGAAGATTTCGCGCAGTTGCAAAGCGGACAATGGATTCAGGTCGAGCCGGACGGCAGGTTGATTGTCACCGAACCGGTTTGAGGCAAAAACGAGCGAGACGTGAGCTGATGAATCTGGTTGCCTATTTTCAAGCGCGCCAGGCGGCGCTGTTACAAGACCTGCGCGCGTTGGTTGAGTTTGAATCGCCGACGCTGGATGCCGTGCGCACAAGCGCGTTGGCCGAATGGCTGAGGCCGCGTTTTGCGGCGGCGGGCGCAACCGTGCAACTCGTGCCCGGCGAAAACGGCGCAAGTTTGCTGGCTGAATTTGGCACTGACGCCGCAGCCGAATCGTCGCCGATGATGTGGCTGGGGCATCTGGATACGGTGTGGCCGGTGGGAACGTTGTCGCGCATGCCATTTCGCTGTGAAAACGAGTGCGCCTTTGGCCCGGGCATCTTTGATATGAAAAGCAGCATCGTTCTGATGTGGGAAGCGTTGGCGGCAGTGTGCGCGTTGCAATTGCCCGTGCGCCGTCCGGTCAGGATTCTGCTGACCTGTGATGAAGAAACGGGCAGCGCGAGTTCGCGTGCACTGGTCGAACGCGAAGCGCGCCGCTGTGATCGCGTGTATGTCTTTGAACCGCCGTTGCCGGGCGGAGCCGCCAAAACCCAGCGCAAAGGCATCGCCAATTACGATCTGCTCGTGCACGGCGTCGAAGCGCACGCCGGGTTGGAACCGGAAAACGGCGCGAGCGCCGTGTTGGAATTGGCGCGTCAGATCGAACAATTGCATGCGCTCAACGATTACGCGGCGGGGCTGACGGTCAATGTCGGCGTGATCAGCGGCGGCAGCGGCAGAAACGTCGTGGCCGGACAGGCCCGCGCCGAAATTGATGTGCGCTTTTGGACGATGGCGCAAGCGACGCGCGTGATGGCACAGATCGAACGTTTAGGCGCAACAGTGCCGGGCACGCGGTTGGCATTGACGGGCGGATTGGATCGTCCGCCGCTTGAACGTACGCCGCAAAGCGCCGGATTGTATGAACAGACGCGGCAACTGGCGGCTGACCTGGGCTTCGTTCTGGCGGAAGGCGCAGCAGGCGGCGGCAGCGATGGCAACTTCACCTCGGCGCTGGGCATTCCCACGCTGGATGGATTGGGTGTGGCCGGCGCCGGGGCGCACGCCACACACGAACACATTCTGATTGCTGACCTGCCACGGCGGGCCGCCTTGCTGGTCAGGTTGTTGACCGGCTGACAAGACGAAAACGACGAGCGGCACTTCGTTACCGTCTGGCGTTGGTGGTCGGGGTTGGTGGATGACGCGGTGTTGCCGCACAATGACGATATGGCAAAACCCGTTTTACTGACTGTAGATGACGACCCCGAAGTCTTGCGCGCCGTCGAGCGTGACTTGCGCCGGGAATATGGCAATCGTTTTCGCATCTTGCGCGCGGCTTCCGGCGAAACGGCGCTCGATGCGTTGCGCCAACTGAAACAGCGCAATGACCCGGTGGCGCTGATGTTGGTGGATCAGCGCATGCCCAAAATGACGGGCGTCGAATTTATCGAACAAGCCAACGCGCTCTTTCCCGAAGCCAAACGCGCGTTGCTGACAGCGTATGCCGACACTGAAGCGGCCATTCACGCGATCAACAAAGCGCGCGTGGATTATTACCTGATGAAGCCGTGGGACCCGCCCGAAGAGAATTTCTATCCTGTGCTGAATGATTTGCTGGATGACTGGCTGGCGTCGTTTCGTCCGCCGTTTGAAGGCATTCGTGTCGTTGGGCATCGCTGGTCGCCGCAGGCGCTGGACATCAAAAGTTTTCTGGCGGGCAATCACGTGCCGTATCTGTGGCTGGATGTGGAAAGCGATGCCGACGCAGCGCAATGGCTCAACGGTGAGGTCAAGCCACGGTTGCCGTTGGTGATCTTTCCCGATGGCGAACGCCTGGCAGCGCCAGACACGGCGCGCATTGCGCAAAAAGTCGGATTGCGCACCAGCGCTGATCAGCAGTTTTACGATCTGGTCATCATTGGCGGCGGCCCTGCCGGATTGGCGGCGGCGGTGTATGGCGCGTCTGAAGGATTGCGCACCGTGATGGTTGAGCGGTTAGCGCCCGGCGGTCAGGCGGGCACCAGTTCGCGCATCGAAAACTACCTGGGCTTTCCGTCGGGGTTGAGCGGCGCTGATCTGGCGCGGCGAGCCGTCACCCAGGCGCGCCGCTTTGGCGTGGAAACCCTGGCCGCTGAAGCCGTCGGATTGCGCTGTCAGGATTCGTACCGGTTTGTGCAATTGGCCGATGGCAGCGAATTGAGCAGCCACGTCGTGCTGATTTCGACGGGCGTCAGTTGGCGCAAACTGGATGTGCCGGGCACAGAGCGGTTGGCTGGCGCAGGCGTTTATTACGGCGCAGCCATGACCGAAGCCATCGCTTGTCGCGATGAAGAAGTCTTTGTCGTCGGCGGGGCGAATTCTGCCGGACAGGCAGCGATGCATCTGTCCAAATATGCGCGCAAAGTCACGATGCTGGTGCGCGGCGTCAGTTTGGCGGCGACGATGTCGCAATATCTGATTGACCAGATTGCGGCGACGTCCAACATCACCGTGCGTTGTCGCGTCAATGTGGTCGAAGCGCACGGCGCTGATCATCTGGAAGCGATTACCATCGCTGATGCCGAGGCAAAGACGAACGAGACTTTGCCGACCAAATCGCTGTTTATTTTTATCGGTGCGCAACCCCACACCGAATGGCTGGCGGGCAAGCTGGCGCGCGACGAACACGGGTTTATTCTGGCCGGGCCGGATTTGCTGCACGACGGACACAAACCAAAGGGCTGGTCGTTGGAACGTGCGCCGTTTTTGCTGGAAACCAGCGTGCCGGGCGTCTTTGTCGCAGGAGATGTGCGGCACGGTTCGGTCAAACGCGTGGCATCAAGCGTCGGTGAAGGCTCGATTGCCGTGCAATTCATTCATCAATATCTGAGCAAGTTGTGATGACAGAAAACGACAAATTACGGTTGGACGCACAATTACGCGAAATTCCCGCTTTGAAAGACATCGAGGCGGAAGTCTTTCCCTGGTTGTTAGCGCGTGGCGGCGAAGTGCATCTGGCGGCAAATGAAATCTATCTGCGCGAAGGCAGCGAAGCGGATCGCCTGATCATTGTGCTCGCGGGGGAATTACAGGCGCGTCTGGAAGGCCCCGGCGCGGATGGCCAGGTTTACGTCATTCCGCAAGGCGGCATCAGCGGCAAGCTGCCATTTTCGCGCATGACGCATTATGGCGCGACAGTGTTGGCGGTTGCGCCCAGCCGTATCTTCTGGCTGGAAACAAAGCATTATCCAGAAATGATGCAACGCTTTCCGCTGTTGACGCAGCGGCTGGTCGAAGTGCTCAGCGACCGCGTGCGCGAAATCACCCGCGTGGACGAACGCCACGACAAACTGATGGCCTTGGGCAAGCTTTCCGCCGGATTGGCGCACGAACTGAACAATCCTGCCTCTGCCGCACGCCGCGCGTCGCAGCATCTGGGCGAAAGCTTGCAAACGCTCAACACGCTTTGCCTGACGCTCAGTTTGCAAACCCTGACGCCAGAGCAAACTTCGTTTCTGACCCGCTTTCAACAAGACGCCGCGTCTTGTTTGACGGCTGCGCCCGCGCTCGATCCGCTGGCCGAAAGCGAATGCGAAGACGAACTCAACGCCTGGCTGGATGAACACGACGTGACCGATGGGTGGAAGCTGGCTCCGACGTTTGTCCGCGCCGGATTACACAAAGACAAACTGGATAAGCTGGCCGCGTGTTTGTCCGGGCAGGCGTTAAATGATGCGTTGCAATGGTTGAATGCCACCTGGACATCGCGCGAATTGGTCAAGGAAATCGAACAGAGCATGATTCGCATTTCTGATCTGGTGCGCGCGATCAAGGAATATTCCTACATGGATCGCGCCGCCCTGCAGGAGGTGGATGTGCATCAGGGGCTGGAAAACACGCTGATCATTCTCAACCACAAACTCAAACGCGGTGTCGAAGTCATCCGCGAATATGCCGCTGATTTGCCGCGCATCACCGCGTATGGCGGCGCACTCAACCAAATCTGGACCAACCTGATCGTCAATGCCATCGAAGCGATGAACGGAGAAGGCAAAATCTGGATTCGCACGTCGCTCAAAGGCGATCACATTTTGGTCGAAATCAATGACAACGGTCCCGGCATTCCGCCCGACCTTCAGGGCCGTATCTTCGAACCGTTTTTTACCACCAAACCGCAAGGCGAAGGCACCGGATTGGGACTGGATACGGTCTATCGCATCGTGCGCAAACATCACGGCGAAATCCGCGTGAAGTCGCAACCGGGCGACACTTGCTTTCAAGTGCGGTTGCCGCTGACGTTGACCGCGCCAACCGCTGCCGCCGCCGATTAAGCAACGCGCGCGCCACAGACGGGGACAGATTGTTTGTCTGTCCCCGCTTTCGCAGTAACCAGAAATCCGCCTCGGCCGTATTATCAACTGGCGGCAGGGAAGCCAGAGCCACCTGTGTTGACTCGCTTCCCGGACTCGCGCAAAATTTCGCCGCCTTACGAATTGTCTAACTTGTAAATCCACCAGCAGGTTGTCTTGCTCGTCGGTGCGGAAATCCGGCAAGACGTCCCAACATTTCACACAACGAGGTGCAGCGAAGATGAAGTCCGATCGTGTCAGGCGAAGCTTGCGGAAGCGCGAAGCCACGAACAATTTCCGTGGGGGAAAAGCCGCGCTTGTGGGGCTGGCGGGCTTGCTGGCCGTGCTGTTGATGGGCGGCATACCGTCCTGGAATGTGACCAGCACGGCGGCGGGCAAACAGGTGACTCCGGCAGATGTGCAAACGACGTTCAACGAATACTGCATTTCCTGTCACGGCCAGAAAGCGCCCAAAGCCGGGGTCAGCGTCCAGCAATTGCTTGTCAAGGCTTCGTTTGGCGAAGACTTTCAGACCTGGGAAAAAGTCGCGCAGGCATTGGAAGACAAATCCATGCCGCCCAAATCCATGCCGCAACCCAGCGACGAAGAGCGCACCAAAGCCGCCGCCTGGATTCGCAGCGAATTGCGCGCCTATGCCGTCAAACACGACGGCGATCCGGGACGCGTCACCGTGCGGCGACTGACCAGCGGCGAATACGCGTACACAATCAAAGACCTCACGGGCGTGGATTTGAATGTCGGCATTGATTCGGCCAGCGATTCGGTCGGTGGCGAAGGCTTCACGAATTTTGGCGACGTGCAGTTTATGCAAGACGCCAACCTGGAACGTTATCTGGCGGCAGCCAAAACCGTGGCCAACCACGCGGTGATCGGCGCCGGGCCGCTGGAATTTTTCACGCATCCGGGCAAATCGGGCTTTGAACTTTCCGCCGTGACACGCATCAAGGACATTTATGCGACCTACGGCATTCGTACCGTTTCCGGCGAAGGCGGACGGCCATTCGGTTTGGACAAATACGGCAAAGCGCTCTATGTCGCGTGGCAATTCAAACATCGCGCCGCGCTGGGCGAAGCCAATGTCACATTGAAAACGCTGGCACAACGCGCAGGCATCACACAGCGCTTTGCCCAGCATGTCTGGCAGGTGATGAACAAGCCTGTGCTGGGTTATCCGACGTCTGAAATCGTGGCGCGCTGGCGCAATTTGCCTGCGCCGGAGGGCGACCGGCAAGCCGTGGCGACCAAGGCACGCGCCGGTTGTGACGACTTGCAGAAATTTATCGTCACCTGGCCCAGTTGGTTGTTTGCGCGCGGCGATCTGGCGGCGGGCGGGGCAGGCGATGAAAGCCCGCTCGAATTCAGCGACCGCACATTGAACGTCAAATCTACGCATCGCTTTGCGTATGTGCGCGGCGGCGGTCGCGGCCCGGTGCAACCCGGTCCGGCAAAGATTTATTTGAATGTCTCGACCGTCAATCCGGCGATGGGCGACAAACCGGTGATCATCTGGCGCAATCTGACGGTTGGTTTCCGCCCGATCACGCCGCGCAATACGGTCGCGGCGGGCGAATCTGCCGTGGTGCTGGCGGCTGACGCCGAAGCCGCAGCCAATTTGCGGCGTGGCATTGTGCCGCCCGGCCCGCGCAAAACCTTGCCCGAACTGGTCAGCCCTGAAACTGCCGCGCGCTTGCATTTCGGGCACAGCCCGGATGGCACACCGCTTGGCCCGAACGATTTCGCGTCAGAAGGTCCAGTGATGTTTGAAATCCCGATGCCCGAAACGCCGATGTCGCTCAACATGCAAGTAGACGCTGAATTGGGCCGCAATCGGGAACAGGTTGTCCGCATCGTGATTTCAGATCGCGCCGATGGGCAGACGCGCGGACAGCCGACGCGTGTACTGCTTGGCGATATGCAAAGCCAGGCCTTCAAATCATTCAAAGCCGGCGTGCTCGAATACGCTTCGCTGTTGCCGCCGAATTCCCACAGCGAACCCACGCCCGCCGACAAAGACCCCGTGCCCGATCCGTTCGACAACACGTACAACGTGCCGGAGCACGACGAATTTGTGGTCAAGGTCAAATACATCCGCGATGACCGCTTTCTGGTCGAAAACCTGATTGATGCCGCCACGCGCAAGCGGCTGGATCAGGCCTGGCATGATTTGTACGCGTCATTTGAATATCACGACAACTATTTGCGCTTGCTGGCGAAACACTACAACGTGGATTTGAAAGGGCAGGGCATCACGCAAATGGACAAGGCGCGCATCGCGACCTTGCCCGCAGAGATGCAAAAGTATGTGACAGAGCTGCGCGCGCATTACGATGCGGTGACGGCGGCGCAATTGGCCGCGCGCGCCGGGCACGTCAACGACTGTCTGGAATTTGCCAATCGCGCCTGGCGGCGTCCGTTGACGGAAAGCGAAAAAGCCAGCTTGCGCGCGTTTTATGACAAGGCGCTGGCCGCCGAAGCCGATCATCGCAAAGCGATTCAAGCCGTGTTGACGCGCATTCTGGTCGCACCGCAATTCCTCTATCGGGTGGAAATTACGCAAGGAGCGTTCACCTCAGGGCGCGGGGAGAACGGTTTGCTTTCAACCAAGGTGCTGTTTCGCGAACAGGGGCGCAACAGCGCAACCGCTTCCGGGTTGAAACCGTTGACCAATTGGGAGATGGCCAGCCGGTTGAGCTATTTCCTGTGGGCTTCGATTCCCGATGATGAATTGCGCCGTGCCGCTGCCGCAGGCGAACTGACCGATGCGCAAGGCATCGAGCGACAGGTCAAACGCATGCTCGCCGACCAAAAAGCGCGGCGGCTGGCCACGGAATTTTTCGGGCAGTGGCTGGGGTTTTATCACTTCGACCAGCACAAAGGCATAGACACCAGTCGCTTCACCGAATTCACCGACGACGTGAAAGACGCGATGTATGACGAAGCGGTGTCGTTTTTTGAATATGTCATTCGCAAAGAACGCCCGCTGAACGAAATGCTCTATGCCGATTACACCTTTCTCAACAAAGACCTGGCCAAATTCTATGGCATCAATAAAGAGGTGAAATCCGTCGAACGGGCCGAACTGGTGACGGGCGCGAACGCCTTTCATCGCGGCGGTTTGTTGCGTTTAGGAGCTGTGCTGACGGTGACTTCCGCGCCGTTGCGCACCAGTCCGGTCAAACGCGGCGATTGGATTTTGCGGCGCATTCTGGGCACGCCGGTGCCGCCGCCGCCCGCGGATGCCGGTTCATTGCCAGCGGATGACAAACTCTTTGGCGGGCTTTCGCTCAAAGCCAAACTGGAACAACACAAACGCAATGCGACCTGTGCCAATTGCCACACGCGCATTGATCCGCTCGGCTTTTCGCTGGAGCATTACGATCCGACCGGACGTTGGCGCGAGAAATACGCCGATGGCAAACCGATTGAAGACAGCGCCGCGCTGACCGACAAAACCGAAATCGCCGGAGTGGACGGATTGCTGGCCTACATTCGCGGCAAAGAACCACAAGTGCGCAAAACGCTTGCGCACAAACTGGTGGGCTACGCGTTAGGGCGAACCGTGCTGGCGTCAGATCAATTGCTGGTCGAACGCATGGTCAATGCGGGCGGTGACGCGACTTTTGCGCGATTGGCAACCGAAATCGCGACCAGCAAACAATTTCGCTATCGGTTGGCGCAAGAAGAACCGGCGGCAAAACCGGCGACGAACAAGATCGCCCTCAATGCGGCGGCAACAACACAAGGAGCACGACAGTGACGAAGATGATGAGAACTTCACGGCGAAACTTTTTGCGCGGAGCAGGCGTGGCGCTGGCCTTGCCCTGGTTGGAATCCTTGCCCGTGCTGGCGCAAGACGGCAAGCCTGTCATTTCCAACAAACCGCCGATTCGTTTTGCGCACGTGTTCTTTTCCAATGGTGTCGAGCCGATTCATTGGTGGGCCAAAGGCAGCGGCGCGGCGATGGAATTTGGCAAAGCCGCCGAACCGCTCAAACCCATCAGCGAAGACATCGTGTTTTTGCGTGGCCTGTATCACCAGAAAGCCTTCACCTCGACCAGTCCGCACTTGGGCCGTATGAATTTGTTGTCGGGCGCGCCGGTCAGTCTCGATCCCAAAGAGATTCGCGTCGGCACCAGCTTCGATCAGATTTTGGCGCAACGCATCGGCAATCGCACTGCCGTGCCGAGCCTGGTGCTGGGCATCGAACCGAACGAATTGCGGCTCGAAGACGGGCTTTCGATGATTTATGGCTCGAACATCTCCTGGGTTTCGCCGACCAAACCGGCGACCAAGGAGATTTACCCTTCGCGCACGTTTGACCAGTTGGTCGGCGATGGCAAAGGTCGCCAGCTTGACCGCAGCATTCTTGACGCCGTGCTGGCCGAAGCGCATTCGTTGCAACCAAAAGTCAGCACCAGCGACCGCCGCAAGCTGGATGAATATCTGGAATCCATCCGCGACATCGAAAAGCGTATTGACCACGCCGCCAAAGAGGAACGTTTGGAAGGTTGGCGGCCTACGTTGAAACAACCAAACCTGGCGCGTCCTGGCGAACAGCTTCCGCAAAACATTCCCGAACACATGAAGCTGATGCTGGATTTGGTTGTGCTTGCCTTCCAGATGGACAAAACGCGTCTGGCGACCTTGATGCTCAATAACGATCTGTCGCAAATGAACTTCCGCTTTCTCGAAGGCGTACGCGGCGCGTTGCATCTGGACCTGACGCACAACGGCAAAGCGCCCGAATTCGAAGCGATGTATCTGAAAACGAATCAGTACCACGTGCAACAGTTCACCTATCTGGTGCAACGCCTGAAGGCGATTGACGAGGGCGGAACGTCGCTGCTCGACAATTCATTGCTGATGTTTGCTTCCAGCCTGTTTGATGGCGACGCGCACAGCGCAGATCACCTGCCGATTGTGCTCGCGGGCAAAGCGGGCGGTGCGCTGCAAACGGGGCGCATTCTGGATTATCTGGACAAGGGCAACGAAAACCGCCGTGCCTGCAGCCTGTATCTGTCACTGATGGATATGATGGGTGTACAACTGGATCGTTTTGGCGACGCCGACAAACGATTGGCCAATTTGTAAGTTTGCCAATTTGCCTGCAGGACAACTCGCTGCTGGTCAGCGTTTGTTCTGCAGGCATTTTAGTTTTCCCTCCCACTTGCCCGCACACCGCTACATTCCGCGTTTCCTTCTCCCGCAACTGGCTTAACCGAATCTTTACAAATCCGATAGCGCCTTACATCAAGCCTTAACATCCGGCGCGTACTCTCCCAGCCGTCGCAAACGCTGTAGTAACGAAACACGAACCTGGAGAGAAACGATGAGAATCGCGCTAAAACGTAGCTTGTGGTGTTTGTTCGTTTTCTGGCTGGCGGTTGGCACAACTGCCTGGGCGCAAGGACAACAAGGCGATGGCATTTGGTTACGCAATGCCTATTACGGAGAGTTTCAAACCTTTGACAAATGCTTCGGTCATCAGCCGGGCAACGGACAATATCATCATCACATTCATCCGATCTGTTTGCGGGCGCAACTGGATGACAATTTGGTCAAGGTCAACAGCGGACGCACAGGCGTCAATTACCGCGAGAAAACCGCGCCCTGGAAGCATTCGCCGATTTTGGGTTGGTCGTTTGATGGCTATCCGATTTACGGGCCGTATGGATACGGCGAGCCGCTGAACCCCAACAGTACCGTCCGGCGCCTGAAACCCGGCTTTCGTTTGCGGAGCATCAATCAGCGCACGACTTTGCCAAACTGGGCGTTGGCGCATCATCCCGGCGTTTCGGCTTCGTTGGCAGCCAACCAGGCTGGCCCGGAAATTTCTGACACGTTTCCGCTGGGGCGTTATATCGAGGACTTCGAATTTGTCGAAGGGCTGGGCGATCTGGATCAGTACAACGGACGGTTTGCCGTCACGCCCGAATTTCCCAACGGCACCTATGCCTATTTCGTGACCATCAACGAAGACGGCTCGCCTGCGTTTCCGTATGTGATCGGTTTGCAGTATTACGGCAACGTCACCGGCAGCAACAATGCTGCCGCGCCAGCCGCCGCGCAAAGCTTTTTTGCCAATGGCGCTTATGCACAAACCGCCAACAGCGTGCCGCAACTCAGCTCGTGGTACACCAAAAATTCGCAACAGGAAGCGCGCGCTGTCAGCGGCTTTGATCCTTCGGCAGGAGCAAAAACGACCTGGCCAGTGGATGTGCCTGCGGGCGGGCGCACGAGCGGCAGCGTGACCACGCCAACCAAAGCCGATACGCAAAGCATCAGCTACACCGATGCCGCCGTGTATATCACCGCCAACAATCTGAGCAGTTACGCAATGGGGCCGTGGTTCATTGATGGCGCAAATGGCGGCGTGTTTCCCAACTTTCCCAGCGCGCAAAACAATCGCGCGATGATTCCGCGCGTTCCGTCTGCCGCGACGACCAAACGCAACACGGGGCTGGGCGCGATCGGGTTATGGGTGAACGGGGTGGCGGTGTTCAACGTGCTGGATGGCAGCAGTTACAGCAATTCCGCGCGCAATGACATCGGCGGCGGCGGTGTGCGGCTCAGCTCCATGCACGTTTCGGCAGCTTCATTTGAAGGCGGCCCAACGTCGCCCGGCGCTTTGGTCGCGGCGTTTCCGTTGTTTGGCGCAAAACTGGCCACGGGGACGGCGGCAGCAGACTCATTGAACTGGCCGTTTGTGTTGGCCGGTACAACAGTGAGCATTCGCGATGCGGCGGGAATGACGCACTCTGCGCCGATTTCATACGCTTCGCCGGGACAGGTGAATTATCGCGTACCTGAATCGGTCGCGCCGGGATTGGCGACGGTGACGCTGACGGCGGGCGGCGTTTCGATTCCTGGCGCGCTCAATGTGGTGACGTCCTATCCTAATCTGTTTCAGTTCAATGGCGACGGATTGGCGGCAGGATATGTCGTGCGTGTGCGCAGCAATGGCCAACAACTGATCGAAGCGATCTTTCAGGTTGCAGGCGGCGCACTGACGCCGACGGCGATTGAGGTCGGTTCCACCACGGAACAGGTTTATCTGGTGTTGTTTGGCAGCGGCCTGGGCAATGCGTCAGCCAATCCCACGGTCAGCGCGCAAATCGGCGGCAGCAATGCCACGGTTGCGTATGCCGGTCCGCAAGGCGTGTTCAGCGGTTTGGATCAATACAATCTGCTGTTGCCCAGCGCACTCGCAGGCAAAGGCAAGGTGGATATTGCGATCACTTCAAACGGCAAGGTCGCCAATCTGGTCAACGTCACCATCAAGTGACTTCTCTCCGAAGCAGGGATAGAGCAATGAGGCATTGGAATTTTCGGTTGCTGTGTTTCCCTCTGCTGTGTTGGCTGGTTCTGTATGCGCAAGCGGCAGAACCAGTGGCCACGGCCTGGCTTGTCAATCCGGCAGGAAATCAACCTGCATCGTTGACGCGCGTGCGTCCCGAAGTTCACGCCGTGACCGTGCGCGAACGGCAGGTTGAAATCCAATCTGCTGGCATTTCGTTGTATTACCTGGGGCCGTTGCAAACGCCTGCGGAAGAGTTGGAACGCGTGCGGCAATTGACGTTTCGAGTGCCGCGCAATCCGCAACCGGCCAAAGGCGCACGCACCAGCGTACGGCCTGATGTGCTGGGCGTATTCATCAACGGAGTGCCGCTTTATAACCAGGCTGAGGCCGGATCGTATCGCGCGCAGAATTTGTGGCATTTCGATGCGCTGGCGATTGCGGATGACGGCGCGCACGTGGCCAGCGGGCGTCAACGCGCAACGCTGGCACATGGCTTGAGTCTGGGATTGTTGGAGCAGTTGATCGCTGACGGCAGCAGGCATTCGCCGATTCTTGGTTACGCGTTTGACGGCTATCCGATTTACGGGCCCTGGGGGAATGCGCAACGCGATGGCAGCGGCAATTTGCGGCGTCTGCGTTCAAGTTACCGGTTGCGGACGATGTCGCGGCGCACGCATTTGCCAGATGGCACGGCGTTGACGCCGAGTCAAAGCGGACCCGACGTCAGCGCGGAATTTCCGCTGGGCACCTTTGTCGAAGACTACGAGTTTGCCGCAGGCAGCGGCGATCTGGATGAATGCAATGGCCGTTTCGCGGTCACACCGGAATATCCGCAAGGCACCTACGCTTACTTTTTGACGACTGACGCTGCGGGGCGGTTGGCGTTTCCATACTTGCTGGCGGGGAAGTATTTCGGACAGGTTTCTTCGGCTGAATTGGCGGATGCATTTCAGGATTCGGCGCAAGAGTTTGTTGCTGTGTCGGCAGGCAAAGAGTTGTTTCAACAGGCGACAGACGGCGCGCCGAGCGTGACCTTGCGCGTAAACGGCGCGGCGCTGACAGCCAATACGCCGTTGCAGTTGCGCTTTCAGGTGCGTAATGCACAGGGCGCGCCGGTACGATTTTTAGAGTCTGTGCACGAACGCCCATTGCACTTGCTGGTGATTTCAGACGATCTGGCAGAGTTCGATCACATTCATCCCGTGCTGGTCGCGGGCGATGTCTATGAGATCACACACGTCTTTCGTCACGGCGGACGTTATCGGTTGTATGCCGATTTCACTGCGCCCGGATGCACGCAACGCGTCGAAGTTTTCAGGCTTGATCTGGGCGGAATTGCGCGCAAGGCCGCGCCGCTGGTCGCGGATGAAACCTGGCGCAAACGGTTGGGAGGGCTTGAAGTCGAATTGCATCGTGCGCAACCGCTGCGTGCCGGAGTAGACCTGGAATTACGATTCACGGTTCGTGAGGCGGCGACGGGGAAGACTGCCGCCGGGCTGGAACCGTATCTGGGCGCGTGGGGACATTTTGTGCTGCTCGATGAAGCCCGGCAGCATTTCATTCACGCGCATCCACTTGAGAACGATAGCGGCGCAACACCCGCGTCCGTTGCGCAATCGCACGTGCACGCCACAGAAGCGCTTGCGCCAGGTCCGCCGCCCACGGAAATTCGTGTCTTGACCAGTTTCCCGCAACCGGGGCTGTACAAACTTTGGGCGCAGTTTCAGGTGGCGGGCGAAGTTCTGGTGCAACCGTTTGTGTTGCGTGTGACAGCGGCTGCGCCAGTGGTTGCGAGTGCGGTTGAAATTCCCGCCGAAGCGGTTCGGTTGACGGTGGGCGCGCGCGGATTTCAACCCGCACGAATTTCGCTGCCCGACAACCAAACAGGCAAACCCATTGTGTTGGCTATCACGCGCGACAAACAGCCGAATTGCGCACAGCAGATCGTTTTTCCGGCGCTGGGAATCAAACAAGCGTTGCCGTTGGGCGAAACCGTTTTGCTCCGATTGCCAGCCTTGCCCGTGGGCGAAGTGCAATTTACTTGCGGCATGGGAATGTATCGTGGCAGTCTGGTGATTCTGTCTTCTGCTGACGCCGCTGCCGTTCGATCCGGCGCTACCCGTTAGCAGAGTGCGTCGGTGTTTGTGCGAGAAGGCAGACGCGCGTGCCAAATTGATAGAGCCTTTCAAGCGAGGCTGGTACACTGCCCCCTCGTTCGGATGAACGACAGGTTTTCAGGTCAACAAAATTCGCTGGAGGAGCAAGCAAGATGACTGTTGCAGTGTCTGGGGCAGGGAACGCTGGGTCGCGATTGAGTCACGCTGATCTGTTGGAGCTGCGGCGTTGGAATACGCCCACGATTTATAACGGGTGGGAACAGATCACGGCGCACGACGCAGCACATGACGCCTTCAATCTGGAAGAGACGACGGATTTCATGCCGCAAATGGGGGCGATGATCGGTTACGCCGTGACCGTAGTGTGCGAGCCGGGAAACCCGGCGCACAAACAGAACAACCCGGCGGCGTTGCGTGAATATCGCGAATACGTCGCCAGTGTGCCGGGTCCGAAGATCGTCGTCGTGCAGGATTTGGACAAACCGCAAGTGCTCGGCGCGTTCTGGGGCGAAGTCAACGCCAACGTACATCGCGCGCTGGGGTGCGTCGGGACAATTACCGATGGCGCGATCCGCGACGTGGATGAAATGACCTATGCCGGGTTCAAAGCCTTGGCGCGCCGGTTATGCGTCGGACACGCGCATTCGTGGCCGGTGCGCTGGAACTGCGACGTCGAGGTTTTTGGCCGTCGCATTTCGCCGGGCCAGTTGATTCACGCCGACAAACATGGCTTTCTGGCCGTTCCCGCCGAAGACGAAGCTCGTTTGCTCGATGCCGCCCGGTTTATGGATACAAACGAATGCCAGACGGTGATTCCGGCGGCGCGCGAGACGACTGGCATGACAAACGCGGAAATGCTGGCGCACATGGCCAAGGCTGGCGCGCAGTTTCGCGCAAACGTGCAGGCGAAGTTCAAAGCTGATGGCGAGTTTTGAGGAACAGTCTGGCGAGATCGGCGCGGCGCATTGGTGCCGCGAGTTAGTCGAGCAACATCAGTGCGCCGTGCTCTAACCATTCTGACAGGATTTCGGCAGGTTGCCGTGCGTTTCGCCCGGAGGCCGAACGCGCCAGCAAGCCGCGAATTTCCACTGGCCGTTTGGTTTCAAACAGCAACAGATAGCTGGCCTTGTCTATTTCGGTCAGCGTGATGCCGTTTGCGCCAGGGCTGAACAATAGGTAGGTTTTCTTTTGCGATTCGACCGCGGGCAAACCGCTCAGCCGTGGAGCATCGTCGCAAAGCGCCATCGCGGGCATCAAACTCATCTCAAACAAAAATTGCTCTACGTGCTGGATCGTGGCGACAGTGTTTGCCTGAAAACTGCCGACGCCGAATCCCGGCGCCAGCCGCACGCGCGCACGATCATTGATGGTGGTGGGTAGTTCGGTTGTCTGGTGTTCACCTTCACGGGCCAGCGTACGCCGACAACTGGCGATGGTCGCTTCCAGGCGGATCAAATCCGGCAATTGCGGCGCTGTCCAGGCGCCTTCGCGTTGTCCCGCCAGCAAAAACTCCGCGAATGCCATTCCTAATGAACCGCGTTCTTGCACGGCGCGATGAAACAACGCGCTGGCGAAAAAGCGTTCCAGCGAAGCCAGCGAGCGCGTTTCAGACAAAATGATGGTGGTGGAAATTTTGAACTCTTCGACCAGCGTGCGCAGCGTGCGTCGTTGACGCAGTTCATCGTAACCCCAGGCGCGCCGGTCAACCGCCAACAATTGTGCGCGTTCCGCTGTGGTGAGATCGAATTCGGCCAGGGTTTGTTCCGGCTGATCATAAAGCCGGGCGACGAAATGCGCGTCAAAGAGCAGGCGCACCACCAGCTTTTGCAGCGTGTGATGGCTCATTGCGCGGCGGCTCCTTCGCGCACGGCAACCGGCGCAGGAAACAATTCGTTCAGCCGGGTGAAAACGCCCAGACAGCTTTCGGGCGTGTTGTGTTCACACTCAAACACGATGGCTTTCAGGTTTTTGGCGCGCGGAATGACGTATTCCAGAATCTCCCAGGTCGCGGGTAACGGTTCAGGCGAGTGGTTGTCTTCGATATAGGAATAACCGTCAACTTCGGCAAATGCGCCGCCTGCGACGTGCATTTCGATGACGCGTTCGAGCGGGAAATTATCCAGTTCAGCCAGCGGCGGCAAATTGCGCGTGTGTTGAAAGATGGCCAGATGCGCGCAATCCAGCAGCAACCCGCAATCGGCTTGCTCGGCCACTTGCGCGAAATAATCCAGGATGTGCATTTCGCCCAGATAAATCACGGCGGGCGGATTTTCAGGCAAACAGGCAAAACCGGTTTCGGCTTCGATTTGGCGAATGCTCTCAGCAGTTTCGCGCACAGATTCAGGGCAGAGAATCGGCGGCATCAACATGCCGTGGCCGCGTTCGCGCAAGCCGAAATGCCAGCGCCCCGCGTCGCCACACAACCAGGCGGCGTTGATTTCTGTGGCCAGCGCTTTGGTTTGCCGCATCCAGTGAGCATCCAGGTCTGCGCGCTCTTCCAGATTGATGTCCAGAAAATGATAGGTGGTTGGCAATCCATTGGCTGCCCAACGACGCACGCCAGCATCCAGACCGCGTTCCAGGTCGCCGCCGTATTCGTAAAAATGAACCAGCGCCGGGTAATGCTCCTGCAACCAGTTCACGTCCATGCCTTTGGCTGCGATGTTGAATTCTCCTGACAGGCCAACGCCCAGTTGGGGCAGGCGCGCGGCTTTTTGTGCAAAGGTTTTCATAGCGCGCGGATTGTAGCGGAGGCGGAAAGCTTCTGCAAAATTCGCCGCATTGACCAACTGCCGCACAGTCTTGTACCGTGCGCGCCAGTGACAAGTCGGCGTGTTTCTGCCGACTTGTCACCATTTTCCGAACGACATTCCCATTTCAATCAAACGAATCGAACATCAGGAGGCGAGAGATGAAACTCAGATGGCTGATGGCGGTGTTGCTTGTTGCTGGCTTGGCTGCCGGATCGTTCTGGCGCAATCGCGTGGCTGATGCGGCCACCGGCAACGTCGAACGTGGTGAAGACATCGCGCGCGCGGCTGAAAGTTTGCGCGCCAGGCTGGTCGAAACGCGGCGTGATTTTCATATGCACCCGGAACTTTCCAATCGCGAAGAACGCACCGCGCGCGTTGTCGCCGAACGGTTGCGCGCACTCGGCCTGGATGAAGTCAAAACCGGCGTGGGCAAACACGGTGTGGTGGCGTTGTTGAAAGGGAAACAGCCGGGCGGTGTCGTGGCCGTGCGCGCCGACATGGATGCGCTGCCCATTCAGGAAACGCTGAACGTGCCTTACAAGTCGCGCAACGACGGCGTGAAACACGCTTGCGGACACGATGTACATATGACCGTGCAATTGGGCGTTGCCGAAGTGCTGAGCAAGATGCGCGACCAGATTCGCGGTACGGTCAAATTCATCTTTCAACCGGCAGAAGAAGGTGTGCCGCCCGGCGAAGAAGGCGGGGCGAAGTTGATGATTGCCGAAGGCTGTCTGGAAAACCCGCGTCCGTCAGCAATCTTTGGGCTGCACGTGATGCCCAACATCGAAGTCGGCCAGATTGGCGTCAACAGCGGCCCGGCGATGGCTTCTTCTGATCGGTTTGCGATAACGCTGCGCGGCAAAAAAGTGCACGGCGCATATCCGCACGATGGCATTGATACGGTGGTCGTGGCTGCTGAATGCATTTCCGCGCTGCAATCCATCCGCAGTCGCCGTATCAATACACAGGAACCTTTGGTTATCACGATCGGCAGCATTCATGGCGGCAACCGCTTTAACATTATCGCCGATGAAGTTCGCCTGGAAGGCACGATGCGCACGCTCAATGAAGACGTGCGGGCACAGGCCATGGCGATGATGAAACAGACTCTGGCGGGGGTGACGTCGGCGTATGGCGCAACCTATGAGTTGGAATTTGGCGGTAACAACCCGGTGACTTACAACGATCCGGCGTTGGTGGCAGCGACGCTGCCCACGATGAAGCGCGTGCTGGGCGACGCCAATATCATCACCCCCCGGCCGCAAATGGGGGCCGAAGATTACTCACTGTATCAAAAAGTGATTCCGGGATTTTTCTATTTCCTTGGTGTGGGCAATCAGTCCAAGGGCATCACAGCCATGATTCATACGCCCGAATTTGATGCGGATGAAAACAGCCTGGTGATTGGTGTGAAAGTGATGACGAATGTCTTGTTGGACTATTTGGATGGAAAATCAGGCAAGCCGTAAGGCGGAATGAACAGGAGCAGGCGGCAAAAAAAGCGGATGCGGTCAACTCCCCTGCTAGTTGCACCGCATCCGTACCCCTGTCACGCCTCCCCACACTGAACCCTACGGGCGTGACAACAGGAAAAAAAGAACCTAAACGAGAAGGAGAAAATTTTTGTGCGCGGCAACCTGTGCGCGCTACTTCGTGTAACGCATAAAGCTGCGTGCGGAGCTATTGAGATCGGGGCTCGGTTGGTAACAGTCGCCCTTGCAAGGCCACCGTCACGGTCGGTTGTCGGGAAACGAATACGCAGTCGGGTACGCTGGTAGCTCTTGGTATGTGTCGGAGTCGGGTGGGTATTGCTCGGTAATTTGGGGCATGCAACAGCTCCACACGCAATCTGTTGATCCAGCTTTCTACATTCTCAGCAAGCGTGCTCGCTTTTGCTGAGATAGAAACAGAGCTGGAAAAAGCTTTTGCGCTCTCCTTCGCAAACTGACTTTTCAAGGAACTGAACCGGGACAAATGAAACGTCCTTGGTTCGCGTAACCATCCCGAAGTCTTTCAATCCATCCAGCAGCCCGTCCAGATGGTCACCTGACCAGACCTTGTACCTCTCACCCGGTAGGCACTTCGGCGAACAAAGCGCCTATAAAAACTTATGACAAGTTCGGCTACCTATTAAGAGTGCGGTTCTAAAACCGCTGATGCTGTATTGCTTGAATGCTTATGACCAGAAATGCTTGGAACGCTGCCGGAGTGAGGTACTGCTAACCGACGCGTTGGAGTGTATTCAGGTGCTGGGAACCCGTCAATAACAATATGCGGGAAAAGTGCGAAGAAGGCGTCAATTTAATGGTGGCTATTTAATTCATTGGACAGGGTGGGTCAGCGTATCGTGCGATGAGTGTAGGAATGTTCTGACTTTTACCTACTCATACGATGGGATTATTGATTGAGGCTCGAATATGGCGTGTATCCCTTTGCCTTTTCTTCAATTGCTCGCGAAAGATCAATGATTGTCAGCAAGTCTGTTTGCGCACGCGTCGCTAAATCTGTGTCAAAAATTTTATTGTTTTGATGGTGTGGATTGTGCGCGAAATCCCAGATCAGTTTTGAAAGCTGACGTATGGATTGGTCGAATTCTTCAGGAGTGTTTATCTCCTTGTTAACTTCGATTGCGTCGGCCAAATTCCCGAGCGCCATCAGTTCGCGCAATATTTTGGCGCAACGATTTACCGTTTTGGCATCTTTGGCCAACCGGTTTTTGTTCAGGCGATTGGATTCGTGCTCACGCAACAAGCCCTGTCCTACCAATTGAAGAGTGCGAAAATTCTTGGTGAACTGTTCGCGCGCATAAGCCTTGGCACGTTCCCGGTCTTGAGGCCTGTCGGCTTGCAACCTGGCATTGGGCCATGGGGAAGATGACACACGAACCGTTGGCGAGAAAGGTTCAGAAAATGCTCCGCTAAAGAATGGCAGGGTGAGAGCGACAAAGATGAGTTGCTTCATAGTCACGTTTGCCTTCTGGGGAATAGTGCTGCGTATCGAGAAAAACCGGCGAGCCAGAAGTATAGCAGTCTCAGGCAAAGCCGACCAAACGAACGCGTTTGGGGGGACTGGCAACAGGGAAATGAACAAGATACTTGGATAACAGGTAATTGTTGCAACGGGAAGCACTGTCTGAACCTTGCGCCCAAGCGCGCCCCTGTGGGATGATTCGCGTGCTTGAACAGTCAACCCAATTCTCACTTAATCAGGAGGCCACTTTGAACGAGCAACTGAGCAAACTCATTTCGCTCCAGGAGCTAGATGTGGAAATTCGCCGCTTGCAGAGTGAAGTCAATTCGCTGCCGGTGCGCCAGCAAGAACTAGAGCAACAGTTTGCCGCTTCAGTCAAGGATTATTTAGACCTCAAACAGCAACTCGATGCCGCCCTCGCCGAAAAACGCCAGCTCGAATACAACCTCGAAGACGAACAGCAAAAACATCAAAAGTTCAAAGACGATTTGAACAAGATGACCGCGCCGAACATCAAGATCTACGAAACGATCATGCGAGAGATTGATACGACGCGGAAAACGATCAGCGTTTACGAGACCGAGCTGTTGAAACAGATGGAGCGTACAGAAAAGCTGGAAGCGCTGACCGGCGAACGTCAGCCGGAGATGGAAGCGCGGCGCAAGGAAGTTGATCGGCAATTGGCGGAGTGGGCTTCTGCCACTGCCACTGCGCAGCAACGTTTGGAAGAGTTATTGGCTGCGCGTGCGCCCATGTTGGCCGAACTTGGTGGCGAAGCCCGTTCGACATACGACCGGCTTTCGCGCATGCGTTCGGGATTGGCGCTGTCCGAAGCGCGCGATTATTCCTGTCTGGCTTGCCGCATGCGAATCCGCCCACAGGTTTTCAACGATATCAAACGCGGAGAACAGATCATTACCTGTGAAAGTTGTGGGCGTATCTTGTACTTCAAAGCGGAAGCCGCCACGCCTTGATGGCACTATCTTTCTTTATTGCGCTGCTGACTTTACTTGCGTGCGCTGCCGCAAGACTTCAAACAGCACCACACCTGCCGCGACACTGACGTTTAGGGAATTCAATTGTCCGTGCATCGGAATTGAAACAACCGTGTCGCACTTTTCGCGCACCAGGCGCCGCAAGCCTTTTCCTTCGCTGCCAAAAACCAACGCCAGCGGCACGTTAAAATCAAAGTCGCTGTAACTGGTTTCTGATCCGCCTTCCAACCCGACGACCCACACGCCGCGTTCTTTCAGGTCTTCGATCAATGGGATCAAATTGGTGACACGCGCTACGCGTACGTATTCAACCGCTCCCGCCGAGGTTTTGGCGACTGTTTCGGTCAACCCGGCGGCGCGGTGTTCGGGTAGAAACACACCGGTTACGCCTGCGCCTTCGCAACTGCGCAAAATCGCCCCCAGGTTGTGCGGGTCTTCGATACCGTCAAGCAGCACCAGCAGCGGTCTGGCGGGCAGCGATGCCAAAATGGCATCGGCATTGACATAGGTATTGCCGCGCGATGCCGCGCTTACCATCGCGACAACGCCTTGATGGTTTGCGCCGCGCGTCAAATCGTCCAAGGCGCGCCGATCGCGTTTTTCCACGCTGACGCCGGCATTGCGTGCCGCGTCCAACAACTCTTGCACGCGCCTTGGCTGCGCACCCGCCGACAACAGAATTTTGTGAATGCTGCGCCGTCGTGCGCGCAACGCTTCTAACACAGGCACCAGCCCGTAAATGTGATTCATATGGATGAAGGACCTTTGAAGAGAAATCGTGCAGCGCGAGTGTACGAATTTGCCGACGAAGTGCAAAGACGAAGAGGAAAAGCAAAGGCGCGTTTTTGAGGCGGAACTTTTCCTGACTGTTTGCGTCTAAAACGGCGAACGATGCGACTGCGTTCTGGCGTGCGAATCGGCTACGCGCGTTGGATCATTTTTCACGACACAACTTTGCTTGAACACTTGGAGGTGAACGATGGATTCATTAGTCCGCCTGCTTTTGACGGATAGCTACGCCCTGGTCACGCACACGCTCGCATTTGCGCTGCAAAACCCGGAATCGGGAAGCCACGGATTTTCGCTGATGGCTGCTTTGCGCGAAATGAGCTGGACCGGCATGGCCGTGATGGTGGTTTTGCTGCTGATGTCTATTTATTCGATTGCGATCATGCTCGAACGCTATCTGACGTTCAGCGCTGCCGCACGGCAATCACGCGCGTTTGTGCCGCGTGCGGCAGAGATGTTGCGCGCCGCGCATCTGGATGACGCAATCAAGCTTTCGCAAAATTATCGCCGCAGCCATCTGGCGGTGGTGATCAATTCCGGGTTGCAGGAAATTGCGGCACAACAAGGCGACAACGCCGAACGCAAGTTGCGCAAAGCCAAACGTGCGCTGAAACGTGCGACCGCCGTCAAAACAACCGATTTGCAACGCGGTTTATCTGGTTTGGCCACGATTGGTTCCACCGCGCCGTTTGTCGGTTTGTTCGGAACGGTTGTCGGTATCATCAACACCTTTGAAATCATGAACGATCAGCAAACGGCGGGCTTCAGCGCGGTTGCGGGCGGCATTTCTGAAGCGTTGGTGGCGACGGCCTTTGGCTTGGTCGTCGCGATTCCCGCAGTTTGGATGTACAACTATTTCACCAACCGCGTGCACGTGTTCGCCGTCGAAATGAACAACTCTGCCGACGAATTGATGGATTACTTTTTGCAGCGACAAGAAACAGCCTGAACTTTGCCAACATCTTCTCTCTGCCTTTCAGCGTGCCGCCGCTTGGCGCACGCTGATTTTTGTTTGTGGGCGCCTTGCGCGTTTGTGCCGGTTGCTGGCATGTATCAGTCACGCAAGTGAGGCGAGAACAAACACCATGCACGAAAAACAAATCCTTGAACAGATAGAAGCTGGCAAGCTGGTTGCCATTTTACGCGGCGATTACGGCGCGATCGTCGAAGAACTCGTTGCCGTATTGGCTGAGGCCGGAATCACCGCCGTCGAAGTCACGTTGAATTCGCCTGGCGCGCTGGCCTCTATCACGCAACTGGCGCAACGCTTTGGCGGTCAACTGGCAGTCGGCGCGGGAACGGTGTTGCGCACAACCGAAGTTGAACAAGCCGCGGCGGCTGGCGCGCGCTTCATTGTTTCGCCCAATCGTGATGTGCGCGTGATCGAAATGACCAAACGGCTGGGTTTGGTTTCATTGCCGGGCTGTTTTACCCCCTCAGAAATTGTCGAAGCGCTGGACGCAGGCGCTGATGCGCTCAAGATTTTTCCTGCCAATACGCTTGGACCGGGTTACGTGAAAGCCTTGCGTGGCCCACTGCCGAACCTACGGTTTGTGCCTACCGGAGGCGTCACACCTGAAACCGCGCGCGAATATTTGGCGGTCGGCGCTTGGGCGTTGGGCGTTGGCTCTGAATTGGTCAGCGCGGATGTGAAGGCGGAAGGCGGATTGGCGCGTTTGCAAACGCGCGCTGCGGCATTTGTCGCTGCTGTGAAAGGAGCGCGAGCGTGAGCATACAAGACGAACAGCGATTTACCGCGTTATGCGTGGATATGGGCACGACCAATACGCGCATTTGGTTGGTGCAAGGCGGCCAGATTCTGGCCAAGCGACAAGCGGGCGTCGGCGTGCGCGATACCGCGCGCGATGGCTCGGCGCTGCGCATTCGTCAGGCGCTGCGTGAACTGATCGCTGATTTATTGCAGACCGAACAAGCTGCGCCGCAGTGTTTGATTGCGGCAGGAATGATTACGTCGCCGCTAGGGCTGGCCGAAGTCGCGCATCTATCCGCGCCCGCCGGTTTGTCTGAATTGGCGGACAACGTCGCGCGTTTTTCCTTTCCTGACATTTGCGCGTTGCCGGTGTATTTGGTGCCCGGCATTCGCAGCGGCAATGCCAGCGCAAGTCTGGCTGGCATTGGCGAACGAGATGTGATGCGCGGCGAAGAAACGCTGTGCGCGGGGTTGGTCGCGTCAGGGCGGATTACGCCGCCCGCTTCGATTTTGAATCTGGGGTCGCATTGGAAATGGATCGAGCTTGACGCGGCTGGGCGCGTGAGCGGCAGCATCACTTCCTTGTCGGGCGAAATGATTCACGCCACGCAAACGACGACGATTCTGGCCAGTGCCGTGCCGTCAGAACGCCCCGAAACGCTGGCTGACGATTGGTGTGCGGCTGGCATGCGCGAAGCGCAACAATCGGGGCTGGCGCGTGCGCTGTTTTGTGTGCGGTTGTTGGAACTGGCCGGGCAGGGAACGCCGGAAGAACGAATGTCCTATTTGCTGGGCGCTTTTATTGCGGCGGATCTGACCGCCTTACAAGCGCGCGGCGCGCTCACTGCCGGAATGTCTGTGTACCTGACTGGTGGCGGGGCGGTGGCGCAAGGTTGGCAACAAGCATTGGCGGCAGCCTCGGTGTCGGCGCATCAGCTTGCTCCTGATGAAATCGAAACCGCCCTGCTAAAGGCATTGCAGCGCATTGCCTTTGTCGCCAGTCAGCGCGGTTGATGATTCAACGGCAAAACGGTTTCGCCGCGTAATGAACGACGGACAGAGGCTTCGGCCTGGCACAGGCGGCCATACACCTGAGCTTTGGTCAGGCCATAAAGCTGGCAGATTTCCGCAATCGAATGGCCTTCGCTACGATTAAGCAGCAGGATGCGGCAATGCAGCGGCGGCAACTGTTGTAATGCCTGGCGCACGCTGACAATCAGGTCGTAATTCGGCGACGAAACGCGCTCTGTGATCGTGCGCGTGTTGTCACTGGCAAATTCGTCGAGCGAAGCCGTTGCTGTTGCCTGAGCTGACAAATGCACACGCCAATAGTCAGCGATCTTGCCTTTGGCCACCTGCATCAGCCAGGTGGTCAACCGACTTTCCCCGCGAAATAGCCCGCGCTGCATTTGGCTGATTGCAGCCAAACACACTTCTTGCGCCACGTCCGGGCAATCCTGGGGCGGAATGCGCGCATGCCGCGCCAGCTTTTCAAACAGCGGCAGATAATGCCGGGCGAATTCTTCCGCCGCGCGTTCATCACCACTTACGACGCAGTCCACAAATTGCAGATCGGTTCCGTATGCGAGCATTTGTCTTTTGTCTTTGAATGATCAGGGGCAAGGCGACAAATTGACGGGGTTGGCGGAGAAAAGGTGTGCGCCGTTTTCGCACGGGCGGCGACAGCGGCAACACAAATCCGAGCCCATTGCCTAAAGCAATCAGCACAGAAAATTGCGGGGCGTTTTAACAAGCTGCACGGCAGTTCTGAAACGCGCTGCCGGTAAAATTTGGAAGGGGCACCAGACGAAGTAGAGCAGCAATGGCACTCTAATTAAGACGGGCGGAATGTAGCACGCTCCGTTGGCCAATACCATCTCTAATTAAAAATATTTCGGCACGAACAGGAAATTTGCCGTGATTCCACGACTAATATAATTGAGTGATGGTGCCACCACGGGAAACCGTGCCCAATGTTCATTCCCTAACCTGCCATCTCTCAGTTCCTGAGACGACCCCCTACGCGCGCGCCGCGTCCTTGAAATTTCCAACATTGCAGCTTGGAACATTGCAGATGAAATGGCTGGGCAGCCTGTCGGGTTGCGCCAGTGTAGCTGCACTGTCTGACCAGAAGGCCGTATCAGACGGTTGAAGTACAAGAAGATTTCAACTCCCTTCGCGCGCGTTTTCCCAAATAAATCATGACATCGGTCACGGCTGCTGGCGTCGCAAGGCGCTGGCTTGGCGTTTTCGTCGGCAGTTTCTCCGGCGAAACCCGTCGCCGTTTTGAAACGCCCGATCTTCTCCAGCCGAAAGGTATTACGACCATGAGAAGTAAATTTGTCTTTCCGACTCGTCTGCTTGGCTTGGGGCTGCTGGCAGCCCTGCTGGGCGGCGTGCTTTTGCTTGGGCCGCGCAGTGCGACTTGGTTTGCACGCGCCGCCGGTAACAACTCACACACAAACAACGCCGCACTGGTCAGCAACAACGCGTTGCAGGTCAGCGCCGACCTGGCGATTGTTAAAACCGATAATCAGGACGTCGCCATTCCCGGCGCACCGCTGACATACAGCATGCTGGTGACCAACAATGGTCCCGCGCCGGTGACTTCGTTGCGCGTGATAGATGTCATTCCGACGACTTTCCTCAATCCTGTTTTCACGCCTAGCACGGGAACCTATAACCCCGGCAATGGCCTGTGGTCTGATTTGAACTTGCAGGCGGGGCAAAGCATTTCGTTGGCGCTTTCGGGGATCGTGGCGGCCAATGCAACTGGCACGATTACCAACACCGCAACGCTGACCGCGCCGATTGGGGTGGTTGATCCAAATCAGGACAACAACAGTTCCACCGATACCGATACGTTGACGCCGGTGACCGATCTGACGTTGAGCAATGTCGGCTCACCCAATCCGGCGGGCATCAATCGCGACGTGACTTATACGCTGACGGCAGCCAACAACGGTCCCTCCAATGCCACAGGCGTTGTGGTGACAAACACGCTGCCCGCCAACGTGGATTTTGTGTCGGCTTCGCCGTTGTGTTCGTTTGCCAGTGGCACGGTTAGCTGCAACATCGGCAGTCTGACGCCGACGGCCAGCGTTTCGTTCAATATCGTGTTGCGGCTGCGTTCGGGAGTCCCCTTGACGCTGGTCAATCGCGCCGTCATCAGCGGCAACGAAACAGATCAGAATCTGGCCAACAACGAAGGCATCAGCGCCATCGCCGTCGCCATGCCCGATTTGACGATCAGTAAATCGCACAGTGCGGATTTCATCGTCGGACAGATTGGCACCTTCACCATTCGCGTGACGAACGCGGGCACGACCAGCACCACCGATACGATTACGGTCACCGACGCGCTGCCGCCGGGCCTGATCTTTGATTCCGCCGTTGGCGAAGGCTGGTCGTGCGGCACCATCGGCCAGACCGTGACCTGTGTGACCAACATGTTGCTGGTGCCGTTGCAATCAACCGATATCACCGTGAAGGCGGCAGTGACGCCGACCGCCGGAAACGTCATCATCAACACGGCACAAGTTTCAACGCTCAACGATGTTTCCTCTGCCAACAACACCGCCAATGACACCGTGCAGGTGATTAAATTGGCCGATCTATCGGTCAGCCAGACGGTCACTCCGACGTTGGTTGGGCCGGGCGATATCGTCACGTTCCAGGCCACGATCCGAAATCAGGGACCAGCGCTGGCAAACAGCGTGATCGTCAACAGCACGTTGTCAGCCGCACTGATCCCGATTGGTTGTTCGTCCACGCACAGCGGGATTTGCCAAAGTCCGGGGACCAGTTCGCCCAACACGCGTTCAATTGTGTTTGACTCTTTGCCGACGGGCGCATCAGCGGTTATCACCTTGACCGCCAGAGCCAATTGCCCGGTGATCAGTGCGGACGATTTCGCCAGCACGATTTCGGTCAATTCGCTTGCGCCAGACCCCAACACAGCCAACAACGCAATCACCACCAAAGTGAACGGTACGCGTCCGATGGCGAATGTGAACGTGACTGGTGGGCGCACCAATTTTGAATTTGGCGGACCGGCGCAACGCGCGTTGAATCCGAACCCGCAATCTACTGTTTTCACGATTGAAAACACCGGTTGTTTGCCGCTCAACGTCAATCTGGCGGTGCGCCGCACAGGCCCGGACGTAGACAGCGGAAAAATCAGCAACCCCGATGACAGCGTGACCTTCCCGGTTCGTTTGCTGAGCAGCGACGGCCCGGAAACGCCGGTCAGCGCCGTTTCGATTCTGGGCGGACAAAAACGCGACTTCCGTTTGGTGTTCAATCCGTTGATTCCTGCGCCAGCAGGCAAAGTCACTGGCTTGGCCGCGCATCAGGTTTTGCCTGAATTCCTGACGTCGCTGTTGACGATCACGACCAATGACACAACCTTTACCTATCCGATCACGGCGCGGCTCGATATCGAAGCGCGCTTGATCAATCCTTTGGCGCCGCGTTTGGGGCCGCTGGTTGTGTTGGCCAAAACGAGCACCGACGAACTGGCCGTGGAATTTTCCGCCTATGACGCCAACCTGGATATCAACTTCGTCAACTATCAATTCGTTGATGGGGCCAACAATCCGATTGGCGATCCGGTGGGCGTGACGCTCGACACCAGCTTGCAACAGAGCGGTTTGCTGAAAGGGCAGAGCTTTACCATCGTCAAAAAATTCCTGGGCGCTGACCGCAAACCGCCGGTGAGCGCGGTGCGCGTCACGCTCTTTGATCGTGGCGGCGTGTTGCAAGAAGCGACTTCTCCGCCGGTGGGCGCGGCGTTCGGACGCGTGGTCAACGTTTCGGCGGCCAGTTTTGGCGCGCAGGCGTTGGCCAGCGAAGCCATCGCCGCCGCCTTTGGCGAAAAACTGTCAGCGGCAGTCGCCGTCGCCGACAAATCGCCGTTGCCGACGATGTTGGGCGGAACGCGCGTGTTTGTGCGTGACAGTCAGTTGGTTGACCGCGTAGCCTCACTGTTTTTTGTCGCGCCGGGACAGATCAACTATCAGGTGCCGCCGGGCACGGCTGCGGGCAAAGCAATGGTCGTCGTGGCCAATGGCGACGAAATCGTTTCGACCGGTGAAGTGGAAATCAAACCGACCGCGCCGGGATTGTTTGCCGCCAACGCCAACGGCAAAGGCGTCGCGTCAGCGGTGGCTTTGCGCGTCAAAGGCGACGGTTCGCAAAGCTATGAAAACGTCGCCGAATACGATGCCAGCCAGAAACAGTTTTTCGCGCGCCCGCTCGATTTGGGCGGCGAAACCGAAGAAGTGTATCTGGTGCTGTTTGGCACTGGATTGCGGCATCACGGCGATTTGTCTGGCGTGACGGCCACCATTGGCGGCGTCGAAGCCCCGGTGTTTTATGCCGGTGCGCAAGGCGGATTTGTCGGCCTGGATCAGGTCAATCTGCGCATTCCGAAACAAGTCGCGGGCCGTGGTGAACTCGAAGTCGTGCTGCGTGTCGACGGGCAACCGGCCAACGTGGTCAAGGTCAGCGTTCGCTAAAGGAGGTTTACAACCATGAACAGAAAATATCTGGCAACGAGTCTGAGTGTGGTGCTGACGCTGACCAATGGCGTAGGCGCTTTGGGTGGCGCGCTGGCCAAGGACGCGCATCCTGTTTCTATCGAAGCTGCTGCGTTTGCTCCCGCAGGAAACACCGCCACGCCTATCGGCGCGGTCGAAGTCGCGGGCGCAGTTTCGATCAATGGCCGCAGCCTGCAAGGCAAGGATGTTTTGTGGGACGGCGAATGGCTGCAAGCTGCGCCGGGGTCTAGCGCGGTTGTGACGCTCAACGCCGTTGGGCAAGTCACGCTCGCAGGCAACACGATGGTTCGGTTGGCGGTCAGCAATGCAGCGGAAGATGGCGCTGGCGAAACCAGTCGCGAACAAAAGGCGAGCCGCGTGATGATTGCTTCGGTGTTGACGGGCGAAGTCAGCATCAAGCTCAACGCGGAGGCGACCGGGTATCTGGAAGCGGGGGGAAATTCGTGGCTGGCCGACAGCGGATCGGATTTGCGTTTGGCCGTGCACGATGGCGCGCTGGATTTGAAAGCCGCCAGCGGACGCGTGCAACCGCTGGGCAGTTGGACGCTGGCGTTGCCGACCATCAAAAAAGACGGCGAGGCTGCACCGGCGAATGCCGCGAGCGCCAGTGATCGGCAATTGCTGCCTGCTGCGCCCGCGTTGCGGAACGTTGCCGAGCAACAGCGTGAAACCTTGCGCGCTTCGGTGCGCCGGATGATTTATCACGGCACAGTCGTCGGCAGCCTGGCCAAACAGCAACCGCTGCAGGCGGTGCGGCTCTATGCCACGTCTTCGGCGCGCATGATCGGCATGGTCGAAGCCAGCGGCAAAATGAAAATCAACGGTCGCAATGTGCGCGGACAGGAAATGCTGTGGAACGGCGAAGTGATCCAGGCCCCCGCGGATGCGTCGGCCAAGGTCTCGCTGGCTGATTTGGGCCAGGTGACGCTTGCGCCCGGCGCAACCGCCAAAATCACAACCGTTGTCACGCGACCGGATGTCATCACCGAACGGCGCGCGTTGGCGGTTTCAGTTTTGCACGGCGAAGTCGGCGTCAAGCTGTTGCCCGACGCCCAGGCGTTTGTCGAAGCCAGTTCGCAATCATTCGTCGCCAGCGATGGCGCGCAATTTCGGTTGCGCGCGGAAAAAGAAGAAGCCGTCCTGATGACCGCCAACGGCAACGTGCAACCCGTCGGGCGTTGGACGACCGTGCTGGCAACGGATTTGCTCGAGAGCGCCGCCAAAGCGCGCCAGAGCAAACCGCGTCAATTCCTGATTCGTCCGGCGGCGGGCGGCGGCCAGATTGGCTATCTCAGCACCGTGCGTCCTGACTCAACACAGATGCTCAGCTTTGTCGTGACTGATGACAAAGGCAAACCTGCGCCGGGTGTGCCGGTGGCGTTTGCCTTGAACGCAGTGGATGGCAAACAGGTCGGCAAACTCGGACAGGGCGAACAGGCAGGCGCATTTTTCGAAACGGTGACTGATGCCAATGGCATTGCTTTGGTGCCCTTCAGGGCGGAAAAGAATACCGGCTCGACTTCGATCAGCGCCGCTGTGCAAGGCGAACAACAAGGCCAAAGCAGCGTCGTAACCGTGCAAAAAGAAGAGACCAAATTCTGGTCAAAACGCCACGCCCTGCCCGTGCTTGCCGTCGCAGGCGCGGCGGTCGTCGCAGGCATCGCCGTTGCGCTGAGCAAAGACGATCGCCTGCCACTGAAAGGCATCGGCGACACGATCATCGTTCCCTAACGCAGGAACAAATGATCAGTTTGTGTGACTGCCCCAATTGCGTTGAGGATCGTCATTGACGGTCTCCTACTTTTCGCCAGGCAGACAGGGCTGCCAAGCTTAAATGGTTTCGTTTGAGTTTGGCTGCTCTTTCGGCTTGGCGTTTTTTTGTTATGGGGAAGCCTGTACAATGCCCCCGTCGTTTTCAGCCGCACAACCACGAGCCAAGAAGAGGAACTTACATGCTGCAATCAGAATGCTTAAAGTCGTTAGCCCGGCAACAAGCCAGACGCACGTTGCTGGCCAGTGAAGCTTTTCGGGCGTTGTCTGCCAATGAACAAGCGTTGCTGTGCGATAAATTGGCGGGCGCGTATGAAATCGCGCTGCTGCAACAAGCGCGCGTAGATTTCACCGTCGCGCTCGCGTCTTTGCAGGACGATGACCTGGCCGCAGAGTTTTTGAATGCGCTGGACTTTCCCAAATTCGTCAGCGCGCTGCTCAAAGGCGTGTTCGATGCCAATCTGACAGTTGCGCTCAGACAGATGGAGGCTTATGCCGAATTGCTGAAAGAGGCGTCAAAGTCCGTGGCGCAATTTGCCGACGACAATGTGACCGAAACGCAGGCGCGCAAGTGGCTGTTGCAGCAGTTGTTGTGTGATGCCGACGCGGAGGAGAAAAAACGCAAGCCGTCGCCGGAATTCAGCGCCCGCGAACTGAAAGTGGCAAAGACGACCTTGGCGCGCGAACAGCGGCGGTTGTTGCGCGAATTGTTGTTGATGGGCGTCGCCAGATTGCTGGCCAATCCGCGGCTTGCCGCCAACAAAGTGTTCTTTGGTTTTCGCGCCGAACGTATCGCCGGTGATCTGCGGTTTCGCGAAAAGCTGATCCGTAAGTTGCAAGCGGTGGCCGCGATTCCGCTGACGCCGCTGCTGACCACGGCCATTTATCGCCGTACGCGCGGAGCAGAGGCAACCGGCGAATCGCCAGCGGAAACTGCAACGCGCGAACTAAGTGGTGCAATCTGGGTCGGTCGGTTTTTAGGCAGCAAGCGCACCGAAGAGCTGGAAAACGGATTCCGACAAAACGTCGAACGCTTTCTCAGCGCTTTGCGCGCAGCCGGGGCGACGATCGTGATTTCGGCGACGCTGCGTCCGCCTGAACGCGCGTATCTGATGCATTGGTCGTGGAAAATCAGCAAAGGGCTGAGCACGGGTGAGAACATTCCCGAAATGCCCGGTGTGAACATCAACTGGTGGCACGGCAATGTTGCTGAC
>JAEUQO010000136.1 GCA_016789605.1 Acidobacteriota bacterium
GCGGGTTATCAAACCTTCCTGTCGCGGTATCCTGACCTGAAACTTTCCATCGCCGTGATGTGCAACGGCGCATCCAGAAATCCTGCCGCGTTGGAGCGAGACATCTTCAACGAAATCGCGGGGCCGTTTCCTGCGCCCAAGCCGCCCGACACCATCGAGCTGAAGCCCGAAGAATTGCAAAAATATGTCGCCCTGTGGCGCGATGAAAAGACGCATCTGTCCGCGCGAACAGTTATCGAAAACGGCGCGCTTCGTCTGAATGGCCTCACGTTGCGTCCGTTGCGCGATGGATCATTTCTCGGCGGCGGCGCGCGGTTCCGCTTCATGATGGGCAGCGACGGCAAACCGGCTGCGCTCGAAGCGGATAGTGGAGAAAGCGTGCAGCGGTTGGTCGTCGAATCACCCTGGACGCCTACGCCCGATGAATTGAAACCCTTCGCAGGCGTTTGGCACAGTGATGAAGCCGACGCGTCGTTCACCATTGTGGTCGAAAACGGCAACGCGTTTTTCGTCCAACGTCCAACCACGCGCCTGCAACTGCGACCACAATCCAAAGATCATTTCAGCGTTGGCCCAGGCCAGGTGATTTGGGTAACACGCGATGCCAAAGGACAAATCACGAAATTGCACTATGGCGCATCCCGCATGCGCGATATGCCGTTCGAGCGAGTTGCCGTGAAATAACGATTGGCACGTGACCAAACTACGCGCCGCTTCGGCGGCGATTACTACGACTTTCATCTCGGCGAAGACGGCACGTTGACGATTGCGGTTGGCGACGCGACGGGGCACGGGTTGAAAGCAGGTACGCTTGTGTCTTCGGTCAAGAGCCTGTTCGTCTCGCTGGCCTATCATCCTGACATTCCGCACATCTTCCATCGCATCAGCACGGTGCTGAAAGAAATGAAGCTACGCGGGTTGTTTATGGCGATGACGATGGTGAAGGTGCGCGGCAATCAGTTGAGCCTGAGCATTGCCGGGATGCCCTCAGTCTTGATCTATCGCGCTTTAACGAAGGAAGTGGAAGAAGTTGCGATACGCGCGCTGCCACTGGGCGGAATGGCGAAATATCAATATCCGCAGCAGGACTTCACGCTTGGCGCTGATGACATTGTGGTTTTAATGAGCGACGGTTTGCCCGAACGATTTAATCTGCAGGGGGAGATGCTCGATTACACGCGGATCAAAGAGGAGCTGCCTGCGCTTGCGCAACACACTTCAGAACAAATCATTTCTGAACTCGTCCGCCTTGGTGAAGACTGGGGTGCAGGTTGTTCTCAAGATGACGACATCACCTTTGTCGTGTTGAGAACAAAAGCGGCAAAGGGGGGGCAGACGCAGAGGCCTTGAAAATGACTGCGCCTGACTCGACTTCACGTGTTCAAGAGCTTCAATAATAGTAGTGTTGCGAGCCCCGTTTATTGAGCGCAGTGCAGAGTTTTGTGCGGGCCGCAGGACGATTCATTCAGGTTTGAGAACCAATAGCGCGGCCACCATCCGCATTGAGGGCAAGTAAAAATTGTAAAACTCTCCAACAGCGGCCTGCCCGCTAGCTTGCATACGCATAAGCAAGGCGCGCTCATCTTGAATCGTTTGCAGGAGGGATGTTCAGGTACGCGCGGCAGGGGGGCGACGAACTTCCCCTGCCGTGCGTTGGGAAAACGGGTTAGCCGGCAGGCGAGTCGTTCAGTTCAATGACTCAACTACAATGCGCTTGCCCTTGAACGTGCCTTCATCTTGAAAGATCACGGTTCCGTTGGGGGCGGTGACCGTCAGTTTACCAGGTCCTTCCCACGTTTTCTGATCGCTACCTACAATAAGCGAGCCGACGACTTTGATCGTCGCCGTATGCGCTCCATTGGGACTGCCCAGATACGCCAGGAAAGTGTAGTTAGCTGTGTTGAGTGAAATACGCGTCCAATTGCCGTGGCCTGTGGTTTCAAATGCGCCGCCGGGTTCATCGGCCAACATGATTCCGTCGCCTGTGAACGTATACAACCCCTTGAATCCGTTTCCCTGCTTCTTCAAATCAATGGTCAACTCCCAAGCGCCTATCAGTGGGGATGGGCGGTCCAGAAAAGGGAAACCGCTGGTGATTTTTGGTTCGGATTCCAGTTCCGCGCCTTTGGTCTGCGCGAAAGCAGCGACATTAATGAAAGCCATAAACATCAGGGCGAAAAGAATGGCGGTGAATTTTTGCAGTTTCATTATCTATCTCCTTGTTGATTGCTTGGTGAAAGGGGGTGTGTGTGACCGGATTCGGCGTTAACCGCCGTCAGGTTTTGCGCCGTTGCCAGACAAACCAGCAGTTGTTGGCGCGCGCCATTTTGCAACTCACAAAAATGAATGCGCCCGGCTTCGACGGCGCGATAGAGCGCGCGCGCCGTGACACCAGTAAGCGTGGCGGCTTCTTCGGGAGCGAGCATGACGGACGGTGTCGCGCAGCGATCACACATGGTGATGGAAGCTGATGAGTCGCGTTGAATGACCAGCCAATTCTGTTCGACCGTAATTTCCACGCGGCGTTTTTTCATCTGGGCACCCCCATCATTGGATTTTGCGTTGACGCCTTGCCAACGCGAGCGCATCATTCGCCAACCGCTGGTTAGAAGTCCTTAGAACTGCCCCTAGATTTTCTTAGAAGTTCCGAGAGCGAGGTTAAATCCCCCAATGGCTATCTTTTACGAATTTGGCCAATTTCGTTTTGCTCCTCAGCGCCGCAGTCTTTTGCGCTCAGGCGAAGCTGTCACAGTCCAACCCAAAGCCCTTGAATTGCTCGCCGTCCTGCTCGAAAGGCGCGGTCAGGAATTGGAAAAAGACGTGCTGATTGATTTGCTCTGGCCGAATCAAGCCGTTGAAGAGTCCAATCTGACCGTGACGATGTCCGTGCTTCGCAAGGCGCTGGGCGAACGTGCCCAATCTCCCGAATTCATCCTGACGCTGCCCGGACGCGGCTACCGTTTTGTGGGCGATGTGCGCGAAGTCGGCGACGAACCCGAAACTCTGGTCATTCAACAATCCAGAGTGAGCATTGTTGTCGAGGAAGAGGAAGACGATGGGAAGGTAGAGAGACTGGGAGATAGTGAGATGGGGAGAAAGGAGCATTTACTCACCCCGTCGCCCCCTCGTTTTGTTACCCCATCGCGTCTGGCGATTGCCACGCTATCACTCGTCTTGCTGACGGGCGGAGGTTATTGGTGGCGCACTCGACAATCCGCAATCAGCGCTCCGCAATCCGCAATCAAGACTCTGGCCGTGTTGCCGTTCAAAACGCTCAACCCGGCAACACAGGAAAACATACTTGGCGTAGGTCTGACGGACGTGATGATTACTCGGTTGAGCAATGTCGGTTCGCTGGCGGTGCGTCCGACCAATTCGGTTTTGCGCTTTACCGATCAAGACCCTTTGCAAGCCGGGCGCGATTTGCGAGTGGACACAGTGCTCGATGGCAGCGTGCAACAGATCGGCGACCGTGTGCGCGTGACGATGCGGTTGCTGCGAGTCAGCGACGGCCAACCGCTCTGGGCGTATCAATGCGACGAACTTTGCAACGATGTCTTCAAGTTGCAGGACACGATCTCCGAACAGGTTACGGGCAAGCTGGCGCTGCAACTGACAGGCGCGGAGCGGCAACGTATGACGCGACGTTACACAGACAATTTGGCAGCTTATCAAGCTTACTTAAGAGGCCGTTACCACACCTTGCAATTCACGCCGGAAGGTAATCGCCAGGCAATCGCTGAGTTGAATGAAGCATTGCGGCTAGACCCGAATTACGCGCTGGCTTACGCGGGGTTGGCCGACGCTTACACAGGAGCTTCGGAATGGCTGCTGGCTCCGCGTGAAGCACTGGGTCAGGCGCGCGCGGCTGCGGAAAAGGCATTGGCGCTGGATGACACTTTGGCCGAAGCTCACAGCGCGCTGGGGCACGTCATGCTTCATCAATTCAACCCGGCGGCGGATGCGGAGTTTCAACGCGCCCTAGCGCTCAGCCCAAATTCGGTCGCGGCCAGATTTTTTTACAGCGAATATCTGGCCTTCACAAAAAATACTGACAAAGCCGCCGCCAACTTGCGCCAAGTGCAGCAACTCGATCCGCTCTCACCCACGGCGGGAGCGTTCCTGGTTTGGTGTGGCTTGATTGACCGCCATAACGACGAAGCTTTGCACGAAGCAAACAAAACGCTGGAGCTGGAACCCAACAATCCCTTTTCACGGTTGATGCTGGCGATGGCTCAAAGCGCGCTGGGCAAACGCGCCGAAGCCATCGCGGAACTGGAAAAGGTCAAACCGATGATGCCGACTTCGCAATTGATGGGAACGCTTGGCCGGGAATACGCCCTGGCAGGACGGCGCAATGATGCGCTGAAAGTCATTGCGGAACTGAATCAGATGGCGAAACAGCAATACGTCTCGCCATTTGATAGCGCGTTGATTTACGCCGCCCTGGGCGACAAAGATCAGGCCTTCGCCCATCTGGAAAAAGCGCGCGAAGATCAATCCGAATGGCTGGGCTTGCTTGGCGTAGACGCCCGACTCGACAGTCTGCGGTCGGATGCGCGCTTTGCCGACTTGATGCGGCGCGTCTGGCTGGCGCAATGATTTAGCAACTTTACGGTGGGAAGCAATGGAACCAAAACCAAAAGTCATAGTCATCGCGGGCTGCAACGGCGCAGGCAAATCCACGCTCGCGCCGCACCTGTTACGTGATACGTTCGGGCTGACTGATTACGTCAATGCCGATACCATCGCGCAGGGATTGTCAGCCTTTGCGCCGGAAAAAGTCGCGCTCGAAGCCGGGCGCGTGATGCTTAAACGGTTGCGCGATTTGGCCGAGCGGCGCGCGAACTTCGCTTTCGAAAGCACGCTGGCCAGTCGTTCTTACGCGCCTTGGATTGCCGAGTTGAAACAACAGGGTTACGAGTTCGATTTGTTTTTCATCTGGCTCAATAGCCCGGAACTGGCGGCGCGGCGCGTCGAAGAGCGTGTGCGGCTGGGTGGACATTCGATTGAAGAGACAACGATTCGCCGTCGTTACCAGCGTGGACTGGAAAACTTCTTCGCGCTGTATCAACCGTTGGCGAGTTCGTGGACGGTGTATGACAATTCTTCCATTGGTAATCTGCGACTGGTGGCGGATCAAGACGAGACTGCGCCGCCTCAAATTTATGAAACTGAGTTGTGGGAGAAAATATGCAAGCTGATCAACCCAAAATAAACCTAGCCACTGCCCAGCGCTTGTTTACAGAACACCGCGAAACCGTTCGAGACGCTTTCAAGCGCGCCGTGCAACAAGCCTTGCTGCAACACAAACGCGCTGGCAACCCGGTCGCGTCTTGCGAAAACGGCGCGATCATTTGGATTGCCCCTGAAGAAATACAGATTGACCAAAGCGAGTGATGTTTCTTGCCGCGTCACGTGTTCGGAGGACTGGCGCGACGACGGCGCGGTCATGACTATCGCTGCGGTTGAACTCCGTGTAGCCCTGTCGGCGCGGTGTGGAGCCAACGCGCGTGCAGCGCGTGCGCGGCTGTCATTTTCAAACCAACCTCAGTAGTATCCGCCCCGCCAATTCGGCGAAAGGGTTTGCAAT
Organism: Acidobacteriota bacterium; assembly: GCA_016789605.1. Taxonomy (GTDB): domain Bacteria; phylum Acidobacteriota; class Blastocatellia; order RBC074; family RBC074; genus RBC074. The sequence continues at coordinate 5,594 of JAEUQO010000136.1, forward strand.
GGCCGATCAAACAGAAATTCTCAAACTCATCGAACAGGCAGCGAAGGAGGGCTGGACGAAACTCGACCTCAGCAACAACCAACTCACGAGCCTGCCGCCAGAGATCATCAAGCTGACGAATCTGACCAGCCTCGACCTCAGCAACAATCAACTGACGAGTCTGCCTCCGGAGATCACCGAACTGTCCAATCTGACCAGCCTCGACCTCGGCGGAAACCGACTGATGAGTGTGCCGACGAAGGTCACCGAACTGACCAATCTGAGACATCTCGACCTCGGCGAAAATCAACTGACGTACGTGCCGCTGGAGATCACCGAGCTGACTAAGCTTACTAGACTCATCCTCAGTGGAAATCAATTGACGAGCGTACCGCTGGGGATCAGCAAACTGACCAAGCTTACAAGACTCGACCTCATCGGAAATCAACTGACGAGCGTACCACCGGAGATCACCGAACTGCCCAACCTGACCAACCTCGAACTCAGTGGAAATCAACTGACGAGCCTGCCACCGGAAATCACCGAGCTAACCAATCTGACCACTCTCGTTCTCAGTGGAAATCTACTGACGAGCTTGCCGCTGGAAATCGGCAAACTGAACAAGCTAACCATGCTCGTCCTCAGTCGAAATCAACTGACGAGTCTGCCGCCTGAGATTTCCAAGTTGACCAAGCTATCCAGCCTCGTCCTCAGTGAAAATCATCTGACGAGCTTGCCACCGGAGATCAGCAAACTGACCAAGCTAACCAGCCTCGTCCTCAGTGAAAATCATCTGACAAGCCTGCCGCCGGAGATCAGCAAACTGACCAAGCTAACCAGCCTCGTGCTCAGTGAAAATCAACTGACGAGCCTGCCACCGGAGATCAGCAAACTGACCAAGCTGACCCGCCTCGTCATCAATGGAAATCCACTGGCAAGCGTGCCGCGGGAACTCACCAAGCTGACGAGCCTAGCGCACCTCCACCTCGGCAGAAATCAACTGACGAGCGTACCGCCAGAAATCATCAAGCTTACGAACCTGGCGTGGCTCGACCTCCGAAAAAACCCACTGCCTATTCCGACCGAAACGCTAAAAAATCCGACTGATGTAAAAGCGATCTTCGCCGCGATTGCCGGATTGAACACCGGGCAGCGGTTGAACGAAGCGAAGATGCTAGTGGTGGGTGATGGCAAGGTCGGCAAAAGCTCGGTGGTCGAGCGTTTGGTCAAAGGCACCTTCGATCCGACCAAAGCGACTACGCTCGGCGTCGAGATCAACGACGAGATCGAAGTCAGCCAATGGGAAATCAAAAGCGAAGGCGAGCCGATCAAACTGAACATCTGGGATTTCGGCGGGCAGGAGATTCAACATTCGACGCACCAGTTCTTTCTCACGCACCGCAGCCTTTACCTGTTGGTGATGGATGCGCGCAGAGGCGATCAACTCAGCGGCATCGAATACTGGCTGAAGCTGATCGAAAGCTTCGGCGGCGACTCGCCCATCCTCGTCGTCATCAACCAGATTGACCAGTTGAAAGGCCAACGCCCGCTCAACCTCGACCGCCGGGCGTTGCAGGAAAAATACAACATCAAAGGCTTCATCGAGACTTCTTGCGCGGAACCGCCCGCCGGTATCGAAGAGTTGAAAACCGCGATTGCCCGCGAGGTCGAACAGTTGCGGCACGTGCGCGACATCTGGCCGCGCGAGTGGTTCGCCGTCAAACAGCGGCTCAAAGCGATGAAGGCCGATTACATCCCGGTCGAAAAGTATCTGGAAATTTGCGGCGAAGAGGGCGTAGACGACGCCGACATTCGCAATTCGCTGCTCGAAATGTTGCACGCGCTGGGCACGGTGATTCGCTTTCCAGGCGACACACAAGTACTGAATCCGCGCTGGGTGACACAGGGCGTGTATGGCTTGCTCACGTCGGCGCGGCTGGTCAAAGCGCAGGGCCAGTTCGATCTGCCCGACGTAGCTGAAGTTCTGGACGGGTTGCCCGAAACACGCGGCCATTACCCGGCGCACACGCACCGCCGCTTGATTGACGTGATGAAGCATTTCGAATTGTGCTTTGAATTCACCGACCGCCCCGGCCATTACCTGATTCCACGCCACTTGCACGACAACGAATTGGACATTCCGTGGGATGACGCCGACGCGCTGAAGTTTCAATACCATTACGAAACGCTGCCCGACGCCGTTGTCTCGCGCTTCATCGTGCGGATGAACCAATACATTCAGCAACAGTATTACTGGAAGAACGGCGTGTTTTTGCAGAGCGGCGAGAATCGCGCAAAGATCAAAGCCGATCTCGTAGACCGCAAAATCTTCATCACGATCAACGGCAAGGAGCAAACGCGCCGCGCGTTTCTGGCCGTCATCCGTTCGGCGTTCAATGAAATCAACAGCAGCTTCAAGATCGAAATCGAGCAAAAGATTCCCGTACCCGGTGCGCCCGACGTATTGGTTTCGTATGACGACTTGTTGGCGCACGAAGAGGCGAACGAAGCGGAAATCTTCATCCCCAAATTGCGCAAGAAACTTTCGGTTAGAGAATTGCTGGATGGCGTAGAAGAATTGCGTACGCGCCAACGGCACCGAGAACGCGATATGCACCAGGACAAACCTTTTCCACGCAGTACGGAAGTACGCATCCTGCGCATCGTGGTAGCTTCACCGGGCGATGTGCAAACGGAACGGGATGCGCTGCCCGCCATCATTGACGAAGTCAATCGCACCGTCGCGGTTGATCGCGGCTTGCGCCTTGAACTAACGCGCTGGGAAACCGACACGCATCCGGGCTTTCATCCCGAAGGGCCGCAAGGACTGATTGATCCGATTCTGAAAATCACCGATTGCGACTTGCTGCTCGGCATTTTCTGGAAACGGTTCGGCACGCCTACGACGGACGGCAAAACAGGCACCGAACACGAATTCCATCTGGCTTATGAGGCTTGGAAAGCTAAGCAAAGCCCGCAAATCTTCGTCTACTTCAATCAAAAATCCTATACACCAAATTCAAGGACTGAGACTGACCAATGGGGGCAAGTGCTTGAATTCAGAAACAAATTTCCCAAAGAAGGTTTGTGGTGGCCTTACGAGGGTGAAGCTGCGTTTGAAAAGCTGGTGCGCAATCATTTGATCAACTACCTCCGCAATCTTAGTGGTGAAAGCTAGCCAAGAGCGGGTTCGAAACTATGTCGAAAGCAAAAAACAGCGCCCCACGGAAAACATCCGCTCGCACCACCATCGCCGTCCAAGGCGCGCGCGTCCATAACCTCAAAAACATCACGCTCGAAATCCCGCGCGACCGCCTCGTCGTCGTCACCGGCTTGAGCGGTTCTGGCAAATCCAGCTTGGCCTTTGACACCATCTATGCCGAAGGGCAGCGGCGTTATATGGAATCGTTGTCGAGTTTCGCCAAGCGCTTCATCACGCAGGTCGCCAAGCCTGACGTGGATTTCATTTATGGCCTTTCACCTGTCATTTCCATCGAACAGAAAACCATCGGTAACAACCCGCGCTCGACCGTCGGCACGATGACCGACATCGCCAGCTATTTGAATTTGCTCTTCGCCACGATTGCCGAGGCCCATTGCCCGCGCACGCAAGAAGTAGTGCCGAGCCGTTCAGCGAATCAAATTCTCGAAGCGATCTTGTCATTGCCGGAAGGCACGGAGATTGAACTGCGCGCGCCGGTCTTTAAGGTTTACGGCGAAGAACTGGATTTTGTCTTCACCGAATTGCGCAAGAAAGGCTGCCGCCGTTTGATCGTTGACGGCAAAGAACTGGACATCGCGCAACAAATTGAACTCGACGAGTCATCCGTTAAAAACATGGACGCCGTCGTAGATCGCTTTGTCGTCAACCGCAAACACGAAAAAGCCATCAAAGCAGGCATCGCAGCGGCGTTGCTCGTCGGCGACAAACTGATTCAGGTTCACATTTTGAAAGGCGCGAGCAAGGCCGAGACCGCCGCGTTTTACAAAACGAATTGCAGCCCGACGCATCATTTCGTTTACGGCGACATCCAACCTGATTTCTTTGTCTTCAACTTTCCTGAAAGCGCGTGCGTCACGTGCGGCGGCCTGGGCGTCAACAAACTCACGCATCCCGAATTGCTCATTCCCGATCCGCAGCGTTCGATTCGCGGCGGCTGTTTCGTGCGCGAGGCTTACAAATACAACCCTGAAACCTGGGATGGGCGCATGATGTTCAGTCTGGGCGAAGCATTGAAATTTTCGCTCGATACGCCGTGGGAAAAGCTGCCTGAGAAAGCGCGTATAGCGATTCTTTACGGCATCGAAAAGCGCATCAAGATTTTCACGCCGCCCGACGCCAAAGACATTGCCAAGCGCACCGATTGGGAAGGCAAAGAGATCGGCTTTGGCGGCATCGCGCGCCGCATCGAACGCCATTACCGTCGCTACCGTCAGCGCGGTGAAGCCAGTTCCGGCATGGAAGCGTGGCTCGACAAGGTGATGGTTGAACACGTTTGTCCTGACTGTAATGGTGCGCGCGTACGGGCTACGCGCTTGCTGTTCACGATTGCGGGCAAGAACATTTTTGAATTCGGTCAGATGAACTTTGATGAATTGCACGCCTTCCTCGGCACGCTCAAACCCAGCGGACGCGGTGCAGACGCTGGCCGTCAGGTGCTCGGCGAAATTCGCGGGCGGCTGGAATTGCTGCTTGGCATTGGCCTCGATTATCTCAACTTCAACCGGCGTTCAGGCACGCTCTCAGGCGGCGAATCGCAGCGCATTCGACTGTCTACGCAAATTGGTTCGGGCTTGATGGGGATGTTGTATGTGTTGGATGAACCGAGCATCGGGCTGCATCCCAAAGACAACGTGAAGATGATCGCCACGCTGGAACGGCTGCGCGACAT
>JAEUQO010000163.1 GCA_016789605.1 Acidobacteriota bacterium
GATTCGCCCGGTTGCAGGTTCAAACACTTTTCGGTTAGCAACGGACACACGCCGCCTTGATCCAGGGCGCGAATCATTTCTTCATCGCGCGCGATTTCGGCGCGCAACTTGGCCAGCAGTTCGGTTTGCTGCTGTTGTGCCGCTTCCACGTCATTCAAGCGTGTTGCGGCGTCAGCCAACGGTGTCAGCTTGGCGCAGGCGCGCTGATTCTGCTCCTGTTCAGCCGTCAGCCGCGCACAATTTTTTTCCAGCGTCGCCAGGTGTTCGCGCTTGAGCCGAAAGTGACCGAGCGCCAGTTCTTTTTGTTGCAACTCGGCGTCAAGTTGTGCGCGCGCCAGTTCGAGCGGAGCAGCTTGCGCGGCTTTTTCGCGCAAACTGTCGGCGGCTTCGATTTGTTTGGATAACGCGCTGTATCGTTGGCGCAATTTGTCCAGCGTGCGATCCAATGCCGCAGCTGAACGTTGCAGGCTTTGCCATTCGCCGCGTCCTTCGCGCAATTGCGCCAGACGTTGTTCGCCAGCGGTTTGCGCCGCCAGCGCGTCAGTCAGCTCTGCCAATGATGTTTGTGCGGCGGACGCTTCAGCCAAGCGCTCCTGACTGAGTTGCGTTTGTGTGCGCGCTTCGATCAGTTCGCGTTCAGTCGCAGCCAGACGCTGGCGCAATGTATCGCGTGTGTCGCGTTGCCGTTCCAGTTCGTGCAAACGCGCTGTCGCAGCCAGGTAACTCTCATAACCCGGCTTGGCTGCGCTGACGATTGCGGCAGCGGCGCGTGCTTGCTCAGCGGCTTCGCGCGCCGTGGAAAGCGAGCCTTTCGTCAATTCCAATTTGACGCGCAAACGTTCGCCCGCGCCCAGTTGCGCTTCGCGTTGGCGCTGCAATTCGTCGAAACGTTCCACCGTACGCGTGGCCTGCGCGCGCGCTTCGCTGGCCTCGGTTTGTGCGCGGCGAAGCTGTTCCGTTTGTGCGGTCAGCGCCTCGTGCTGGCGTTTGGTTTCGTCGAAAGCTTTCAATTCGCCTTCGGCTTCGGCCAGTTTGCGGTCGGCTTCGGTAATGCGACTTTCCAGATGGCGCAAGGTCTCGCGCAAATTGTCAGAGGCTTGCCGATACTCTTCGACTTTGAGGATTTGATCGAAAACGGTTTTGCGCGGTGCGGGCGCAAGTGTGAAATCGTGGGTGAAGGTGCCTTGTGGGACGCCGATCGTGGTTTTGAACAGTACAGACAAATCCGTACCCGGCTCAACGCGCAAGTGTTGTTGCAACCAGGGCAGAACCTGATTTTTCTGTTCGATCAGCCGGGTTTTGGTCGCTGGATCGTAAACGTGGTATCCGCCGCCGGTATCACGCGTGACGACGTATTCGCGTTCGTCCAGGTCAGACACAAATCCGACCGCGACCTGACCTTTTTTGGCGCCGCGTTTGACGAAATCGTCGCGTTTGTAATCCAGGTGATCGAACAACGCCCAGGCAATGGCTTCCAGGATGGTTGTTTTGCCACTGCCGTTAGGGCCGCAAATGGCAATCACTCCCGGCTGAAAAGTAAACTCAGCCTCGGCGTGGTTTTTGATGTTCTTGAGTTCGACCCTGGTGATCAGCAAGGCAGGAAGCGGAAGAGAAGCGGAAGCTAGATGATAGAAGATAGTGGAGACCTCGCTCTCACTATCTGCTATCTTCTATCTTCGTTTTGCATAGTGGTGCCACTTAAACTTGGGCGTTTTGCACGACTTCCGGATTGTCGGTGTGACCCAGCAAGTGACGGCCTTCTTCGCTGCGCGGATCAATCGTGCGCACGTGTTTGCGGCCTTTCATTTCCCAGATCGCCGTAATCTTTCCGTTTTTTTCCACTGCGTGATACGAAATTTCGTCCTGGTGAACCTCTGCCACCGCTTCCGGGGCGGTCACGGTAGCTGTATTGGTAGTGTCGCTCATTGGTTGCTTTGCTCCTGAATGAAATGTTGGATTTTGTGTAGTGTTTGAAGTAGAGGGCATTGTGCCACAGCGTGCGCGGGCGCGTCAAAAGACGGCTTGCTTGACGCTGCTGCGGAGCGTCCACTAGAATTCCACACTATTTTGACGGCGCGCGAGACCGTCGTTACATATCTATGTCACCAACCTTTGAGGTATCTAAACAGTAGCCATGAACGCCTTCGACAAATTCCTGACAAAGATTTTCGGTTCGGCCAATGAGCGGTTGCTCAAACGGCTGTGGCCGGTGGTCGGGTTGATCAATCAGCTTGAGCCGGAAATCAAACGGCTCTCGGATGATGAATTGCGCGCCAAAACCCAAGAATTCCGCGAACGCCTTGCCGAACGATTACAGGGGGTGGACGACCTGGAACCTGCCGCTCGTAAACAATTGCAGCAAGAGGCGCTAGACGAAATTTTGCCGGAAGCGTTTGCCTGCGTGCGCGAAGCTTCGTTGCGTTCGACCGGCATGCGCCATTTCGATGTGCAGTTGATCGGCGGCATGGTGTTGCATCGCGGGATGATTGCCGAAATGCGTACTGGCGAGGGCAAAACGCTGGTGGCGACCTTGCCGGTGTATCTCAACGCGCTGCTCGGCAAAGGCGTGCACGTGGTGACCGTCAATGATTATCTCGCCAGACGCGACGCCGAGTGGATGGGCAAAATCTACAAATTCCTGGGGTTGACGGTTGGTGTCATTCAGAACGATCTGGACGATTTTGCGCGCCAGGAAGCCTACAACTGTGACGTGACCTATGGCACGAACAACGAATTCGGCTTCGATTATTTGCGCGACAACATGAAGTTCGAGCTTTCGACCTGTGTGCAGCGCCCGCATTATTTCGCCATCGTGGACGAAGTGGACTCGATCCTGATTGACGAAGCGCGTACGCCGCTGATCATCTCCGGCGCGACGGATGACACGACCAGCAAATATTACGAAGCCGATGCGGTTATTCCGAAGCTGACGCGCGACACCGATTATCAGGTGGATGAAAAACAACATCGCGCCACCTTGACCGAATCGGGCATTGAAAAGGCCGAACGCATGCTGGGGTATGGCAACCTGTTCGACCCGTCGAATATGGAAGTGCTGCATTGCCTGAATCAGGCGCTGGTTGCGCACACGCTGTATCACCGCGACAAAAACTACATCGTGCGCGATGGCGAAGTCGTCATCGTGGACGAATTCACGGGCCGTATTATGGCGGGCCGCCGTTGGTCGGATGGATTACATCAAGCCGTTGAAGCCAAAGAAGGCGTCAAGATCGAGCGCGAAACCCAGACGTTGGCGACCATCACGTTGCAAAACTACTTCCGCATGTATCAGAAGCTGGCGGGCATGACCGGTACCGCCGAAACGGAAGCGCCGGAATTCGCCAAAATTTACGATTTGGAAGTGGCGGCGATTCCGACCCATCGCCCGATGGTGCGCACGGACCACTCAGACGTCATCTATCGTACGTTGGAAGAAAAATGGGAAGCAGTGGTTGAGGAGATCAAGACTTTGCACGAAAAAGGCCAGCCGGTGCTGGTCGGCACGGTTTCGGTCGAAAACTCCGAGTTGATTTCGCAGCGGTTGAAACAGGCGGGCGTTCGCCACAATGTGCTCAACGCCAAGCCCGAAAATGCCGGACGCGAAGCCGAAATCGTCGCGCAAGCCGGACGCAAAGGCGCGGTCACCATCGCCACGAACATGGCGGGCCGCGGTACGGACATTTTGCTGGGCGGCAATCCTGATTTTCTGGCCAGGGAAATGCTGAAAAAGCAGGAGATCAATCCTGACGACGCTTCTCCGGAACAAATCGAAGCCGCCATCCAAAAGGTCAAACCGCAAATCGAAGTCGAACACGACGAAGTGGTCAACCTGGGCGGATTGCACATTCTGGGCACCGAGCGTCACGAATCGCGCCGTATTGACAACCAGTTGCGTGGTCGCGCGGGCCGTCAGGGTGACCGTGGATCATCGCGGTTTTACTTGTCGCTCGAAGACGACTTGATGCGCATTTTCGCGGGCGACCGCGTCAAAGCGATCATGCAGCGGCTGGGCATGGAACAGGGGGTGGCCATCGAATCCGGTATGGTCAGCAAGCGCATCGAGGCAGCGCAAAAGAACGTCGAAGCGCACAACTTCACGATTCGTAAACACCTGCTCGAATACGACGACGTGATGAACAAGCAGCGTTCGACGATTTATAGCGTGCGTCGTCAGTTGTTAGAGCAAAGCGATCAGCGCGAAGAAATCCAGTCCATGGCCAAGGCGCTGCTCGAAGACCTGCTCGACCAATACCTGAGTCTGGACGAATCGCCTGACGAATGGGATTTCCAGGCCTTCAAGGTGCAGATGCTCTTCCAGTTCGATTTCGACGTGGACGAAGCTGGCATCAATCTGGAACAACTCGATCGTGACGAAATTCTGACCATGCTCTGGCAGAAGCTGGAGCAAAACTACACGGAGAAAGAAGCGCTGGTCGGTTCCGAAGCGATGCGTTATTACGAACGCATCATTCGCCTGAACATCGTGGACGTACAGTGGAAAGACCACTTGCTGGCGATTGACCATTTGAAAGAGTGGATCAATCAGGTCGGCTATGCGCAGAAAGATCCGCTGGTCGAATACAAGAAACAATCGTTCGATCTGTTTGAAGGAATGCTTGATCGCATTGATACCGAAACGGTGCGGGCGCTTTATCACCTGCAAGTCACGGTTGAGGAACCGCCTGAGCAGAAATTGCAGCGCCGTCCCCGTCGTGGCCAGGTGACTTACACCAAAGCCAACGCCAGCGCCGCAATGGCCGGTGAAGAAGACGGCAAACCGCGTACGATTGTCAGCGATCAACCCAAAGTCGGGCGCAACGATCCATGTCCTTGCGGTTCAGGCAAAAAATACAAGAAGTGCCACGGCGTTGATGTGTAAGCCGGTGAACGCTTCAGTCACAAACCCAAACCAGACAAAGCGAAAGGGCGTCACAATGACGCCCTTTCGCTTTGTCTGAAGACAAGTTGTTGTAACTGATTGCAGTCTTTAGCCAGCTTTCGGCCCGGAAGCTTTCACTTCATCCGAAACGCCAGCGGCAAATTGCTCGAAATTGTCGTTGAAGAGTTTGGCCAGGTGTTTGGCCTTTTCGTCATACGCGGACGGATTCTTCCAGGTGTTCCGTGGCTTGAGCACTTCGCTGGGAACGTCCGGGCACGAGGTCGGCACATGTACGCCAAAGATCGGATCGGCTTCCGTCGGTACATCCGCCAAACGTCCGTCGAGCGCCGCACGCACCATCGCGCGTGTGTAAGCGATTTTCATCCGCTGACCTTCACCATACGGGCCGCCGCTCCAACCGGTGTTGACCAGCCAGCAGGTCGCATTGTGTTTGGCAATACGTTCGCGCAACAGTTCGGCGTAAACGCCCGGGTGATGCACCATAAACGGCGCGCCAAAACAGGTCGAAAAGGTTGCTTGCGGCTCTTTGCCCAAGCCTTTTTCGGTGCCCGCGACTTTGGCTGTGTAACCGGAAATGAAGTGATACATCGCCTGTTCCGGCGTCAGTTTGGCAATTGGCGGCAATACACCAAAAGCATCTGCCGTCAGCATGATGATGTTGTGCGGATGCCCGCCCAGGCCCGACGGTTCGTGGTTGGCGATATAAGAGATGGGATACGCCGCGCGCGTATTTTCAGTCAGCGAGTTGCTGCTCAAGTCCAACCGGCGCGAGATCGGGTCCATCACGACGTTTTCCAGCACCGTGCCGAACCGGCGTGTGCAGGCGTAAATGTCCGGCTCGGCTTCCGGTGAAAGGTTGATGACCTTGGCGTAACAGCCGCCTTCGAAATTGAACACGCCGCGATCTGACCAGCCGTGTTCGTCATCACCGATCAAGCGCCGTTCCGGGTCTGCCGAAAGCGTCGTTTTGCCTGTGCCCGACAAACCGAAAAAGATGGCCGTGTCGCCGTCTTTGCCGATGTTGGCCGAACAGTGCATCGAGAGCACGCCTTTGAGCGGCAGCAGGTAATTGAGCAAGGTGAAAATGGATTTTTTGGTTTCGCCTGCGTAACTGGTGCCGCCGATCAAAATCAGCTTCTGCGCGAAATCCATCAGGATGAATGTCCCCGAAGTCGTGCCGTCAGTTTCAGGGTCGGCTTGCAACGTCGGCACGTTGATGACGGTGAATTCGGGAACATGTGTGGCCGCCTGCGTCGCCCAATCGGGTCGCACGAACATATGACGGGCAAACAAACTGTGCCAGGCATATTCGGTGATGACACGAATCGGTACGCGATAGGTCGGATCAGCGCCGGCAAAACAATCCTGTACGTAAACTTCTTTGCCGCGCAGGTGGGCGAGCACTTTTTCGCGCATCCGGTTGAAATCGCCGGTGAAGGGGCGATTGACCTTGCCCCACCAGACATGTTCCGCCGATGACGGTTCACGCACGATGAATTTGTCATTGGGCGCGCGCCCGGTGTGTTGTCCTGTGTTGACGACCAGCGGGCCAAAATGTGCGATGACGCCTTCGCCACGGCGAATGGCATGCTCGTACAGTTCTCCGCCCGTCAGATTCCAGTATGAATGTTTGAGTTCAGTCAGACCGTGTTTGTCCAAGCCATACGTGCTGGGATTCCATCCTGATTGCTCTGCCATGGTATTCCTCTTTGTCTATGAGCGCGGCCAGACGGCCAGCTCTGCCAGCTCTGATTGCCCGTTGGATAGACCAAGATAGGCCCTAAAACGGAGAAAGCGCGGCAAGTGCCGCGCTTTTGAACTATTTACAATTTTTATTGCACGATAACGATAACTAAAAAGGCGTAGCTTGTCGAGAACTTGCCTTGCGGCAAATTGTGCAGGCAAAAAAGTCGTTGTTGGGCAGGTTAGTCGCGGTTGAGTTGCAAACCGATGGGCGGTTCTGCGGCGGGAGCCGGTGACCAGACGGCGGCAATTTCTGGCGCGACCTGCAACCAGCGTGCGCGCCAAATCAGCAGGATGGCAAGCAATAAGACAACGGTCGCCGCCGCGCCGCCTTCGCAACCATACCCGCCGCCCGTCAGCCAGAGCGGGGCTGTTGAGGTAGACGTCAGCAACGGATGTTCTGGAATGCGTAAGCCGCTGACCGGCAAACCAAACACTGCGCCCATCGTCCAATTCCAGCCCACGTGCAACATCGTCGGAAACCAAAGACTGCGTGTTTTCAGATACGCCACTGACAGCCAAATGCCTGCCAGAATCGTGTTGGCCGTGGAAAAGACCGTGCGGCTGGGATTGTTCCAGTGGCCTAAGCCAAACAGCAGCGAGAAAAAGAGCAGGGCAGGTGCTGCCGGGAAACTACGCAGCAACGTTTGAAAGGCGTATCCGCGATACATCAATTCTTCCAACGCGCCTGCCAGCAGCAACAATAATAACGCGGCCAACAGGCTGCGCGTTGTCAGCCACAACCCGCTGGCATTCAGCGCGCCGTTTTGCCACCAATCAGGAGGTAGAGAAATGCGCGTGCCGCCGCCGATTGCTTGCAGTGCGACGATGAGCAGGATCATCCCGCTGCTTAAGCCAAACCCCAGCAGGGCATCACGCCACCAACCGCGATGCAGGCTGAAACCCAGTGCCGCCAGTTTCAGTCGTTCCAGAAAATGCAGGCACAACCACGACACCAGTCCCACCCAAAACACCATCAGCGCATACGAAAAAATGATGCCCCCGTTAACCGGGAAGGCGGTACCGACCGGTGCTGGTTCTGTTTCGGAATGGTCAGACAGTAGCCATTGCGGCAAATAGAGCACAGACGCAAAGGCCAGTGCGCGCCAGCCGCTGCGCAACATTTTGGTTTGCGGATTGAGGAAGAGTTGTGTCAGAAGCACGTGCGGATCATAGGCAAAGGCATACCGCGTCGCAATGCGTACTGAGGGAAGTTTGCGCCTGCGTCCCAATCCGAGGGCATTTGATTTAGAATCCAGCGCGCTGACAATCATCTCTCGCTTCGTTATGGCAACACCTGAACACAAATTCGATCCAGATGGACAACGCCGCGTGCGTCGTCGGCGTGTGCGTATTGTTTTGCTGGCGGTGGCGACGACGCTGCTTTTTGCCTTGCTGTTTGTTCAGGCCGCTTTTGACACCCTGCCTTGGTTGCGCCCCAGTTCGGCCAGCGAAACCCTGCTGCTTTACACGCTTTCCACGTTTAACTTTTTGGCCTTCATCGTGTTGCTGATGGTGCTGGTGCGTAACATCATCAAGCTGCGCCGTGAAACCCAACAGAAAAAACTGGGCGCGCGTTTCAAAACGCGGTTGGTCACGTTTTCAATTGCGTTGTCGTTATTGCCGGTGGTGTTTCTCTTTTTCGTTACCAGCGGATTGATCAATCGCAGCGTCGAAAAATGGTTTCGCGAACCGACAGTGCAAATCGTCCAGAATGCGCGCGACATTCAGCGCGCCTATGTCGCCGGAGAACAGCGCGGATTGCAGCAAACCGCCGTTACGCTGGCACGTATGCTGGCGCGCACGCCTGATGTGCAAATTGATGCGACGCTGATGGCGGAATTAGACAATCAACAACTGATTCTGGTGCAACTGTATGATCGCCAGGGGCAGTTGCGCACACAGCAACTGCGCCCGGAATTTTCTGCCTGGGTGGAAAAGCTGCGTAGCATTTGCGCCCAGGCCAGTGCCAGCGCCATTCGCAGCGAACCATTTACTCACCTGTTACGCGATGAAAATGGCGTGTTGTGTTTGGTGGCTGCGTCCAATTTGCCGACGGAACAGGGCGGAGCGTTGGTGATTGCGCAACCCGTCGCGCCGGAATTTGCCGAACGCGTCAATCGCATCAAACAACTCGAAGACGAATATGACGCCTTGCGCGACCGGCAAAAGCTGGTCAAAAACAACGCGCTCCTGATTCTGGGGCTGATCACGTTGCTGGTGCTTTTCATTGCGTTTTGGCTGGCGCTTTATGTCGCGCGCAGCATCGCCGATCCGGTGCAACAACTGGCCGAAGCAACCGCGCGTATCAAACAAGGAGATTTGAGTTATCGCACCAACGTCATCGGCGATGACGAACTGGCAGCGCTGGCGACTTCGTTTAACGAAATGACGGCTGAGTTAAGCGAAAATCGCGCGCGGCTGGAACTTTCCGCCGCCGAATTGCAGCGCAGCAATGCCGCGTTGGACGAACGGCGGCGTTACATCGAAACGATCTTGCAAAGTTTGTCGGCGGGCGTTATTTCGCTGGACGAACATGCGAATGTGACGACCATCAACGATGCTGCGCAGGAATTGTTGCGCCTGGCGCAAACGCCGATGACGGGCGTGGCGCTGGAAGGTTTGTTGCCCGAAGAAGAGCGCGAAGAATTGCGGCGCATGATTTTGCGCGCGGCGCGTTTTCGTTCCGTGACGCGCGAAGTCCATTTCACGCTGGCCAATCAGGCGAAACTTGATGCGGCAGTGACGGTTACTGCCTTGCAAGACCCCAGCGGCCAATCGCGCGGCGCGGTGATCGTGCTGGAGGATTTGTCAGAGTTGATCGAAGCGCAGCGCCGCGCCGCCTGGAGCGAAGTCGCCCGTCGTATGGCGCACGAAATCAAAAATCCGCTCACCCCGATTCGTCTTTCCGCCGAACGGCTGGTGAAAAATCTTTTGGGCGACGGATTCGCCAACAACGGACAACGCAAGCTGGAATGTTTGAGCGAACGCCAGGAAAAACTGGTGCGCGAATGCACGACAATGATCGGCACCGAAGTCGCCACTTTGCAGCGCATGGTGGACGAGTTTTCCAACTTCGCGCGTTTGCCCAAAGCGCAACTCGAAGCCGTCGCGCTGAACGAGGTCGTCGCCGGAACCTTGAAGCTTTATGATGAGCGGTTGGACGGCATTCGGTTGGAAAGCGCGTTGGCGGATGATTTGCCAACTGTGTTGATTGATGCCGAGCAGATCAAACGTGTGCTGGTCAATTTGATTGATAACGCGGCAGAAGCCCTGCCCGCTGAGTTTCCAGACCGGCGCATCGTCGTCAGTACGCGCCCCGTGGCAGAACGTGATACCGTTGAATTGGTGGTTGCCGACACCGGGCCGGGGATTCCGCCTGTTGACCGCGAACGTATTTTTGATCCGTATTTTTCAACCAAGAAGCGCGGCACCGGTTTGGGGCTGGCGATTGTCAGTCGGATTGTCGCCGAACATCAGGGCCGCATTCGCGTGCAAGAGAATGCCCCGCGCGGAGCAAAGTTCATCGTCGAATTACCGCTGGCGAAAGAGGTGGAAGACCATGGATAAAGAGCTTGAGCAATTGCGGTTATTATCCCTACTTCATTATGTGGTGGCAGGGGTAACGGTGCTGCTGAGTTTGTTTCCGTTGCTCTATCTCGCGCTCGGCGGGCTCTTCATTTGGCGACCAGATAGCCTTATCGGAGATACGCCGCCGCCGCCGTTCTGGTTTGGCTGGCTGTTTTTCGTGTTGGGCGGCGCTGGGGTTCTTTTTGAGTGGGCACTGGCAGTTGCCATGTTTTACGCTGGTCGTTGTTTGCGGGCGCGAAAAAAGTATACGTATTGCTTTGTGGTGGCAGTGTTGGATTGTTTGGCGATCCCGGTCGGCACAGTGTTGGGAGTTTTTACGATTCTTGTGCTTGCAAAGCCTGGCGTGAAAGAATTGTTTACGCCCAGCTTCGCAGAGGAACGGTCGAATCAGTCGTAACTGCATTGGGAAGGTCTGCGGCTGAGCAGCAGGTCAATTCGCACCTCCAACTGCAAACGGATTCAATGAGGAGATGCATCGTTTGGCGTTATGGCGCATTCAATTTTAATTGTTGATGATGAACCGGGCATTCGTCAGTCGCTGACGGGCGTGCTCGAAGACGAAGGTTTCACCGTTGCGGCTGTCGGCAGTGGCGAAGAGGCATTGCAGGCGTTTGAGAAACGGCTTTATACCTGCGTCTTGCTCGATGTCTGGCTGCCGGGGATTGACGGACTGGAAACGCTGGCGCGGCTGAAAGCCAGTTATCCTGACGCCAGCGTGGTCATGATTTCGGGGCACGGGCGCATTGAAACGGCTGTGCGCGCAACCAAACTCGGCGCGTACGATTTCATTGAAAAACCGCTCTCGCTGGAAAAAACGATCCTCGCCGTCAAAAACGCCATCCGCCAACGCGAACTGGAAACCGCCAATCTGGAGCTTCAGGCGAAACTCGAAAAAAGCTATGTGATGATCGGCGATTCGGTGCCGATGCGCGCGCTGCGGCAACAGATCACTTATGCTGCGCCGACCAGCGGGCGCATTTTGATTTACGGCGAATCTGGCACGGGCAAGGAACTGGTTGCGCGCGCATTACACGCGCAAAGTTTGCGCGCGGCCAAACCATTCATCGAAATCAACTGCGCCGCCATTCCCGAAGAGTTGATCGAATCTGAGTTGTTCGGCCATATCAAAGGCGCTTTTACTGGCGCAACCCAGGCCAAACGCGGCAAGTTTGAACGCGCCGACGACGCCACACTCTTTCTCGACGAAGTCGGCGATATGAGCTGGAAAACGCAATCGAAAGTTTTGCGTGTGTTGGAAGAGCAGCGCTTTGAACCGGTCGGTTCCGAAGCTTCGATCAGCGTGGATGTACGCGTGATTGCCGCCACCAACAAACGGCTCGAAGCCGAAATCGAACGCGGCGGATTTCGCGCCGACCTGTTTTATCGCCTCAATGTGATTCCGTTTGAAATCCCGCCTTTGCGCGAACGCCTGAGCGATGTGCCGCTGCTGGTGGCGCATTTCTGTCACGAATTTTCGCTGGCCAATCGCAAACCCCCGAAAGTTTTTACCCCGGCGGCCATCGAACGCATGCAGAATTATTTCTGGCCGGGCAACGTGCGCGAATTGCGCAACACGGTTGAACGCGTCGTCATCATGCATACGCGCCCTGAAGTGGATGCCGATGACCTGCCGATTTTAAGTGGCGAAGCGCCGCTGGCATCCAGTTACAATTTCGATTCCTACCGCGAAGCCGCTGAAACTTACGAACGCGAATTCATTTTGCGCAAGCTGGCCGAAGCCGATGGCAACATTACGCGCACCGCCGAATTGATGGGCATTGACCGCAGCCATCTGTATCGCCGTATGAAAGCTTTGGACATCAATCGGCGTGACGCGGAATAGCTTTGCGCCATGGTTGCCAGACAAACCGCAGAGGACTGCACACCTGTTGCATTGACTTAGTGTCTTTTGTACACTTCGTGCCATCGTGTACGAGATACACTAAGTCGGACAACGAACAAGAACCGAGTAGGAGGGTTAAGAGATGAGCGCGACGACGGCGGCAGTGACAGAAAAAAGCAGCGTGCGACCAATTGAAGATTACCTGAGCCTGAGCGAGCAGGAACTGTATGACCGCATTCAAGCGGCCAAACAGAAACTGGGCGACCGGGTCGTTATCCTCGGACATCATTACCAACGCGATGACGTGGTTTGTCACGCAGACTTTACCGGCGATTCGTTTAAGCTGGCGCAACAGGCCGCCACACGGCCTACGGCGGATTACATCGTGTTTTGCGGCGTGCATTTCATGGCAGAGTCCGCCGACATTTTGAGCGGCGCGCATCAGCAGGTGATTTTGCCGGATATGGCTGCCGGATGTTCGATGGCGGATATGGCAGGCATTGAGCAGGTCGAATCTGCCTGGGAGCAATTGCAGGATTTGGGCATCACTTCGATGTTGCCCATCACCTATATGAACTCGGCGGCCAGCATCAAGGCGTTTTGCGGACGCCACGACGGTGTCGTTTGCACTTCGTCAAATGCCGTTCCGTTGTTTGATTGGGCGCTGAAACAGCAAGAAAAGCTGTTCTTTTTCCCGGATGAACACCTGGGGCGCAACACCGGTGTGAAGTTCGGCATTCCGCTGGAACAGATGGCGGTGTGGGATCCGCGCTTGGAATTGGGCGGCAATACGCCGGAAAAATTGCGCAATGCGCGCCTGATTTTGTGGAAGGGATTTTGTTCCGTGCACGGGCGGTTTCAGGCGCGGCATGTGGATGAACGCCGCGCGGAATATCCGGGCATCAAAGTGCTGGTGCATCCCGAATGTCGTTATGAAGTCGTGGCAAAGTCAGATTTGAATGGTTCGACGGAGTTCATCATCAAAACCATCAAGGACGCTCCCGCTGGCAGCCAGTGGGCCATCGGCACGGAATTGAATCTGGTCAACCGTTTGGCCAAACGACATACCGATAAATTCGTGACCTTGCTTGCGCCGGATTTGTGCATGTGCGCGACGATGTTCCGCATTGCGCCTGAAAACCTTTGCTGGTCGCTGGAAAATCTAGTGGCCGGACAGGTGGTGAATCAGATCAAAGTGGATGACGAGACCGCGCGTTGGGCGGTCGTTGCGCTAGAACGAATGCTGGCGATTCAGTAACGCCGCAAACAACGGAAAAAAAACGACGGGGCTTGTCGCTGACCCAGCAGCGACAAGCCCCGTTGTTATTTTTGGTCAGCGCCGGGTTACGGGTGCGCGGTACGCCAGAGGAACTCTGCAAACAACAGGGCGAACACCAAATCAATCAGCGCTGGCACAAAGGTTTGAAAATTGATTTGTCGCCGCAGATAGGCGATGGCGTAGACCAAAAAAAAGATGGTTTTGGAAATCGCACCCAACCACGCGAAATCGCGGAAACGTTGGGGATTGGCGGCAATCATCGCATACGCGATGCCCCAGGTTGTCACGCTCGACGCCAGCGAACGCGCCAGCAACCGCGCGTTGTGGTCGTGAATGTTCAGCCGCTGTAACAGCTTGTTGGGCTGAAAGATGATCATTGCTGCTGCCGCCAAATTGAACGCCGCAGCCAGCGCAAACAACAGTTGGTCAAAAAATTGACGCGTCATATGTTTCAGCACCGGACAAAGATGTCATCGCCTTCGCGTTTGGTTTCATACGTCGGCACGCTGAGCGACGGAACCTGGTCAGAAGCTCCTGTCTGTAAATCAAAGTCGAAGCAGTGCCATGGGCAAAAGACTTTGTTGCCGCTCAAAAAACCATCAGACAACGCTGCGCCGCGATGCGGACACAGATTGCCGATGGCATAGAACTGGCCCGCAACGTTGAATAAGGCCAGTTGCTTGCCATTGACTTCGATGGTCTGGCCAGAGCCGGGCGCGATTTCGTCTGCGCGTGCGACCAGGTGAAATTGCAGCTCGTCTTTGTTCATCGCTTTTGTTCAGCTTGTGGCGCGGTTTGGTCAGGAAAAAGAAGCCGAAACGCAGCCCTGTTATTTGTTGCAAATTTCATAGTTGTGGCCAACAATGACGTCGCCACCTCAGCAACGGCCAACCGCAGGCCGTTGAACCTTCCATAAACTCAAAAATTAGGAGAACACCTCATGCGAAAAGTGATGACCTTGGTGTGCAGTCTGTTTTTGTTGGGAACATTGGCGTGGGCGCAAGGCGACGACGCAACAATGAAAAAGAGCAAGGAGAAGAAAGCTCCTGCCGCCAAACCGCAGAGCGACGCAGAAATTCAAAAGTGCGTACAAGACAAACTGGCCAGTGCGCCCAAACTCAAAACAGACAAAATCAACGTTGCCGTGAGCGGTGGTGAAGCGACTTTGACGGGCAACGTCAAGGCGGGCAAAGGCGCAGTGACGCGCATTGCGCAAAGCTGCGGCGCTAAAAAAGTCGTCAACAACATCGTGCAGGAACAAAAACCCGGTGCGAAAAAAGAAGACGAAAAGAAAGGATAAGCCCGCAGTTGGTTGGTTTTGACTCTGGTCGGCCTCACAGGCAATTTGCTGTGAGGCCGACTTTTTTTGTTTGCACCAACGACCATCAAACATTGCCCTGCGGTTACAAGTTGTAATCAATGATGACGGGGGCGTGATCCGAAAAGAACTGCTCGCGGTAAATCAGCGGCGAATGTGCGACTTGGTTCAGCGACGGTGTCGTTAATTGGTAATCCAATCGCCAACCGACATTGTTTTCACGCGCGCGGCCTCGGTTTGACCACCACGAATAATGCACGGCGTCAGGACCGACCAGATGACGGAACGTATCGTGATATCCCAGCTCGAGAAAGTTGGTCAGCCAGGCGCGCTCTTCTGGCAAAAATCCGCTGTTTTTTTGATTGCTGCGCCAGTTTTTCAGGTCAATGGGCTGATGCGCAACATTAAGGTCGCCGCAAAAGACCAGCTCACGTTTGCTTTTGCGTAACTTTCGGCAATGCAACAGAAACTCGTCCATGAATTTCAATTTGATGGCCAGCCGTTCCGGGCTGCTCGTGCCTGAAGGGATATAAGTCGAAACCCCGCTGACGTCGGCGAAATCGGCTTGCAAGACGCGGCCTTCGGTATCGAACGCGGATTTCATGCCGCGAGTGACGCGTTTCGGTTTGGTTTTGGACAGCACTGCCACGCCGCTATATCCCGGTTTTTCCGCCGGATACCATTCTGTGTGATATCCCAGCGATTGCCATTCGGACGGGACTTGTTCGGGAAAGGCGCGCACTTCCTGCAAACAAATGACATCTGCGCCACTTGTTGCCAGCCAGGACACGACGCCCTTTGCCGTCGCCGAACGAATGCCATTCAAATTGAGAGTTGCGATACGCATAGAGACACAAAAACCAGGCAGGTCTGTCTTACCCGCTCCACCAGAACATCGCTGCTAACCGGTTATGCCGTGATGATATAGGCGTTTTGGCCACCGATAACGTCGGAAAAATCTTTGTGATAGCTGACGTCAATTCGGCGAAACTGTTTGATCGCATCGCCTAATTCGGCAGCGCTCAAAAAGCCGTCTTCTGTGTGGGCAATCGCCCATTTCGGAATGTGTTTGGCACGCGCCAGGAAGTTGCTGACCAGATGCAGGTAATGTTCCTTGGACATCACGTCATCGCCCAGCCGACCACGCACATTGGTGAGCATCGTCTCCCACGCATCTGCCGAACCGCGCACCCAGGTTTCGCGCCAGCCGATGACG
>JAEUQO010000166.1 GCA_016789605.1 Acidobacteriota bacterium
GCTCCCAATTTACCGCTTACCTACATACAGGCAATTGATGGATCGCCAATCGGGCCGCAAGCAGGCTCTTGTGGAACCGCAGCCTATTTCGGCAAAGAAGTCGTTGTCAGTGATATCGCGGACGATCCACTGTGGAAAAACTATCGTACGCTGGCGCTAACATACGGGCTGCGTTCCTGCTGGTCAAAACCGATCTGTTCTTCCAGCCGCCAACTGCTGGGGACGTTTGCTGTTTATTATCGCGAGGTGCACATACCCACCGCCGAAGAAAAGCGCACGCTCGAAACAGTCACCCACCTGGCCAGCATCGCGCTGGAACGCCACCGCGCAGAATCTGTGCTGCGCGCACGAGAAGATAGCTTTCGCGCCTTGATCGAAAACAGTTGGGACGGAATCGGCACGCTCGATGCCAACGGGAATATTGTCTATGCCAGCCCCGCCGTCAGCCGCATGCTCGGCTATGCGCCTGAAGACATGAATGGGCAATCCGCCCTGTTCCGCATTCATTCGGATGACGTAGTCAGGCTATCGGCGTTGCTGGAAGAAACGTTGAAACGCCCTGGCCAACGTCACACCGTACGGTATCGCGCACAACATCGCGATGAGTCCTGGCGTTGGATCGAAGCCAGCGTGGCCAATTTGCTGAACGAACCCAGCGTCAAGGCAATCATCGTCAACGTCCGCGACATCACGGATCGCCAACTGGCCGAAGAAGCGTTGCAAGCTTCCGAAGAGCGCTTCGCATTGGCTTTCAATGCCAGCCCGGAACCAATGGCGCTCATTACGCTGACCAGTGGCCGCATTCTGAACGCCAACAAAGCCTGGGCCAAACAGATGCGAATCCCGCGCAAAGCGGCCATCGGTCATACGCTGGCGGAACTTGGTCTGGCACGCTATCCGCTCAGCCGCGAACAATTGCTGGGCTGGTTACAACGCGAAGGCAGCATCCGAGATTGGGAATTTTCCGTGGCGTTGGAGGATAACGAAGAGCGTGTGTTCCGGCTCTCGCTCGAATTGCTGGAAATGAATGGCGAAAAGGTCATTCTCTCGCTGCACCGTGACATCACTGAACGAAAACGCGCCGAAGAAGAGTTGCGCGCCTCTGAGGCCCGCTATCGCTCTCTGATTGCAACCCTGGACGAAGGCATCGTCATGCAAGATCAGCAAGGGCGCATTGTGGCGTGCAATGCCAGCGCCGAGCGGATACTCGGTTTGCCACAGGCGCAACTGATGGGTCTGGATTCATTCGATCCGCGTTGGCGCGCAGTGCGGGAAAATGGCGATCCGTTAATGGGCGAAGAGCATCCTGCCGTAATCACACTGCGCACGGGCAAGCCCGTTAGCAACACCATCATTGGCGTGCACCGGCCCGATAACACGCTGCGCTGGCTGTTGGTGAACTCCCAGCCGCTGGTGCGCGAAAACGAGTCAACCCCCTATGCGGCGGTGGTTTCTTTCGCTGATATTACGGAACGAAAGCAAGCCGAAGAAGCCTTGCGCGCGTCAGAGGCCCGCTTTGCCAAAGCCTTCAGCTTCAGCCCCAATCCGATGGCATTGCTGACCTTCCCCGAGGGCAGATTCGTTATGATCAACGAATCCTGGCAGCGGGATTACGGGTTCACCATGGAAGAACTCTCTGGCCATACGTCGCGAGAGGTCGGCAACTGGGTACACGCCAGCCAGCGAGAAGATTTCTATGAGCTGCTGATGCGTGATGGACAAGTTCACAACTTCGAAGCCACATTTTTCACCAAAAGCGGCGCACAACGATTCACCATCATTTCCGCCGAAATCATCGAGCTTGGCGATGCGCGTTATGTGCTGTCTTCGTCCAATGACATCACCGAACGTCAAAAAGCAGAAGCCGCCTTGCGCCGCAGCGAAGAACAAAGCCGCGCGCTCTTGGATGCCATCCCGGATTTGATGTTCCACGTTAACAGTGAAGGCGTTTTTCTGAACTACCACGCCACCAATCATCACAATCTGTATGCGCCCCCTGAACACTTTCTCGGCAAAAGCATCCGCGACGTCTTGCCGCCGGATGTCAGCGCCACCTGTCTCACGGCCCTGGCTCAATCGTTACAGACACAATGCCTGGTCGGTTTTGAATACCAGCTCACGCAAAACGCGGATGATCGCGTTTATGAAGCTCGTATGATGGCCGTTAACCAAAACGAGGCGCTGGTGCTGATTCGCGATATCACGGATCGCAAACGCGCCGAAGAAAGTCTCGCCCGCTCGCAAGATCAATTGCGTGCGCTGTCGGCGCGTCTGGAAGCCATTCGCGAAGAAGAACGCATTCGCATTTCGCGGGAAATCCACGACAACCTGGGGCAATTGCTGACCGGTTTGAAACTGGATTTTTCCTGGCTGCACAAACGTCTGGTGCAAACTTCGGATGCGTCCTTACGCCAGAAAGTCTCTCCCAAGATGAAAGAAGTCGGCGCACTTTTGGAAGAGACCATTCAAACCGTCCGGCAAATTGCCACCGACTTACGTCCTGGAGTGCTCGATACACTGGGGCTGCGTGCGGCGATTGATTGGCAGGCGCACGAATTTGAAAAACGTACGGGCGTAAACTGCCATCTGGAACTAGACCGCGATCCTGATGGGTTACCGCCTGAACGTGCGACGGCGCTGTTCCGCATCTTCCAGGAAATTCTGACCAACATCGCCCGTCACGCCAAAGCTCGCCACGTGACAGTCACTTTGTACGAAGAACCTTCGCTCGACGAAAGCGCGTCGCCCAACGCCAGCGAAATCGTGCTCACAGTGTGCGACGACGGCATCGGCATGACAGAGGCGCAAAAGTCCAATCCCAAATCCCTGGGATTGATCGGCATGCAGGAGCGCGCCTTGCTCTTTGGCGGCAGCGTTAACATTCAAAGCCAGGTTGGCCAGGGCACCTCAATCACTGTACGACTACCGATTCCCTAAACGTAATATTCATTCCGGCAGATCGTGTCAGCCAAGCAATACAGGCAAATTCACACATTTCTTCACCAGTATTTACAGAAAAATTAAATAGACGTTTTGCTTCTGTAAGAAATCGGGTATGCTACAGCCGCCACCTGATCAAAGCAGTAATTCGTTCGCATTGCCTGGCATTTCGCCCCAATCACTTGGTGCCGATCACTTGTAAGAGCAACGCAAAAACGCTCTCAACAACGAAACGGTCTGATATTGCACGTCTCGACGCCGAGCGGACCGCAAAGAACGAGGTACATTCTATGGAGCTGATCTTCCGTCCCTCCCCACAAGGGTCGTCAGCGTGGCCCCACTCTTCACAAACTGCCATGAAAGTCTTAATTGCAGACGATCACGCCGTGGTTCGGCGCGGCTTGAAACAGATAATCAGCGAAGAACCCGATTTCGAACTCGCCGGGGAGGCCAAAAACGGCCAGGAAGTTCTGGAATTGCTCGAGCGAAATGGGTGTGACGTACTGGTACTGGATATCACCATGCCAGATAAAAACGGGCTGACTGTGTTGCAGGAAGTAAAAGTTCTGCGACCGAAATTGCCTGTGCTCATTATGAGCATGCATCCAGAAGATCAATTTGCCATTCGCGCCTTGCGGCTGGGCGCGTCGGGCTATCTCACCAAAGAAAGCGCGCCTGAAGAATTGGTCGGCGCACTGAAAAAGGTCATCAGCGGCGGCAAATACATCAGCGCCACGCTGGCCGAACAGTTGGTTGCCGAAGTGGGCGCCACCGAAATTGTTCGTCCATCGCCGGAACGCCTTTCTGACCGGGAATTTCAGGTCTTGCGCCAGATCGCGCTGGGCCGCACGCTCAGTCAAATCGCAGAAGCCCTCAACCTGAGCGTAAAAACCGTCAGCACGTATCGCGCTCGTTTGTTGCTCAAGATGAAGATGAAAACCAATGCAGAGTTGGTGCGTTATGCCGTGCAACATGGATTGGTGGACTTCAACGAATAGCGCGGATTTCAGTTTTGCTAAAAAGCGCGGGCAGAAAGAAGACGCAATCTTTTTTCTGCCCGCACTTTTTTCTCTCGCTATCCCGAACGACGCCCAAAAGAAAACACTGCCGGTTAGAGTCACCTGGCGCTTTACGCCCCGACCGCTGCTCGTGCTAGACTGCGCCTGCGCGATCCTACATTGACAAAAACATTGACCTTATCGTTTCGCTTGCCCGCGCAGAAGAGATTTTTCTCGGCTAGGCACGCAAGGCCGCAATCTTACGTGCTGGTGCAGACGGCAGATATTCGTACTCGGCAAATCGGCAAAACGATTGTCTGAATCGTTCCTTGCCAAACCGTTGATCCGAATCTGCGCAAACAAGCACAACCATTACCCAGGGTGTTCCTACCCGAAACGTTTCGCGAAATTGACATTACGAACGACGCATTCCCTGAGCTGAATCAGGCGCAGGCAACAGCCTGTCTGTCACCGGGGAGTAGTGCTCGCAATTGTTTTCTCACGAGGAGGCTTCAATGACCGAGACCGCCCTGCCCAAAAAATATACTTTGGCCATTTGTTCCTGGTTGCTTAGCTGCACAGTCGCGTTCTTTGTTTCCCTACAAGCCGCTCCTGCCGGAAAGCCCGTCGCAACCAATGCCACGCGCACCATCGGCGATGCGCTGTATTTTTCCCTGCAACCGATATCGGCGCTGCCGCCTGCGCCATCGAGTTTGCTGGTGCAATCCCCCAGTTATGTGGACGTTCCAGCGGGCACAGTGCTGTCTGTTCATCTGTTGCGCGGCGATACCCTGATATCAACCAGCACCCTGAGCTTCCAACAATCGTACATCAACCCCACGCTGGTGCCGCCCGTTCCGGTAGCGTCATTTGTTCCGTTGGGCAGTTCTACCAGCGGCGGACAGCCGTTGCCCAATGCCACGCTGACTGCTGGAGCGGCAGACCTGACCAAAGTTGCCCAAGACCCCGGCGCTTATCGTTTGCTGTGGATGCTGGACGGCGGTGTGATGGGAACGCCAGGACGTGCCATCGCCACCGGAGCGCCCGTCAGTTTCGTGGACCTGAAGCTGAGTGCTGTGTCTTCCGCGACAATCCTGGGGGATCAAAAACCCGGTTCGGTGTTGTTTTTCAACCGCTACACATCCAGCGCCAGCAATCCCGCGCGCGAAAACACCATGATCAACATCACCAACACCAGCGCGACGCAAAGCACGTTTGTGCGCCTGTTTTTGGTGAGCGGCTCAACCTGCCAAACAACCGAATTGCAATTGTGTCTTTCCGCCCAACAAACCGTCAGCTATGTCATGAGCGATATTGATCCCGGCATACGTGGTTATATCGTGGCAGTCGCCACCAACCAACAAGGCGAACCGGTGCAATTCAACTGGCTGACCGGTAATGCCGTCGTCAAACAACCGGCCACCAACGTCGGCGGAACCTTTACCGCAGTGTTAAACGCCCTGGCCATTGCCAAACGCAAGGAAGGCGTCGTCACACCGGTGGCGGGTTTCTCAGAAATGGTCTTTGACGATGTGGTGTATGACCGATTGTCTGCGCAAGTCGCCTTTGACGGCGTGCCCAGCCAAAGTAATGCCTCAAACGTGACGACCGTTTCCCTGTTTCGCCCGCTGACCAATCTGGATGGCGGCCCGACCAATGCCAATTTACAATTGACCACCTGGGCGAAGGATGCCCAAAACCAGGTGGTGTCTGGCAGCGGCAATGTAACTGTCGCCTGTTACAGCGATGTCGCGCTGAGCACCTTGCGCTTGACGCCCAGAACCGTCGCGCAGCTATTACCGGCAGGCTCATTTGGCTGGCTGGCCGCCTCGGCAGCCGATTCCCTGCCCGTGTTTGGCGCACAACTCAATTCGGGCGAATTCAACAGCGGCGGCAATGGCCGCGCCTTGAATTTCAGTGCGGAATACAAAATCAGGCTGCCGATTGATCCGGTGACCTGCCCGCAATAGGGTCGGCCAACTGCGTTCGCTGACAGCCGCACGGTCTGTCGCCTGTATAACGGAGCTTTACCTTCCGTCATACGCGCGTCAGACCGTGCGGCTGTTTTTCTTGCGCACGCCGCTTTGAACTTTGGCCGTTCAAGGGTACATTGACCGCCTTACTTCTCCATTCTGACTTTCCCACAGGATCGAATTTCATGAAGGTTTTTGTCATTGGCTCTGGCGGGCGCGAACACGCCTTGGTGTGGGCGTTGCGGCGCAGCCCGCAGGTCAAGGAAATTTTCTCTGCCACCAGCAACGCAGGCATCCGGCAACAAACGACATCCGCAGCCGTAGCTGCCGCCGATGTCCGCGCACTCGCCGATTTTGCCGCCCAGGAAAAAATGGACCTAGTGGTCGTCGGCCCGGAACAACCGCTGGTAGACGGGTTGGTAGATTTGCTGACGGCGCGCGGCATTGCCGCCTTTGGCCCGGTGCAAGCCGCCGCGCAACTGGAAGGCAGCAAAGTCTTCGCCAAGGAATTCATGGCGCGACACAAAATTCCCACGGCGCGTTATGTGATGGCTGACACCGCCGAAGACGCCTTGCGCGCAATCAGTGACGGCTCGTTTCAGTTTCCGCTGGTGGTCAAAGCCGAAGGCCTGGCCGCGGGCAAAGGCGTGATCATCGCCGCTGACGAAACCGAAGCGCGTCAGGCAGTGCAAGACCTGATGGTCGAACGCAAACTCGGCGCGGCGGGCAATCGCCTGGTGCTGGAAGAATGCCTGACCGGGCGTGAACTGTCGTATCTCGTCTTCAGCGATGGCAAGGATTACGCCGCGATGCCCGTCGCTCAGGATCACAAACGCGCCTATGACGGAGATCGCGGGCCAAACACCGGCGGCATGGGAGCGTTCTCGACGCCGGGGTTGCTTGATGCCGCGCTCGAAGCGCAAATCCAACGCGACATCGTTGAACCGACGCTGGCCGCCACTCGCGCCGAAGGCTTCCCGTTTCGCGGTGTGTTGTATGTGGGCTTGATGCTCACCCCGAATGGGCCGCAAGTGCTGGAATACAACGTGCGGTTTGGCGACCCTGAAACCCAGGCCATTGTGCGTCGGCTTGATAGCGATTTTGCCGAATTGGCGCTGGCTGTCGCACGCGGCGAACTCTCGCAAGCGCGCCCGCAATGGAGCAGCGACGCAACCACCTGCATCGTGCTGGCTTCGGCTGGATACCCCGGCAGCTATCCCACCGGCAAAGTCATCACCGGTTTGCACGAAGCCGAACAATTGAACGATGTCGTGGTCTTTCACGCGGGCACCAAATTGAACGCCACCGGCGAGGTCGAAACCGCTGGCGGTCGTGTGCTGGGCGTGACGGCGCGCGCCGCCACATTGGCAGACGCCACGGCACAGGCTTATCAGGCGGTCAGCCGTATCCATTTCGAAGGACAACAATTTCGCCAGGATATCGGCAAGAAATAAAACGAGCAGGCAAAGTTGAGAGCAGGTTTGCCACAAAGACACCGAGCCAGAAAAACGAGAACGGCAGAGAGCTGATCCTTCCCGGTTTTAGATCAGAGCTCATTTTGGCGTACGGGAATTGCCACAGAGGCACAGAGCCACAGAGGCTTCTAAGCATTTCTCTGAGGCTCCGTGACTCTGTGGCCAATCCGTAAAGCGAATTGAAAACCGATCTAACTTCGTGCTGCTGTGCCTTTGTGGCCAATCCTTCTCGCTTCTCTTCGCTTGCCTGTCAGACAAGGCCGGAGCAAGTGCTGTACAAGCATCGCTGCCCCGGTGTAATTTATCGCAGCCTGCGGTAACAACATCCGGGCAGCAAACTCACAAACGCTGCGTCGTAACATCCAGCCCCCAAGCCCGGCAAATCCCGCTTCACAGGCATCACAGGAGTTTTTCCCGGTTGCTTTCCGAAACACACCGGGTTCATTTCCCACTGGCTAAGGAGTAAGCAGTTTCATGCAAACATTCATCGTCACCGGCGGCGCGGGGTTCATCGGCGCAAATTTTGTGCGCTATGCGCTGGCGCAAACCGACGCGCGGTTGGTCATTGTGGACAAACTGACGTATGCCGGCAATCTGGCAAGTCTGGCAGCTGAGCTGAAAGACGCGCGCGTGCAATTTTTGCAAGCCGACATCGCCGACAAAGAAGCGATGGCCGCTGTCTTTCGCGACCACCAACCGACCGGCGTCGTCAATTTCGCGGCGGAATCACACGTGGATCGTTCAATTGACGATCCGTCGCCGTTTATCGAAACCAACATCAGCGGCACGTTCGTCCTGCTCGAAGCGGCGCGCAAACACATCGCTAAGTTGAGCGCGGAAGCGCAACGCGCGTTTCGCTTTCTGCACGTTTCGACTGATGAAGTGTATGGCAGCCTGGGCGAAACCGGACTGTTTTCCGAAACCACGCCGTACGCGCCCAACTCTCCCTATTCCGCGTCCAAAGCGTCGGCAGATCATCTGGTGCGTGCCTGGCACGAAACCTTCGGTTTGCCCACGGTCGTGACCAATTGCTCGAACAACTACGGCCCGCTGCAATTCCCGGAAAAGCTGATTCCGTTGATGTTGCTGAACGCGATGGATGGCAAGAAACTGCCGATCTATGGTGACGGCGGAAACATCCGCGACTGGCTGTATGTCGAAGACCACTGCGCGGGCATTCTGCTGGCGCTGCAACACGGACGCCCCGGCGAGAAATACAACATCGGCGGCGACAACGAACGCACCAATCTGCAAATCGTGGATCGCATCTGCGCCGAAGTCGAACGGGTTCTGCCCGCAGCCGAAAACCCCGCGCTGCAAGCGCAAGGCAAAACCAGTTATCAGGACTTGAAAGTTTTTGTCGCTGACCGCCCCGGCCACGACCGCCGTTATGCGATTGACGCGACCAAAATTCGCACCGAACTCGGCTGGCAACCGGCGCATGATTTTGAAAGCGGCCTGGCCAAAACCATTCGCTGGTATTTCGAGAATCGTCAATGGTGCGCCACGGTTTTGGCCGGCAAGTATGAGCGTGAACGCTTGGGAATTGGCGCAAGTTGAAACACCTAGAATTTAGACTGGCACCTGACAATGCAACAGAAAGAGGCACAACCTGAACAAGGAACGCTTAGTTGGTGGGTCATCAGTATCACGACCTTCCTGTTCACCATAGGGCAAAATGCGCTGCGCAGCTTCGGCGTTTCTACACCTGTGGCAATCGTCATTGTTGGCTCGCTTGTTTACCTGACAGCGTATTGGGGAGTTCCCAAACCGAGAATCAGCTTTTGGAAATGGGCGATGTTATGGGAATACATCTTAATTGGTTCTGCATTGGCAATTTGGGTTACTCCCTCTTACCTCATCACTCAGATGCCTGCGTGGCTCGCGTATGGCTTGCCGGTTTTTACGGTTCTGCTCGGACTGTACGCCTTAGACAAAGTCATTGCTCAAAACCTGAGCAAAACCAGTATTTTGAAATGGATAGCCGGAAGTTTAGGTATCTCAGGCCTGGTAATTCTATTTAGGCTCTTCCTGCTCAACGATTAATCAAAAGAAAGTAACAGCATCTCTTATGAAAGGCATCATTCTCGCCGGAGGTTCCGGCACCAGGCTTTATCCGATCACGATGTCGGTCAGCAAACAGTTGCTGCCGATTTATGACAAACCGATGATTTATTACCCGCTTTCGACGCTGATGCTGGCCGGAATCCGGGAAATTCTGGTCATCACCACGCCGCAAGATCAGGCACAGTTTCAACGCTTGCTGGGCGATGGATCGCAATACGGCATCAAACTCGATTACGCCGCGCAACCAAGTCCGGACGGTTTGGCGCAGGCGTTTATCATCGGCAAAGAGTTCGTCGGCAAAGACAACGTCGCGTTGGTGCTGGGTGACAACATCTTTTACGGACACGGATTGCCCGACGATTTGCGGCGCGCAGCACAACGCAAGGACGGCGCAACGGTCTTTGCCTATCAAGTCCGCGATCCTGAACGGTATGGCGTCGTCGAGTTTGACGGCGAAGGCCACGCCGTCAGTCTGGAAGAAAAACCCCAAGCGCCGCGTTCGCATTGGGCGGTGACCGGATTGTATTTTTACGACAACCGCGTGCTCGATGTGGCGGCCAATCTGAAACCGTCGGCGCGCGGTGAACTGGAAATCACCGACGTCAACAAAGCCTATCTGGAATGGAACGAGCTGCACGTCGAAAAGCTGGGGCGCGGCATCGCGTGGCTCGATACCGGCACGCACGAATCCTTGCAGCAGGCGTCGAGTTTCATTCAGGCGTTGCAGGAACGGCAGGGCTTGATGGTTTCCTGTCTGGAAGAAATCGCCTATGGTCTGGGCTGGATGACGGCGGACGAGGTTGCGCGCATCGCGGAACCGATGAAAAAGAACGAATACGGACAATACCTGCTGCGGATGCTGCACCAGGACAGTCAGCAACGCGTGCGTTAGGCTCCCACTGATCAAAACCTTATGAACATCATCCCCACTGACATTCCGGGCGTGCTCGTCATCGAACCGCAAGTGTGGCGCGACGAGCGCGGTTTTTTCCTGGAAACCTATCAGCAAGAAAAGTACCAACGCGCCGGGATTGACGCCGTCTTTGTGCAAGACAACCACTCGCGTTCGGTCAAAGGCACCGTGCGCGGTTTGCACGCGCAATTGCGTCACCCGCAAGGCAAGCTGCTGCGCGTGATCGAAGGCGAAATTTTCGACGTTGCGGTAGACGTGCGGCGCGGTTCGCCGCATTTTGGCCAATGGGTCGGCGCCTGGCTTTCGGCGGACAACTTCCGTCAGTTGTATGTGCCGCCCGGTTTCGTCCACGGATTTTGCGTGACCAGCGAATTGGCGCAGGTCGAATATAAATGCACGGACATTTACGATCCGGCCAGCGAAATCAGCGTGCTTTGGAACGACGAAGAGATCGGCATTGACTGGCCGCTGAATGAAATTGGCACGCCGATCCTTTCGAAAAAAGACCTGGCCGGAAAACCATTGCAACAGTTGATGGACGTGTTGCCGTGGTTTGAGGCGCGCTAAGCAATCGCCAAACGCACAAAAGTTCCCGTCTTGTGTGTTTTGTGCTTTTTGTATTTCGAACCTGCATTGAAAGACCCGAACTGAAAATGAAGATTCTGATCACCGGTGCGGCAGGACAACTTGGCTGCGCGTTACAAAGTGTGCTGGCGGAACAGGACATTCTCGCCTATGACCGCAACGAACTGGACATCACGCAATTTGCGCAGGTGCGCGAAGCCGTCACTGCGCTGCGGCCTGACGTGGTCATCAATGCGGCAGCGCATACCAACGTAGACGCAGCAGAAACCGACCAGCACGCCGCCTATCAGTTAAACGCCGTCGCGCCGCGCAACCTGGCCATTGCCACCAGCGAACACGGCATTCCGTTGGTACAGGTTTCGACCGATTACGTGTTTGACGGCCTGGGCGCAAAGCCATATCACGAATTCGATGCGACCAATCCGCTTTCCGTATACGGCAAAAGCAAGCTGGCCGGAGAACAAGCCGTCGCCGCACTCAACCCGCGACATTACATTGCGCGCACAGCCTGGCTGTATCACACCGCGCCTGCGGGCGGAAAAAACTTCCCCAAAACGATGTTGGCGCAAGTGCTGGAACACAACCGCGCAGAAGTACGCGTAGTCAGCGATCAATACGGTTCGCCGACCTACGCTCCGCATCTGGCCCAAGCCATCGCCCAATTGATCACCACGGGTGCGTATGGCACGTATCATCTGGCCGGCAGCGGCGGCACGAGCTGGTTTTCGCTGACGCAAAAGCTTTATGAATTGAGCGGTCTCAAAACGCGCGTGTTGCCTGTTGCGACGTCAGAATACCCACGGCCTGCCGTACGTCCGCGTTTTTCCGTGCTCACAACCATACAGGAACCGCAAATCGTCTTGCCGCCCTGGGAAGACGGTCTGGCCGAATTCATCGCCGCGCTCAAATAACGGATTAATCATTAAGGACTTGCCTGCCGCATTCTCGCTGCGCAACTATACGCGCGTTATTTTCGGTTTCGACATAAACATCATTGCCCCTCAGCTTGGTTGAAAAATAGCCTGTGAACGCGACGCCCCGCGTTTGCGCCACTATGATCTTTGCCTACCCAGAGGTAAATCTGATGAAACGAAATGGCTGCAGAGGGTTGCTCGGCGGTTTGCTTATCGCCCTGACCATCGGTTTTTCCCCCACGTCAGAACAGCAGGCGCGTGTCCGTTGGGAGCAGGAACCGCAAACGGAAGAGACGAAGGTTTTTGTCACGTACCGCACACCGCAAGGCGCATTGAGTCGTGAATTGCCGCCGACTGAAGCCGCTCAACTGAGAGAGCGGTTAAATGCCACCACCAAACAACCGGCGGAAACGACAGCCAAAGCCAGCATCGCGCAACAGACTTCGCTGAAATTCACGCTTACGACCACGGCGCAACTCGACAACGCACCGCAAGCGAAAGCCGCCTTGCTGCGCGCCATTACCAAATGGGAATCCATGATCGAAACGCCGATCACCGTACTTCTCGATGTGGATTTTGGCTCCACACTCTTTGGCGGACAGTTTCCCTCTGCCAACGCGTTGGCGGTCACGACTGTACGCACACAAGCGTTGCCGTACTTATCGTTGAGTACGCAATTACGCGACCGTACAGAAGATCTGCAGCAACGTTCGATTTACGATGCGCTTCCCGCAGATTCCATCGTCACAGATACCGGCGTCCCGCTGGTGATCCAGTTGCCGACGCCCTTGGCGGCAGCGGCAGGCGTCTTAATCCCTGGATTCAATCGCCCACACCTGATCGGGATTAATGCGAATGGGAAATTTGATTTTGACCCCCGCGATGGCATTGAGGCCGACAAGCTGGATTTTGAAGCTTTGGTCATGCGGGAAATCGGACGCACTCTGGGATTCATCAGCAAAGTTGGCGAACTGGAATTTCTGGCAAACGCCAACGGGCGTTTTTTTGCGAACCAGGACATCACGATTTGGGATTTGTTCCGCTTTCGCGATGAAATTTCCCTGTCCACGTTTGGCACCGCCACACGGGCACAGCTTTCTGGCGGCTCACAGGTGTTTTTCGCTGGGGGCTCAGTCTTGCCACTGTCTACTGGTCGCCCTGATGGAAAAGGCGGCGATGACCGTCCTGCCGCACACTGGAAAGACGACCAACTGACGGGGCAATACCTGGGCATCATGGACCCGACTTTTCTGCCCGGTGAACGAGCCGACATTACCGCTAACGATTTAACCGCCCTTGATTATCTGGGTTTCAAAATTCTGCCTGACGCGCCTGTCAGCGAAGTCATTTCAAATGACGACAATTCAGCCGAAGAAACGCTGGCGCTGGATGGCGCGTTGGTGGTCAATCGTTTGCTGCCTGCGCGCCATCCATTCACGCTGCAATCCGTACGCGTGCAACTGCCTGCGGCGGGCGCATCGCCGGTCGGGCAATCGTTGCGTGTCATCGCGTTTGCCGATCCGGCACGTTCGGGGCGCCCTCAGGCAAATCCCACATTGCTGGTTGATCGCACGATTACCATCCCGGCTTTGCCAGAAAGCCGTCTGCTCGAAATTCTGTTGCCCAACGCCCCCGCCATCAACGCGGGCGACTTGTATGTCGGTGTGCAAACCTCAGCGAACGTGCAACTGGCAGGCGACACAACCATTACCCAACCGCGTTCTTTCATCAGCAAAGATAACGGCGGCAGCTTTCAAATGCTGCAAACCGCCGCACAGCAACCAGTCAACGTAATTCTGCGTGCAGTGACTGCCGCAAAACTCAGCGCCAGACTTTCGCCGCGCATCACCGCGCTCAGCCCCTATCGCGTCGCGATTGGATCACCAAGCCAAACCATGAATGTCTATGGTCAGGATTTTTACGGCATCGAGCTCAACGGCATTCGCGGCAATTCGATTGTGCGTTGGAATGGGCAGGACCGCCCGACGGAATATACCAATGGCTCGCTTTTGCAAGCAGGCCTGTATGACACAGACCTAGTATCGGCGGGAACGGCGCGCGTCACCGTGTTTACGCCCACAGGTGTGAATGAAGGGATCGAGTCTGCGCCGGTCGAAGTCGTTATTTCTGCCAACCAACCAATCCCTTCCTTAGCTGCGGTGCAACCGTCTGGCGCGCCTCCGGGCGAAAAAACGATGACGGTGAAACTGCGGGGCGACAACTTCTCGCCGAATTCTGTCGTGCGCTGGCAAGGAAACGAGCGTCGCCCACGCTTCAACAGCAGTACGGAATTAGATTTATCGTTGACAGAAAGCGATCTGGCCAACGTTGGTCAGCTTGCGCTATCGGTGTTTACACCGGGACCGGGTGGAGGCGCGTCTCAAAAAGCCCTCTTCACCATCGCACCGTGTCAATACAAACTGTCGCTCGGAGATCAGGGATTGTCTGCGGCAGGCAGCGGGCGCGGCATTTTTGTTGATAGTCCCGGCCATTGCCCCTGGACGGCAACCAGCAACGCTCCGTGGCTGGTTATCAGCGGCCTGAGCGGAACGTCTGGTCGCGGCTTTTTCAATTTTGGCGCGGAAGCCAATTACACCGCCACGCCAAGAGCCGCCGAAATCACTGTCGGCAATACAAAAATCACCGTGCGCCAAAGCGGATTTGCACAAACTCTTTCCGCCGCCAGTTTTACCGCGCCCGTCGCGCCTGAATCCATCGCCTCGGTATTCAGTTTGGGGCTGGCCGATGCCGTTGACCTTGCCGCAACCACGCCGCTCCCCACACGGTTAAACAACCTCGAAATCAGAGTACGCAGTGTGACTGGCACCGAACGGCTCGCGCCGCTTTTTTTCGTGTCACCAGACCAGATCAACTACCAAATCCCGGCGGGCACCAATCCCGGCACGGCAACCGTGTTTGTAAACGGCGTCACCAGAGGCCCGCTAACCTATGGCACCGTGCAAGTCGCCGCAATCGCGCCGGGGCTTTTTACCGCCAACGCCAACGGGCAAGGCGTGCCAGCGGCGGTCGCATTGCGCATCAAAGTTGACGGTTCACAAAGTTATGAACCAGTGGCGGAATTCTCTGCCGCGCAAAACCGTTTTGTGCCGCGTCCGCTAGACCTTGGCGCGCCGGGTGAACGCGTCTTCCTGTTGCTGTTTGGCACAGGCATACGCGGACGCTCATCGCTGGATGCGGTCAGCATCAAGGTCGGCGATCAAGATGCCAATGTGTCATTTGCGGGTGCGCAAGGCGGGTTTGCCGGTCTGGATCAAATCAATGTGGAGCTTCCCGCAAGTTTGCGCGGGCGCGGTGAGGTTTCAGTCAATTGCGCCATCAGTGGACGCCAGGCAAACACGGTGACGCTGCATATCAAATAGCGTAACTCCGCCAAAAACGCTGCTGGCCAGCCAGAAGCAAGACGTGCGTCTTGCTTCTGGCTGGCCGGTAGCTTATTCAGCAGGCTCGCGGCCTGTCGGCGTCTGGTGTTTGTCGAACCCGATATAGATGCGCGCATTCGCCATCTGCGACAGTTCGCGCAGCGTTTCCAGTTCACGCAACCGCAGCAAGGCCGGGTGGCGCGCATATGCTGCAGCGGCTTGTTCGCGGTCGCGCAGCGCCTGAATTTCCGCCGCCGTTTGCACGTTGACCGCCTCGGCTTCGGCGCGCGCCAGCGCCAGCCGCGAAGCCGCTTCCGCCTCCGCTTCCAACCGCACGGCTTCGGTTCTGGTTTGCGCTTCCAGCTTTTGCGTTTCCGCCTTGGCCCGCGCTTCGACCAATTGCACCTGGCTCATGCGTTCCGCCGCCAGCACGCGGTTCATGACTTCCTGCAAATTACCCGGAAAGACCAAATCCTTTACGTCAGCGCGTTGAATCGCCACGCCGTATCCGGCGGCAGCTTCTTTCACTTCGGTCAGGATGTCTTCTGACAATTTATTGCGATTGGTCAGAATGTCTTCCAACGTCATCGAAGCCAGTGAACGCCGCGCGGCCAATTGCACGTCGGTGTACAACCGCTCTTCGTAATTGGCGACCACTTGCAACGCCGCGCGCGGATCGGTCACGCGGTATTGCACGATGATGCTGACGCGCAAGGCGACCTTGTCCGAAGTCAGGATTTCCTGCCCCTTGATGGTCAGTTCGCGTTCGCGCACATCAACCAGCGTGACTTCCATTTGCGGGCGGCGCGCTTTTTTGCGGCGCAACAGCACGCGTTTCAGTCGCGCCACATAGGCGCGCTTTTCTTCCGGCTGAATGACGTGATAGCCCGCTTCCAATACTTTGACCAGCACACCGTCTTCATACAGCAATCCACGGTGCGTGTCGTTGATGATGATGTCTCGTTTCGTCTGTTTTGAGTTGAACATAATTCCCTCCCCTCGCTTCAAATTTGGAGGCCTCGCAGCACTCTCGATGCTGGAGAACGAGCACTCAGATTTGGCATCTGATGAGCCGGATTCGAACCGGCATCATAACCATTGATGGCTTGCTCCATTAGATTGCCGAGGCCATAAACTCGTGTTTCCTGTCTTTGCGTAAACACAGAACTTGCTGCCGCGCGACTTGGCTGCTACGCTGCGCCTCTCACAGTTCCGCGTTCGCTTCCATCAACAACTGATAAGGAGATCTGACCCGTGAAAACTTCGCTCAAGGGCGTTTTGCAACTTTCGCTGTGTTCGCTCTGTCTCATTGCTACCGCTGCATTTGGGCAAACTCCTGCCCAGCCGCAGGCTCCTGCTGTACCGGCGACGTTGACCGTTCCTGCCGGATTCAAAGTTTCATTGTTTGCCTCGGACGTGACCGGCGGTCGGCTGATGGCCGTCAGTCCTGATGGCGTGTTGTTTGTGGCGCGCCAACCCAAAGGCGATGTCGTCGCGTTGCCCGACCGCAACAAAGACGGCAAAGCCGACAGCGTGGACGTTGTCGCCAGCGGATTGACCCGTCCGCACAGTTTGGCGTTTCAAAAAGGCTATCTGTATATCGCCACCAATCCGGCGGTGATGCGCGTCAAATATGAAAACGGCAAAGTCGTTGGCGCGCCGGAAAAATTCATTGACCTGCCGGTTTCGACCACTTCGCACTGGACGCGCACCATCGGTTTTGACAAAGCCGGCAAGCTGTATGTTTCCATCGGCTCATCCTGCAACGTGTGCGAAGAAGCCGACGAACGCCGCACAACGATTATGGTTTACAACGCCGATGGAACCGGCGGAAAACCCTTTGCCAAAGGCTTGCGCAACGCCATCGGCATGGATTGGGATCCGAAAACCGGCGTCCTGTGGGCAGACGATATGGGCCAGGACGGACTGGGCGAAGAATTCCCGCCTGACGAAATCAACCGCATCGAAGAAGGCAAGCATTACGGCTTCCCGTATTACGTCGGCAACAACGTCGCCAACGCGGGCTTGAAAGACGCCAAAGGTTCGCTGGATGCCAGCAAGGCCACGCCGCCCGCGCTGGCCATGCCCGCGCATTCGTCGCCGATTGATTTGCGCTTTTACAAAGGCACGAAATTCCCGGCGGCCTATCGCGGAGCCTTGTTCATTGCCATTCACGGTTCCAGCCCCACCGGTCGCAAAGAAAAGATCGGTTACAACGTTTCCCGCGTGGTATTCAAAGACGGCAAACCTGTCAGTCTGGAACCTTTCGTCACTGGCTGGCTGAAAGACGGCCAGGCGATGAACGGACGCCCGGCTGGTTTGATCACCGGAGCCGACGGCGCACTGTACATCTCTGACGACAACAAAGGCTTCGTCTACCGCGTGACTTACGAAGGCAAATAAACCTTCGCAAAGTCTTGGCTAAGACCGGAAGGCAACTTGATCCGAGGACGGAGGGCGTGCATCTCGTCCTCGGATTTTATGTTTTGGGATTAGGTTCTTTTTCTTCATCTTTAACAACCTCATAAACTGAGAGGATTTCATCCGAGGTGAAAACCTTTATCCGGTCTTCTTTGATAATAGTCTTAAAGCTAATACTTGCATTCCCCCCCATAATCTCCCAGGGTTTTTCGAAGAGGGCCAAATCTGTTGGGATAAGAAAACCAAGTTCTTCTATCTCAAACCTGTTGACGTGTTTAAGAAAGCTAAGCACATTAGAAATCGAGACTGAAACAAAACCTAACGCCTGGACAAACTTTTCAGCTTGCCAAGTCATTGATTGGCGCACGACCCTTAAGTTCTGACCATTAACGAGCTTTTCTGGAATATAGAAAGTAGAGCCATATTCGCTAACAATAAATGGCTCCATTCTTTCAGGCGGTGCAGGAATTCCGGGTTCGGTTTCGAGTCCCATAAAGGTTTGGATCCCGCTGGAAGAAATGCGAAGGCCATGCTTGATGCTGTTGTACTCATGCGATTTCTTTTTATCTAAGAAATCTTCTGCAAGCCTTCTCCATAACTTTGCAAAAGCGAACTGAACCTCTTTATCTTTTTCTTTATCTCCAGTTGCGACCACGCTAAAAATTAACGACGAAACGCCTTCCCACGAACAATCTTTAAGTTTCCACTTGTTCTTAACAGGGGTTCTTGTATGAATCTTTCTTATAACTTTATCCAAATCGCAGTTTTGATATTTGAGCATCCAGCCGATGACACAATCTGGTGCTTGGATAGTAGCGGCAAGGATAGAAAAGAAAGTTTCTAGTCCTTGGGAATATGCCGCGCGTAAAGCCAAAGCGGCGTATTGCCGCGAATCACCAGCAAGAAATGAACTGTTCGCTTGAGCCACATGTTCAAAATAAACAGGGTCAATGCTCTGAATGAAGATTTGATTTTGAAAGTTCAGATCCTCATCCCAAAGGCAATAGGGTTTTTCATCAACGGCAAACTTTGAATATTGAAGTCCCATTCGGTTTTTCATAAACCTCCTATCCTTTATTTAGTGTATGTGCAATTTCGACTAGGTCGCTTTACACCTGCGCCGCCCCTTCGACAAGAAAGTACGCCAGAGGTTTAAGCTGGCTCCGCTTCTTGAAGCGGAGCTTTCGGTTGAACCACTGCGCTGACCCATGAGTTGACCGCTTTTCGCTCTGCCAAATCGGGCGCGCGGTTGAAAGCCCCCTTAATTTGAATGACTTTCCAGGTGGCGGGTTCAACTTCGATGGTCAAACAAGGAGCGTTGTTCCGTTTGACGGAAATGATGGCGGCGTCTCCCTCGGAACAATCTTCGCCATATGTGTATACGCAATGGTTCATCACCCGACCT
>JAEUQO010000183.1 GCA_016789605.1 Acidobacteriota bacterium
GATGGTGATTGTGGTGCGGCAGGGCAATCCCAAACGCATCCGCGATTTCAGCGATCTGGCGAAACCGGGCATCCGGTTGATTCAATGCGACCCGGTTTCTTCCGGCGCAGGACAATGGTCTTTGCTGGCCGCGTATGGTTCCGAGCTGTTGAAGTCAGAGAAAGAAACGGGTGTGCGCGATACACAACGCGCGGAAGACCTGTTGCGCAAGATCGGAAAGAACGTCATCGCGACGCCGGATTCGGCGCGTGCGGCGCGCACGCAGTTTGAGCGCGGCGAAGGCGACGCGTTGATCACTTATGAGTTGGAAGCCTTGCAACTATTGCAAAAGAAATACCCGGCGGAAATGGTGATTCCGCCCGCCACGATTTATTCCGAACATCCGGTGGTGATTATTGATCACGTAATGTCACCGCAAAAATACGCGCTGGTCGAAGTTTTCGTGCGCTCCTTGTGGGATCGTCCGGCGCAGGAAGCCTGGGTCAAGGCGAATTTGCGCGCCGTGATTGACGAGAAGCTGAATGCACGATTTCAACAAATCCCGCAGCCGTTTTATGTGGCGGATTTAGGCGGCTGGAGCAAGGCGTATCCTGAAATCATCGAGGGCGTCTGGAAGCAAAAAGTGCAAAGCGCACGACAGTAACACGATGAATGTTATGGCTCACAATCGAAGCAATTTGCGCCACGGCGTAGACGTCGCTCGTCCGCTGGGCATAGGGTTCATTCTGGCGGCGATGTTGCCGCTGGTGATCCTGCCGCTGGCTTCGATCTTCATTTTTGGATTTAGCAAAGGCCCGGTGCATTTCTGGGATGCGCTGATGACGCCGGCGGCGCTGTTCTCGCTGCGGCTGAGTTTGATGACCAGCAGCGTTGCCACCATCTGCAACGTAATCTTTGGCCTGATCGCTGCCTGGGTGATGAGCAAATATGCGTTCAAGGGCAGTTCGGCGCTGATGATCATCATCAGTTTGCCGACGGCGATTCCGACGGCGGTGGCTGGGTTTGCGTTGTTGCTGGTCTGGGGGCGCAACGGACTGTTGGGCCAATTCCTGGAACACACCGATTACCAGATTATGTTCACCACGGCGGCGATCATCCTGGCCAATATCTTTGTGACCTTTCCGCTGGCGTTTGGAGTCATCAAACCGGCGCTTGACAATCTGGATACGAGTTACGAAGAAGCCGCCGAAACCATCGGCGCGACGCGTTGGCAGACGTTTCGCTATGTCGTCTTGCCCAGTTTGCGTGGCGCATTGGTGACAGGCGCGCTGTTGACGTTTGCTCGTTCCATTGGCGAATTCGGCTCCACGATTATGGTCAGCGGCAATCTGGCGCTCAAAACCCAGACGGCGCCGCTGTATATTTTTACCAAGTTCAACGAAGGCGATGTCGAAGGCGCGAACGCCATTGCCGCCGTGCTGGCAATTCTGTCGTTCGCCGTGTTTTCTCTGATTCTGTTTACACGGCAGAAACTAGAGAAATAATCGGATGATTCCGCGCAGCGGTGATGCTTGCTCATCGCCTGATTTTGAGCTGCGTGATCATTCGCCGAAAAGAGAGGTGCAGTGATGATCAGAGAGAATGTGGCAACCTCCTTCCAGGAAACGCAAACCTATGTCGAACCGGCGACAGAAACACGCGCCGCGCTGGTGGTGCGCGGCCTGAGCAAATGGTTTGGCTCAGAGCAAGTGCTGGACGACGTCAGCTTTTCGCTGGCCGAAGGCGAAAGCCTGGTTTTGCTTGGCCCTTCGGGCAGCGGCAAAAGTACGACTCTGCGATTGATTGCCGGATTGGAAGCGCCCGAAAGCGGAGAAATCTTCCTGCACGGCCGCCACATCGAACATTTGCCCGCGCGTGAACGCAACGTCGGCGTGATCTTTCAAAACTACGCGCTCTTTCCGCGTATGACCGTGGCGGAAAACATCGGTTTTGGTTTGCGCATTCGCGGCATAGGCAAAAAACGCCGCCACGAAGTCGTGGAACGGTTGCTCGCGATGATCGGGTTGCACGGACAGCGCGACAAATATCCGGCGCAGCTTTCCGGTGGCCAACAGCAGCGTGTGGCGATTGCGCGTGCGCTGGCGTATGAACCGGAACTGTTGCTGTTTGATGAATCGTTCAGCGCCCTGGACCCCAAAATCCGCGTGACGCTGCGCGGCGAAATTCGCGCCTTGCTCAAAAAACTGCGTGTGCCCGCGCTGTTCATCACACACGATCAGGAAGAAGCCATGGAACTCGGCGATCAAGTCGCCATTCTCAATGGCGGTCGTTTGGAACAGATTGGCACGCCGCGCGAGGTGTACAACAATCCGCAAACGGAGTTTGTCGCCACGTTTGTCGGCGCGGCCAACGTGGTCGAAGCCTGCTGGCGCGACGGGCACATCGCCATTGATTGCACGCAATGTCCAGAGACTGCTGCTTCAGCGCGAAAAATGGAGCGCAGCAAGCTGGTCTTTCGCCCGGAAGACATCACGTTGGGATTGCCGACCGGTTTGGTTGAAACACCATATCATCTGGGACGCGGGCGAGTCGTGGATGTGTCGTTTAACGGCGCGACTGAAACTTTGCGCGTGCAATTGCAACAGCGGCGGCAACCAGGTGCTTTGACGTCTGTCGTGCCCGCGCGAAGTTGCGGTATGGAAGCGGATTCGCCTTGTGATTTGGTCATCAGAGTCGTGCGCAGCAAATGGGATGCTGAGCGCTTGCCATTGGCCGTGGGGGCTCCGGTGTCGGTGGGTTTGCGTTCTTACAAAACCTTGTCATAGCTCCA
The DNA here is from genome assembly GCA_016789605.1 of Acidobacteriota bacterium. Lineage (GTDB taxonomy): Bacteria > Acidobacteriota > Blastocatellia > RBC074 > RBC074 > RBC074. The sequence goes on from JAEUQO010000183.1 coordinate 2,771, forward strand.
CGCGCAAAAATCCGGGAGGTCATTGATTTGTCATACGTAGTTGTGCGCGCAGGGAATACTCGCTATGCCGCGTTGTGCCTTGCGCTGTTGTTGCTGTCGCTGCCCGCCTTGGCGCAAAAGAAAGCTCCCGCCAGAATGCCAGCCGGAATGCCTGTGGATGCCAAGGCACGGCGGCAACCTGATCTGGTCGAACTCATCACGCTGGACCCCACCATCAAACTGGATATTCGCTACGCCACCAGCAATAACTTTGTCGGCAGGCCGGTTTACACCGAAGCGCGCGCATTTTTGCAGCGTCCTGCGGCAGAGGCGTTGTTGCGCGCGCATCGTGCCTTGCGCAAACAAGGATATGGGTTGCTGATTTTTGACGGTTACCGGCCCTGGTCGGTGACCAAGCTGTTCTGGGAAGTGACGCCTGCCAGCAAAAAGAAATTTGTGGCGGAACCGTCCAAAGGCTCGCGCCACAATCGCGGTTGTGCGGTGGATTTATCCCTGTATGACCTGAAAACCGGCTTGGAAGTCGAAATGCCCGGCGCGTATGACGAAATGACGGAACGCTCGCATCCGAATTACCAAGGCGGCACCGACGCCCAACGCCGGGCGCGCGATGTGTTGCGCGCGGCCATGGAAGCCGAAGGCTACACCGTGTTTGACGTGGAATGGTGGCATTTCGATTACCGGGATTGGCGTGAGTACCCGATTCTGAACCTGAGCTTCAACCAGCTTGCTCCTGCCCGCAAACCTTGACCTGAGACGTTTCGCGATAGAACGCGAAAGCCAAATTGCCCAAACGAAAAGTGAGGAGGCTCTCGCTGCATTTTTTGCGATTCGACTTTCGCCTTTTGCCCTTTGCCTTCTACAATCGCGGATATGAATCAATCACCTGGACAACTACAACTTGATTACACGCTCTTTTGCGAAGATGTGCGCGTTGAGGCGACGAACCACCTGAGCCTGATGGGGGTGCTGCATCAAATCGTCGTCCCGCAATTGCCGGTCACGTTGATCAAATTCGCCATCGTCAATCATTGGCGCGGCGAAGGCCAGTATCTGACCGAAGTGCGCATTCTGACGCCTGACCGCATGCAAACCGTGCAGGTGTCGCAACCTGCCGGGTTTGCCGTG
>JAEUQO010000201.1 GCA_016789605.1 Acidobacteriota bacterium
GAACGTGCCGTTGCCGTTGTTTTTATAAAGCTTGTTCGGCTGTGTGTCGTTGGCGACGAAAATATCCGGCCAGCCGTTTTTGTCATAATCCAGCACGGCCACGCCCATCGCTTTGCCAAGCGGCTGTTCCAACAAACCCGCTTTTTCGGTCACGTCCACGAACTTCGCGCCGGTGTTGTGATAAAGCCGCGATTGCTGGCCTTCGTATTTTTCCGGCGTGCAGTAACTTTTGTTCGTGCCGTCGAGCGAACAATTCACGTCCTTTTCAATCGCCCACTGAACGTAATTGCAAACGAACAGATCAAGCTTGCCGTCCTTGTCAAAATCCAGCCAGGCAGCGCTGGTGGAAAAATCCGTCGCCGCACCGCCGACGCCTGTCTTGGCCGTCACGTCAGTGAATTTGCCATTGCCCGCGTTGCGAAAGAGTTTGTTTTCGCCAAGTGCCGTCACGAAGATGTCCTGCCAGCCGTCGTTGTCGTAATCGCCAATGGCCGCGCCCATTCCGTAAAGCGGTTTGGCCAGACCGGCGGCGGCGGTGACATCGTTGAACGTGCCGTTTTGATTGTTGTGATAAAGCGCCATTACGGACTTACGCTTTTTCGGCGCGTCTTCAAAATCCATCGAGTTGATGAACAGCAAGTCCTGCCAGCCGTCGTTGTCGTAATCCAAAAAGGCACAGCCGGAACCGTTCGTTTCGGGCAAATACTTTTTGCCCTGCGCGCCGTTGTTGTGACGGAATTTGATGCCCGCTTGCGCGGTGATATCAGTGAATTCAACCGGAGCCAGCTTTTCGGGCAAAGGCGGCAATGTTGAAGCAGAGGGTGACGGCGAAGCTGCCACATCCAACGTGGGCGAAGCAGCAGGCGAAGCGCTGCCAGCCGTTTCGGTCACGGGCGTGTTTTTTTGACAAGCGACGCCAAGAACCGTCGCGCTTAACAAGACGAATAAACGCAGGCGAAAAAGAAGCTCTTTCATTATTCAGATGTCCGTTGATTGAATCCGTGGTTTCGGGTAGGCAGAGAAAATACCACGCAGGCGAGGACTCGGTACAGCGAGCTGAAACGATTACGGAAAGAGGAATCAGGTAAGCGGCAGGTGGGTGGCATCCAGCCCACCTGCCGGAGCGAGAAATTACTGTTTGCCGAGCCGCAAAACCAACCCCGTCGAGAGACGGAAGTTGTTTTGGTTGTCATCGTTAAACCGGGTCAGCACATAGTCTGCCTGGAACAAACGAATGGCCAACGCATCCACGACTTTGACGTCCAAGCCGCCACCGACGGCCATCGCAAACGCGGTGTCGCGGACTCTGACTCTGTTACCAACCACATCAAAGAAATCCACGTGCGAACGCGCCGCACCAAACAAGATGTGGCCGAACGGCGTCACACGTTCATTCCCGCGATAGGTAAAGCGCGGACCGGCCAAAAACAGATAGGTGCTGAGATCGGCTTTGCCCAACGTCGGCGAAATCGTCACGTCGCCATAGTGGCCGCTGAAATCGGAAACGACCCCCAGCCATTTGTTGAAATTGATGGCCCCCGAAGCATTCCACCCGTGCAGGTCCAGTCCATCAACATCGTCGTCGGCGCGCAAATAGGAATAGCCGCCGAAAATTTCCGCTCGCGGTTTGTCTTGCGCTTGCGCCAGCAAAGGCAAGGCAAACATCATCAGAGCAGCGATGAAAAGCAGTTTTCGCATGTTTGTGTTCCTCCTCAATTCAACTTGGAGTTATGGGGCAACAGTAATGTCAGGAATGATAGGTCGCACGCTTGCTCTGGCTCTCAGCGAACCAGTCAAAACAAGGCATGCAGCTTGTCCAGGCACGGGATAAGGACAATTGAGTCACGACAGGCACCAGCGCAATTAAAACTTCAAGGAATTGGGATGCACAGTTCGTGCTTGAAGGGGACACCATTGCTGAACTGTAAACTGGCTTCCGGCGTGTGCCACTAACGGGGGTAGGTAGCGGGCGTATGATAAGCGATTCAGCCGGGAATGCAACCGCAAAAGTTAACCGCGATTTAGCTGTAGCTCCAATGTCCAGAAGCGTTTGTCAGCAGCCGGCTGATGGCATATGCTCCCGCCTGTTTGCTAAAGCCAGCGTTGCCATTAGGGGAATCCTGGCCGACAAGAAACCAAACACTCTCATTTATGCTTCGACTGTTCGTGCAAAACGGCGCGCTTGCTGGCCAGCAAATTCATTTGGAACAAGGATGGATTCTGCTCGGTCGCAGCCTCGACAGCAAACTGCCATTTACTGAATCCATCGTCTCGTTGCGACACGCCATTATCTCTGCCGAAGGCGGCGACTTTTATCTGCTCGACCAGGACAGCACCAATGGCACTTTCGTGAATGGCGCACGCGCCAGCACCGTAAAGCTCAACAACGGTGACGTAATCGAACTGGGCGCATATGGGCCGCGCCTGCACGTGGTGATTGACCATTACGAACCAGAACATATTTCACAGGCGGAAACCATGCCGCAATTCAACGCGACAGCTCGCGTGCGCGGAGCCAATACCGCGCAGTGGAACTTTCGCGACGCGGCACAACATATTGGCTTGTTCGACCCGCAATTCGATTCTGGCGAACTGCCGCAACCGCTCAGCGTTGGTTTGCTCTCCATGATTTGCGCCGTGCTGGGCGTCGCCGTCTTAGGCCTGACCGTGCTCGACCTCGGACCGGGCATTGCGTTGATCGCAGGCTTTGTCGCTTTCGTCCCCGCGTTCTTCTATCTCAGCGCGTTTCTCTGGCTTGATCGTTATGACCCGGAACCCGTGCGCACGCTGGCCTTTGCTTTTGCTTGGGGCGCACTTGTGGCTGTCTTCATTTCTGCGATGGGCAACGGCGTTTTCCAGTTGCTATTTGGCGAACAGCTTACCGGCATCGTCTCTGCCCCCATTATCGAAGAAGCCAGCAAAGGCCTGGGAGTCATGCTAATCGCGTTTGTCTTCCGACATGATTTTGACAGCGTCGTAGATGGGATCGTGTATGCCGGAGTGGTGGCGCTGGGATTTGCCACCATGGAAAACGTGGACTATTACGGCCGCAGTCTGGTTGATCAAGGCATCAGCGGGTTGGTCGGCACATTCTGGTTGCGCGGTGTGATGGCACCGTTTTCGCACGTGCTGTTTACCTGCATGACAGGTATTGGCTGCGGTATTGCGCGCGAAACGCACAACGCCGGGCTGAAGGTCGTCGCCCCTGTCATTGGTTATGTGGCGGCGATGTTTTTACACGCGCTGTGGAATACGCTGGCCTCGTTTGATGACAGTGTGTTTTTTGTGGGCTACTTTTTGCTCGAAGTCCCGTTGTTCCTTGGCTTGGTGCTGGCTATTGGCTATCTGGTGCGCCGCGAAGGCCGCATCTTGAAACAAACGCTCGCCGCCGAAGTCGAGCGCGGTTTGCTGACGCCGCATCAGGTTGAAATCGCCATTTCCGTCTTTCGCCGCACGGGCTGGGTGGCGGCGGCGTTTGGCGATCCGCGCCGTTTCAATGCGCGACGACAATTTTTGCGCGCGGTCGCCAAGCTCGGGCTTTGCCATTGGCATAAAAACCGCGCTGCCGAAGCACAAAAAGACACTGCCAGCTTCCCGCTGATTTCCAAACTCCAAGCCGAAATCTGGTCCTTGCGAGACCAAATTGTCTGAAGTCCGCGATGACCTGTCTCAGACCAAACAGCCAAAATCAGTAAAATTTGCATTAAGAGCCGAATCAACCGGCTGTTCATCTGGACGAAGGCGGGCAAAACACATACACTTTCGCTGCGAGTTTTCCCTCACTTCACAATGTTCAGAAAACTCGCGTGCGAATTCCCCATAAACATCTCCCGCGCTTGTCATTCACCGGCAGTTGAAAAGCGTGGACTGCAATATCAAGCACCATATCGAATCACTGTGACCAGAATCGGACTGAACGTTCCGAGCATTTCACGGCAGAACACCTTGTTGCCTGGGACCTGATTCAGGCACGACATCAGACTTGCAAGCTACACATACGAGGAGAAGCCCATGCCCTGTTCATTGCAACACATCAAACGGTCGCTTTATCCGATCACCTCATCGGCAACGCGTCGCATCGGGTTGTCGGTGCTGGCCGTCTTCCTGCTCTCATTTTCGGCGTTTGCCACCTATCGTTTGGTGACGCCTGCTCCTGCAGCAGTCGTCTCAACGACCATCGTCATCAGCCAGGTTTATGGCGCAGGCGGCAACACTGGCGCGACGCTGCGCAACGATTACGTCGAATTGTTCAATTTGAGCAGCAGCCCGGTTTCGCTCAATGGCATGTCGCTGCAATACGCGTCCAACAGCGGCAATTTTGCCAGCAGCACCAGCAACTTGTTTGCCTTGCCAAACGTGACCTTGCAACCAGGGCAATATTTCCTTTTCGCAGGTAATTCGGGCGGAGCCAATGGCGCAGTCTTGCCGACGCCGGATGGTTCTGCCAGCGGATTCTCAATGGCGGCCGCGTCTGGCAAAGTCGCGCTGGTCAATTCAACGACGGCGCTCAATTGTGGCGCCACGGCGACAACCTGTACTTCCGCCCAGTTGGCGTTAATCGTGGATGCGGTTGCGTTCGGATCGCAAACCGGCAGTTACACCGGTGAAGGCGGCACGCAAACACCCACCTTGTCAGCAACCTTGGCCGCCTTCCGCGCGATGAATGGTTGCACCGACACCGATTCAAACAGCGCTGATTTTTCGACGGGCGCGCCCGCACCGCGCAATACGGCATCACCGTTGTCGCCCTGCACCGTCAGCGCGACGCCAACGCTTTCGATCAACGACGTGACCAAAGTCGAGGGCGATGCCGGTACCACAACGTTCTCTTTTACAGTCGGTTTGTCTGCGCCAGCCGGAGCCGGTGGCGTCACGTTTAACATCGCGACGCAAGACAACACAGCAACCACAGCCAACAACGATTACGTGAGCAGAAGCCTGACCGGTCAAAGCATCGCGTCAGGAAATAACAGCTACACATTCGATGTAACCGTCAATGGCGACACGACGACTGAAGCGAATGAGACGTTTTTCGTCAATGTCACCAGTGTGGTAGGCGCAACCGTACAAGACGGGCAAGGACTCGGAACCATTACCAACGATGACGTCACCTTAACCAAGATCAACCAGATTCAAGGCTCAGGAACGACTTCCCCCTTGGTCGGCGCAAACGTCTCGACCAGAGGCATCGTGACCGGCTTGAAAAGCAATGGCTTTTTCATCCAGGAACCGGATGCGAGTGTGGACGCGGATCCGAATACCTCTGAAGGCATTTTCGTGTTCACCAGCAGCGCCCCGCCTGCCGCCGCAACAATCGGCAACCTGGTGCAGGTAACGGCGACCGTCGTCGAATTCATCCCAACCTCTGATCCGCTGCAACCGCCGCTGACCGAACTCTCTACCCCAACAGTATTACAAATTTCCACGGGCAATCCGCTGCCCACACCAGTGGTGCTCACCGCAACGGATACAGGCACTGGCGGCGTGAACTCCGGCAACATCGAAAATCTGGAGAAATACGAAAGTATGCGCGTGCGGGTCAATTCGCTGACAGTAATCGCGCCAACCGACGGCAGCGTCAGCGAAACGAATGCGACCGGCAGCAGCAACGGCGTATTTTACGGCGTGATCACAGGCGTCGCGCGCCCCTTCCGTGAAGCAGGCATTCAAGCCAATGACCCGCCTCCGGCAGGCGGCGGAACGATTCCGCCCTTGCCGCGTTTTGACGCCAATCCCGAACGCATCCGCGTGGATAGCGATGCGCAACCGGGCGCAACGCAACTCAACGTTTCGAGCGGCGCGCTCGTCACCAATCTGGTCGGTCCACTCGATTACGGCTTCCGCGCCTATAGCATCTTGCCCGACGCAGCAACCACGCCAACCGTTACCGGCGGGACAACAGCCCGCGCAGTTAGCACGTCCGGCACACGCGAATTCACCGTTGCCGGATACAACCTGCAGCGCTTTTTCGATACGGTGAATGACCCCGGCATCGGAGAACCGGTGCTGACCACCACCGCCTTTAACAATCGGCTCAACAAGGCGTCGCTGGGCATTCGCGACTTTCTGAAAACGCCGGACATCCTGGGCGTTGTAGAAGTCGAAAACTTGTCCACCCTGCAATCACTGGCCAACAAGATCAACAGCGATGCCGTAGCCAACAGCCAGCCCAATCCGAACTACATAGCCTTCCTCGTCGAAGGCAACGATGTCGGCGGCATTGATGTCGGCTTCCTGATCAAATCTTCCGTGGTGTCAGGCAGCACGCCGCGTGTGACGGTCAATTCCGTGACGCAGGAAGGCCTCAGCACCTTGTTCACCAACCCGGACAATTCCACCGAATTGCTCAACGATCGTCCGCCGCTGCGGCTGGATGCCGTGGTCAACGACGCCAGTGGCGCGACCTTCCCGATCACGGTCATCGTCGTGCATCAACGTTCGCTCAATGGAATTGACGATGCGGGCGCTGGTCAAAATGGCTGGACAACGGCAGGCGCGCGTGTACGCGCCAAACGCCAAGCCCAGGCGGTCTTTTTGGCCAACCTGATCCAAACGCGCCAAACCAACAATCCCAGCGAACGCATTGTGGTGCTCGGCGACTTCAACGCGTTTGAAGTCAACGACGGCTTCGGTGACATCATGGGAACCGTGCAAGGCACGCCCGCACCCGACAATCAAACCGTGGTTCCTGGCGACGGCACGGTTTTGGTGACGCCCAGCCTGACCAACCTGCTCAGCACGGAAACGCTGCTGGAACGCTATTCGTATACATTCGACGGAAACGCGCAAACGCTCGATCACGCCATCGCCAACCAAGCCTTACTCAATGCGGCGGTTGCCTATCGGCTGGAGCATCCGCGCATCAACGCCGACTTCCCCGAAACGGCGCGCACAGACAGCACGACCGCGACACGGTTGTCTGATCACGATCCGCTGGTCATCTTCATCACGATGGCTGCGCCGCCAGACCTGACCATCAGTAAATCCCACACGGGCAATTTCGTCATCGGCACGACCGGACAGTATGCAATCACTGTCGGCAACAAAGCCGCAGCCGGTCCGACAACCGGCACGATTACCGTGACCGATACGCTGCCCGGTAACCTGACACTGGCGTCTTTCAGCGGCGCCAACTGGAGCTGTACCGGTACGGGTACCGCGAATGTCAGTTGCACGTACAACGCGACGTTGGCGGCCAATGCGACGTCTTCGACATTGACGCTAACCGTCAACGTCGGAGCGGGCACACCGACCAGCGTGACCAATATTGCCAACGTTTCAACTCCGGGCGAAGTCAACACCAATGACAATTCCGCCAGTGATGTGACGACAGTTAGCTGTGCGAGCATCACCATCACCCCGGCGACATTGCCCGGCGCCATCAGGGGCGTTGCGTATAACCAGCCACTGACGGTGACGAGCACGTCAGGGACAACGTCCTTCACGCTCAGCGTCACCGGCAATGTACCGCCTGGATTATCGTTCCCGCCGTCTCCGGTGACGACGAACTTTGCGCTCTCCGGCCTGCCAACCACCCCAGGCGACTTCACCTTTACCGTCAGAGCGACTGACGCCAACGGTTGTTTCGGCGAACGCACTTACACCATGTCGGTATATGCGCCACCGACCGCGCAAATCAGCGATCCGCTCAATTGCACGGGTCCGGGCAACACCGTCAGCGTCACGGCGACGGTGACCAATTCCAGCCAATCAACCCAATCGTCCAATTTCACCGCCACGTTAGTGCCGGACTTGAAAGCTGTGCCCGGCAGTTGCACTGCCAGCACGGGAACTTGCACGGTGACCAATGCGTCAACTGTGAACTGGTCAGGCTCGTTGTCGGCAGGACAAACGGTGACGATCAAGTATCTGGCGCAGGTAAACGACGGCGTTCCGGTCGGCACGCAAGTTTGCGCCACGTCTGTCGCGACAGTAGGCGACAGCCGCCCGGCTACGGTGACGGCTTGCAACACGGTCAATTGCCCGGCAGTTGGCCCCGGCAATTTGCCGCGCGCCAATACGCCGCTCAACGATCAGAAGGCTGGCTCAGTGTTGATTTACAACGTCTATACGTCCAGCTCGACCAACGCGAATTCGCAGAACACGCGTATTGCCATCACCAACACAAACCCGGCGCTGCCCGCACTGGTGCATTTGTTCTTCGTGGATGGCACAAGTTGCTCTATTGCGGACAGCTACATTTGCCTGACAGCCAACCAGACGGCCACCTTCCTGGCGTCAGACCTTGATCCGGGCACGACAGGCTACCTTGTGGCCGTAGCGGTCAACGCCACTGGCTGCCCGACCAACTTCAACTATTTGATTGGTGATGAATATGTGAAGTTCTCGACGGGTCACGCCGCCAATCTGGGCGCGCAAGCGATTTCGGCGCTAGCCGGTGGGTTGCCGCTTTGCGACAACAATTCAACCACGGCGACGCTGGCGTTTGACGGTATCAGCTACAATGTCCTGCCGCGTGTGTTGGCGGTGGATAACATCCCATCCAAGGCTGACGGCAATGACACGTTGCTGGTGTTGAACCGCATCGGCGGCAATCTGGCGACCGGCGCCAGCACGTTGGGTACCTTGTTTGGCTTGCTCTATGACGATGCTGAAAACGCGCTGAGCTTTTCCGTCAATGGCGGTTGCCAGTTGCGCGGCAATTTGTCGAACACCTTCCCACGCACTGCGCCTCGTTTTGAGCAGTTTATCCCGGCAGGCCGTTCCGGCTGGCTGCGAATTTACTCGCAAAGCGACGTTGCCATCACAGGCGCAGCAATCAACTTCAACGCCAACGCGAGCGCACAGGCCAATGCCTTCAACCAGGGCCATAACCTGCACGTCCTGACCAACACTGCGGCGGCGACCTATAACATTCCGGTCTTCCCGCCAAGCTGCTAAAGACAGCAAGAGGGAGAGAGGGGAGAGAAAGAGGGAAAGAGGGAAAGAGGGACAGTGGGACAGAGGGACGACGAGACAAAAGGCGAAAATGCCGCTCCCTCTGTCTCCCCTTCCCTCTGTCTCTCCTTCCCTCTTTCTCTTTCGCGTTGCCACTTACTGCCACTGTTTCAGGCGTTCGAGCAGCGCCAACATCTCGCCGCGTTTCCGCTCAAAAATGGCGAAGGTATAAATGATCAGGACGCCCAAAACGATACCGATCACGGACCACAACCATTCCCAGCCCAGGTTGACCGACGCAGACCAGATCATTGTCACCATCGCCAACAGCAAAAACGTTGTTCCCAGGAACAAAAAGGCGCGAATGCGCAGCAGTATGCCGGTCAACACGCCGCCGACCGACAACACCGCCAGCACAATCGGCAACCACGGAGACGAAGTGACACCGTTGATGAAGATATCCGCCGTGGACGACACATACACAATCATCAGCGTGACATAACGAATGGTCGTCATCTGTTCGTGTGACAACCGCTCGCGGTTAATGCGCGCCGCCAGCAACACCGACAACGCCGCCGGAATCAGCCACAACTGCGGATGCTCAAACAATCCGTATCCATCCACGCGATGCAGCAAATGCCACAAGCCGCTGTTGCCTGCCAGCGCTGCCAGCAAGCCGAACGTAAAAGAACGCCGCATCACCGACAAAACGCCGTAAAACAGCCCCACCAGCAACAACAAACCCGAATAGTTAATGCTTGACGAAGACAGCCAGAATCCCAGCACCGGCAACACCGGCAACAACACACCGGTCTTCGCCAGCGGTTCTGCCAATACCAGCGTTCCCCGCCGACGAAAAAGTTCGCCAATGCCTACGCCGAGAAATGCCAGCCCCATCACCACAAACGGCCAGAACGCGCCAAAAAAACCGCCAAACAACCCCGGCAACGTCATGCGCACGTGCAAAAGCGTGATGACCAACAACGCTTCTGCCGCATAGACATAGCGCATGCGTTTGCGCTCATCCAGCCGCAAAGGGTCTTCACGTTCGACCAAGGCAAACACCAGACTGGCCGCAACCAGGCCCAACAAGGCCAGCAACACAACGGCGATCCAGCGTCCGGCCAACAGTGCATTGCCCCATTGCAAGAAGTTGACAGTTTCCCAGGCCAACACCGCTGCCAAAGCCAGCAATCCGCCGCCTGCCGCCAGCCACAGCTCTCCTCGCAGCGCTTGCCGCCAAAGGCTCTCTGCCTTCAGCCAACGACA
>JAEUQO010000245.1 GCA_016789605.1 Acidobacteriota bacterium
TGATGATCTCGCGCACTTCCTTGAGCGATTGCACCGCCGTGCTGGAAATCTCTTGCAACTGTTCGCGTACGGGAGCGGCTGGCTCGGTGAAATTCAGTCCCAGCGTCGCCCAGTTTTTGATGATGATCAGGTTCTGCCCCAAGCCATCGTGCAATTCGGCGGCAATCCGTTTGCGCTCGGCTTCCTGCGATTCGATCAATTCGCGCGAAAAAGCCTGCTGTTGCTGGTGCCGCTCATCCAGTTGTTTCAGGCGCAAATAAAACGCCAGTCCAATCAATCCGATGCTGCCAACTCCCGTCAGTGTCAGAAACCACCAGGTGAGATAAAACGGCGGCAGTACCTTGACGCGTAAACGCTTCCCTTCGGTATTCCAGACGCCATCGCTGTTGGCTGCAATGACGTGAAACACATAATCGCCGGGCGGGATATGCGAGTAATAGGCAGTGCGGCGCGTGCCGGCTTCGATCCAATCGGGGTCCAATCCGATCAAACGATAGCGAAAGCGTACTTTCTCTGCCTTATCGAAACTCAAACCGGTGTAACTGATTTCCAGACTCGATTGTTCTGGGTTGATTTGCACGCCTTGCCGCCACGCAACTTCGTGACGATCCAGCAAACATCCTTCCAGCGCGATCGGGGGCGGGATGGAATTGGTCGAAACCCGCCGTGGATCAACGATTGCGACGCCCTCCTGCGTGGGAAACCAGAAGCGTCCGTCGCGGGCGATAAATCCGGCAGGTTGAAAGCCGCCGATGCATTCAACATTTAGCAAGCCATCCGATTTGGTATAAGAAATGCTGGTGATGAATGCGTTTCGGCCTTCGGCAAACTCATTCAGCTCGCGTTTTTGCAACCGGAAAATTCCCTGTTCCGAACCGAGCCAGAAATCACCGCGCTCACTTTCAAAAATCTGCTTGATTCCATTTGAATACAAACCATTTTTCGTCGTGTAGCGCGTCAGATGCCATCCGGATTCTTTCTGGCGAAAGCGATACAACCCGCCATCCGAAGTGCCAACCCATAAAACGTGGTCACTGTCTTCATACAGCGAAATGATGCGGTCCGCAGTGAGCCCTTCTTTTTTCGTCCAGGCGGTAAACTGGCCGTTGCGCCACAATGCCAGACAACCATACCCGCCAATCCACAAACCACCAGCCGCATCTTCTATGATAATTTTGACATGCTTGGTCGGCAGTCCATTGCCCGGTCCGTAATGCGTCCATTGTCCAGCGGCATCGCGGCGATCCAGCCCATTCTGGCCACCAAACCATAAAGCGCCCTGGCGGTCGCGGAAAATCACGTCTACGCGGCCCTTGATCCGAGCCGACAGTTCTTCGTCTCTTCGCCACTCGCCATTGCGAAGGCGTGTCAAGCCATACAAATACGTACCGACCAGCAACGATCCGTCAGAGTCCTCAAAAAACGAAGAGATATCCCGGTCGTGATTGCCGTCCAACAAAGGAAAACGTTTGAGTTCTCCGTTGGCGTACCGGGTTAGTCCCGCCTGGCCGGCGCTGATCCAGACCTGGCCGCGACTGTCTTCAAATAGCGGATATACATAGCGGTCGGTTGGCGGGCCTGGCAAGGAAAGGAAGCTGACCGCCTGCTCGATCAAGCGGTACAAGCCCTGATCATATGTCCCCAACCAGAAATTGCCTTCGCGGTCTTCCATGACCCGATAGGCCCATCTCACGCCCTGGATTGCCAGCGGTGTGATGTTTCCATCTTTCTCCAACGCCACACCGTCTTTGTATCGTGTCCAATAACGGCCTCGTTGATCGAGGTAAAACGGCTCTCCCTGCATGGGAGGCGTTAGCATAGCTTCCCATTTCCCATCACGCCGCTCGTAATACCCTGAAACACCGCGCCAACGAAACCAAAGGCGTCCGCGCGTGTCATCTGTCAGCGGGCGCTCAGCAGATTGAAAGGCCGCTCCGCCGGGCAAGCCAACAGGATTTGGCAGATGCTCCCATTTGCCACGATAGAAGAGTTTGTACCCTGTTCCGTCCAGTAAAAAGGCAGAATACAGAAAGCGACCATACCCACCTAAACGCGGCTGCGGTCCTTTTTGGGCAATGCTGTCAGAAAGGTAAGACAGTTTGGTGAGTTTTCCGTCGCGCCATTGCACCGCCCCCGCCTCGGTGAAAATCAAAATGTTCCCTGCTTCATCTTCCTCAATGTGATCAACGTAATTGCCCAGCAGTCCATCCTTGGCTGTCCAGGCAGTAAACGTTCCATCCCAATAACGAATGACACCGCCTTCTTCAGTACCGATCCAGAGGTTTCCCTTGCGATCTTCATACAAATAGGTAAGCCGGTTACTGGTCATTTCAGGATTGGTGACTTTCGAAAAAACCGTCATCCGCAGGCCATCAAACCGCACCAAGCCACCCAAGGTCGTCAGCCACAAATATCCGTCCTGTGTTTGCACAAGATCGCGCACAAAGCTCTGTGGCAAACCGGTGTCTGGCGTCCAGTGATCCAGACGGTACTGTGCGGTGGCAATGCAGGGAGCGCTAACCAGGAAAAGGAGAGATAACCAATGGGTGAGTAGAGACAGACCTTGCCGACGTCTGGCGTCAGCAAGTGGGGATAAAATTAAGACGAGACGACGAAACACAACCTGTTCTGTTTGGGTTGATCGGTAGAAATAAGCGCCGAGCTCTTATTAAAGACTCAATGCCTTTTGCTGTTTCCTGTCGAACGATATGAAACACCGTTTTTGCCTGACAAGGAACTAATAAATAAACAACTATTGAAATAGCTTTTTCACGCCGCCATTCAAAGCGTGGTCGCGCTGAGTTTTTACAACCTCAGCGCGACCGGAATCACTGGCCACTAGCGCCGCGCGGCTTCATTACGGGTTTCGTAATACCCACCATACGCCGATGCGTAACTATCATATCCTTCGCGTTTGACGTCCAGGTTATTCAACACCACGCCAAAGATTTTCGCGCCGACACTGGAAAGTTCCTGACGCGCACGACGCACGATATCACGCGTGCTGCGTCCGGCGTGTACGACCATGATCACGCCATCCACCATCGTTGAAAGGATAACGGGATCAGTGACGTTAATGAGCGGCGGCGAATCAATCAGAATGTGATCATACCGACCGGCAAGCTGTTTGAGCAGTTCGCGCATGCGTTCTGAACTGATCAGCTCAGCCGGATTCGGCGGAATCGGGCCGCACGGCAACACGGACAAATTCGGCACCCAAAGCTTCTGAATCAGCGGTTCGATATCCACCTGCCGCGAAAGGAAGGTTGAGAGTCCTTGCGCCTGACTCATTTTGAATGCGCGATGCACCGACGGGCGGCGCAAGTCAGCGTCAATCAACAACACCGAGGAACCGAGTTGCGACAATGAAATCGCCGTGTTGATCGCCGTGGTGGTTTTGCCTTCGCCCGGTTGGCCACTGGTAAACAAAATCGTTTTGGGCGGGCTGCCCGCCGCCGAAAGCAACACCGACGTGCGCAGCATACGATAGGCTTCAACGACTGAAGACAATTGATCCAACGTCACCAATTTGGTCAATTTGCCCTGTTCGCCAGCCTGCGCAAAACTCGGTTGCAAGGCGGTTTCCCCGCTCGAGGCGGTTTTCATCTCTTTCTGTTTGGCAGCCAGTGCGCGCGCCGTCACCGTGGTGATCGAAGGGATCACTGCCAGCGTCGGCAATTGCGCAACACGTTCAACATCTTCAACACTCTTGACGGTGTTATCCAGATATTCGAGGAAGAACGCCAGCCCGATACCGCCAACCAAACTGACCAGCAAGCCGATCAGAATCGTGCGCATGCGCTGTGGACCGATGGGCGAACCGGGCACTTCGGCGGGTTCGATCACACGCAGGTTTTTGCTTTGTTGCACGCGCTGCAACGCAGCCTGGTTGGTTTTCTGCAAAAAGTCGTTATAGAGCGATTTGGCCGTGTCGGCGTTTTGTTTCAGCACGCTCAGCTGAATGGCAGCCTGGTTTTGCTGAACGGCTTCGCCTTTGGCTCTCTCCAAGGCGCTTTTCAGCGAACGTTCGTCGCGCACCGAGCGCTCAAAATCCGCTTTGAGTTTTTCTTCCAGGGTACGGCGCGTATCAGTTGCCTGTCCTTCCAGGGTTTTGATCTTCTGATCGAGTTCAGCCACGCGCGGGTTTTCCGGTCCGAATTTCACGCTCAATTCTGAACGCTGGACTTTCAGATCGTCCAGCTTCTGTTGCAACTGGCCGGATTTGGCATCAGAAAACGCATCCGGCAATTGCGCCGTGCGCCCGTTCTTCACTTCTTCGTACAGCGATTCTTTCAGCATGCGCTCGGTTTCGGCCTTCATCACCTGTGCGTGCAAGGTCGCCAGCTTATCCGTGGTCAGGCTCTGATTGCCGTCGAGCGAAAAGATTTCGTTGCGTTGCGTGTAATTGGCCAATGCCTGTTCGGCCTGCTCCATCTTGGTTTTCAGTTCGCGCGTCGAACGATCCAACCAGGACGAGGTTTCGGTGAATTGTTGCGTCTTGCTGTCAAAGCTGCGCTGAATGAAAACCTTTGAGGTCGTATTGACGATCGCAGCGGCCAGCGCCGGGTCGGTGTGCTCGAAGGAAATTTTCAGGATGCGCGTATCCGGCAGCGAATCCACTTTGAGTTTGTTTTTGAGGATTTTGACGTAAGGCGCCAGCTTCTGGCTTTCTTCCGGCGTACGTTCTTGCAAAAGCGCCACTTGCGAAGCGGCTTGCATATCGGCTTCGGGCTTTTCGCCCGTCAACACCTGTCCCGAGATGCGATGCCCCAAATCACGCAGCGCGTCAGTAACGGATTTTTTCTGCAAGCTCTCGACGAATTTCGGATTTTCGTCCAGGTGAAGCAGGATCACGACTTCTTCAAGCAACGGACTGCTCTTGATGATGATCTTCTTGGTGTTGAGCGTGTCAGAATCGTCAATCTGAATGAATCGCTGATCGGTTTGCACGACGGTGGTCGCATCTTTGGCGACTTCGACCGTGGTTTCCGCGCTGTAAATGGAAGGCGTGCGGTGAACTTCGATGGTAACCAATACGGTTGCAATCAAAGCAATGAGCAAAACCAGCCCTTTGCGTTTGCGAATGATGCGCCACAGCTCACGCAAATGAACTTGGCTGTTCGGATCGCCGCCGTAGCTGCCATATCCGGGGTAGCTACCATAAGACAGGCCGCTGGGCCGAGGGGCGACCACGGGTCGCATCATGGCGGTCTCATCCGGGGTAAGTGGCTTTTGTAACTCGTTATTTTCTTGTGCCATACAGGTTCTCTTTGTTACTGCAAATACCGTAGATTCCGGCAGCGTGGTCCGCCTGCTACCTCCAGCGAACCACGTAACTCCCCCAATGCTTAACGGCCAATCGGAACGCGTGCGGCCACGCCATATCCCAAAGCCATCAGCAAGGCGCTGCTCACGGATTTCACCGCACTGTTGGGCACGACCACAATGTCATTCGGCAAAATCTGAATGTCGTCTTTCTTTCCACTATACACGGCGGAAATATCCACCGGCATTTCACTGAATTTACCGGTCAGAGGGTCTTCGCGGTAAATCACACCGCGATTGCCGGCGGCTTTGAACGGCATGCCCTGCGCAAGCGAAATGGCCTGCCGCAATGTGATGCCTTCTTTGTATTGATATTGTCCCGGCGATTTGACTTCGCCCGAAACATAGAACACTTCCGCTGGTGGAATGTACACAACATCGCCCGGCTCAATCAGCATGTTTTGGTCGAAATTCCCACGCAGCATCCCGCCAATTTTTGCCTGGCGCAATTCATATTCCCCCTCGCCTTCGATGGAAACTTTCGTGCCCAATCCTTTGGCGTCGGTCACAGCTTGTCCCACCGGCGTACGTGTGGTGACGGATTCATTGCCCGCCTGGCCGCGATTTTCCAGCTTTTCGGGTTTGGCTTTGATTTCGCGAATGATATAGGCGGTCGAGCCGTGTTTTTCCTGTAAGCCACCCGCAATCGTCAGCAACTTGAACAAGGATGGTTTGCCTTCGATCACGTGCACACCAGGATTACGCACTGCGCCCTGCACAAAGAACGTGCGGCTATTGTATTGGGCCACGTTCACGAAGACTTTCGGGTCTTTCAGGTAACGCCCGCGCAACCCATCGGCAATCGTTTTGCTGACGTCGTAAGGAGTTTTGCCAACCACCGTAAGCGTGCCCAGATAATGCATTGGGATTGTGCCAGCCGCGCTGATGCGGAAGTTCCCGGACAATTCCGGGGCATCCTGCACGACGATTTCGATCACGTCGCTGGCTGCCAACAGATAGTCCTCGTCGGATGAAACGACGACTTTGCCTGTCCCACGAGCGGCATTGCCGCCCGAACTATCACTGCTACCGCTATCGGGAACTCCCAAACGCGGTCTTGGGGGGTCTTGCGCGAAAACGGTTGCGCTCAGCAACAAACACACTGAAACACACACGCTCACAAATTGACGAAATTGAACTGTTTGAAATTTCACGATCATACCTCCCATTTCGACGCCGCCCGGCCTCCGAATCCGGTGCGTGTCAATAAGACAGGACTGACTCTGCCATCGTCGGCAGCGGCGCTGAGGCGAGCGAGTACAGCCACTAACACTAAGAAAAGAAAAGCATTAGACGGCAACTGTAAATTGAAGTCAAACAAGCTGTGGACCAGCAACGCAAACACGCCACCGCCACAACCCAGTGCCATCGCGACCCGCGCATCGTCACGCTGACGAAGCGATCGGGCAAAATCCCTGCCGACAATAACGAGAAACCACAGGGCCAGTCCGGCTCCGACGAGACCGCCGTCGGCAACAATTTGCAGGTAATCATTGTGCGCCTGACTGATCAGGCTGGAACCGTCATCCTGGCTGTAATGCGAAAATGCCGTGGGAAAGGCTCCGACGCCAACCCCCGTCACCCAATTCGCACGAATCATGGCCACGGTGTCGCGCCAGATCCAGCCACGACTTTTGAAAAAATCTTCCTGACCATCGCGAGGCTTTTCGCCGGTGCTGATGAAATCCGTGTGCTGCATACGATCCAGCACCATATCTGCTCCGATCCACCACACACCGACGCCGATGGTCAACAAAATCACGATCACAGCGCCAATGCGTGACAACGCTCCGGCCTTGCCGTGATATCCGCGCATCCGCTCAAATGCAGGTTTCAACCCGAACCCGATGACAAACACCAACCCGGAAATCAGGCTGATCATGCCGCCGCGCGAAAGTGACAAAAAGACCGCCACGCTCATCACGACAGCGGCAAATCCGTAATACAGCGAAAGTTCACCATAAACGGCCCGCAACAAGATAAAGGCCACTGGAATGGGAATGATCAGCTCCAGATAGCCAGCAAAATGGTTGTGGTTCACGAACGGTCCGAAAGGCGAAAGCGGCGGGTTGATGGGCGCAAACACCCAATAGTATTTGCCGTTCCAGGTGAAATGCTGCAGCAAGCCAAAAACCGCCAGCACCAATCCGAAAGTCACCAGAAAATTGCGCAACAGCGTCAGCCGCTCCAGCCGCGCCAGGAACTTGGCAGCCAAAAGCCCGGCCAGCAACAACACAGCCAAAACTTCCAAGGCCAAACGAGTCGCTTCGACATCCATCGAAATAGCAATGCGCCTTCCGCTTTCGTCTGTGAGCGCCAAACTTTGCAAACCACCCAACACGATCAGACCCAACAAAGGCAAGAACGCCAACGGAGCAGTAAACGTCAATCGTTTGCGTTGCACACACCGCGCTGCCCACAGCACCCAAAAGAGCGCGACCATTCCGCCAAAGACCGCCACCGACCAGGGTTCAACCGTGCCATAAGCCAGCGTGGAAAACACAAGCAAACCAAACAAGCCCGTCGTGATGGTTTTGCCCAACGCGTCGCTTGGCGTGATGTCGATTGCCTGAGTTGTCGCTTCCAGCCGAATCAAACGAATCCTATTCTGTTATTGCGCTGTCAGTTTGAAATCGTCGAACCAGATGGTTCCACGTGTGGGATCGTCGTAATCGAATTTGGGAATACGCACGATGGCAACATATTTCGCGGTGGTGTCTGTTGGCGCGGTGAAATTGACGACCAGCGATTGCCAATCCTGCGTGTCTACCAGTACGGGATTGGAAACAGCCACTACACCGTTTTGACTCAACAAAGCCAGCCGTGGCCCTTCTGGAGTTACCAAATCATTGGTTTTCGCAAAACACTCCAACCTGTAACTTGCTCCCGGTTGCAAAGCCACCAGTTGTTTAACCTCGCCTTTAAGCTTGGTGGTATCACGTCCGATGAAAGAAATCTTGAGTGCGCGCCTGCCGCTGTGCGCAACCGTACGATCCATTCCGATGCGCGCATAGTCACTGGGAGTAATCACCCAATCGAATTGATCAAATCCTTTCAATGCGTCTTGCTCACAACTGCCGTTCCAGATGACATTGGTCGTTGCCGTGGCACTATCCGCTCCGCTTCCCACCAACCCAGCCCATATGCTGCGGGCCATTTCGTACTGCTGAGAATTAATCAGTGAAGCAATGAAATCTGCGGTACGCGGTGATTTCAACGCCGCCTGACGCTCCACACCACGAAAAACGTTGGCGGCTTCGGTCACGTGTGCCTGTTCAGCGAAAAACTGCCCTAACGCCAGTTGTGCTTCTGCCTGTTGGCCAGCGAATTTCTTGAGCAGCTCCACATCATTGCCCGACGCTTGCCAGAGCAAATCATATGACGCAGCCAACAACTCTCGGTTTGCCTGAGCCGCAATCCGGAATGGCTCCAATGATTCTGCCAACTTTCCTTGTCGCAAAAGCAAATTGCCCAATAGCCAGTTAACTTCAGCATATTTCGGAGCCAAACGAGCAGACACACGCAATGACGATTCTGCTTTTTCCGGCTCGCCCGCCAACTCCTGCGCTACCGCTAACACGCCCCAACCACGATAATCCCAAGGAGAAAGGTTGATTGCCTGCGCCGCGTGCACCTGGGCGACTTGCACCATTGAAGCCTCACCATCAGCTTTGCTAACCAACGTTTCTGCCAGACGCAGATGCATGCGCGGCGATTGCGGAAACCGCTGCACGGCAGCCGCAAGTGCTTCTGGAGTGTAAACAACGCGTCGGTCGGTCAGCGCACGAACGAGGAAATGTTGATAGATCAATCGGCTCAAACACACGCCAATGCCAAGAACGATCACTGCCAGCAGGATCTGCTTTGTCAGGTTATTCAGCTTAATCGCTATAGTCACGCTCTTGAGCACACTGTTTGGGCTTGGAATCTTGCCAAGCGATCTATCTAAGCGGTTGGCGATAATGCTCGACAAACGAGCATTTGCTAAGGGTGGGGGCGGTGCGGGAAAGCAATCTGCGGTTGCGCAAATCAGGAAGAAGTGAGGCACCGGTTTCCTGTTCGCGCGGTTACGTACCTGACGGCCTAAAGGGGAACTCGCACATTTTGAACTATGGGGTTTGCCGGACGAGTCATAACGGTCCCCAACATATCAATTCAACTAACGTTATGGAATCACATTCGAACTATTATTGTTGGACGTTGCCGCGACAACCGCGCCTGCGGCTGCGCCACCGGTGCCCAACAACAGGGCGGCCAGACCGCCAGAGCCGAGCGCCAACTGTCTCATCGGGCTCTGGGCCACGATGGGCACACAGCGGACGCCGCGTTGCGTATTGATAGCCATCGCGGCGGCCTCTTTGCCATCCGCCGCAGAAACGCCTTCCGGCGTATTGATGGCAACTTTAACGCCAACGGGCGCGTTGACCATGATCTTGCCCATCAGCAATTCGCCACTGATCAAACCTTCGCTATAACGCAAAACCATCTGCGAACCGGGCGTCAACTCAACGCGACCCAGGCGGCCCAAATTGACCACAGCCCGATTCCCACCAGCACAAGCCACACTCAGACGACTATTGTTGAATACCGTCGTGCCATTGAGCGCTTTTTTGTCATTGACCGTGACTGCGCCCGTCGCAGTCAACTGACCAACCACTTGATTGTCTTTGGGATTTCCTGCCGCAAACGCCGCAGGCAAGGAAAGCACGCCCGAAAGGCTCAGAGCGAAGAACAAAACAACGGCAATTGCCCGGCGAAGACTGAGCTTGTGACTGCGCATAAAAAACTCCTTGGGTGCCATAAAGCTGTGTGTGTTTGAAATACAACCGCGACTTTCATCGCCGTCAAGTTCCGGGCATACCAAAATCAACCGCACCGTTTTCGCACACCAACACCTGCTCGTAGGGGATCAAGAGAACTGGGGCTAATTGTTCAGGACAATGTTCGAGTGAATGACAACAACAGATTGGGGCAGGCTTTTCATATAGTATTACAAGAGATCACTCGAAAGGCCCTCGGTTCGAGGCCAAAGAGGCTGGCAAAGAAGAGAGTCGGAAGAAATTACGCGGATACCAGCCGCCCATAAAGTAAATTTGACCCGCCTTGGGAGTCAAGTAAAAACTCTATTGGTGACGGTACAAACTTCTTATGCTGCCAGATAAGAGGGAAAAATCTTGCGATTTCCCCTCCCCTTTCTCTATTGGCGCTGATTTGCCCTACTTGGACACGGTAACTGGCTGGCCGCTAACCAGATTGCCCGGCGCAAGAACAACTGGGGTGTTAGCCGGCAAACCTTCAACCACGACCCAATCATCACTACGCCGTCCGACAACGACGGAAGTTTCCGCTGCCTTCCCATCTTTCACCGTGAAAACCTTTTGGATGCCGGCAAAAGTCACAATGGCATCGGCAGGCACCATCACCACATCCGCAGTGGAACTCGTTTGAATTTCAGCCTTCGCAAATGAGCCGGGACGCAACTTCCCTTGTTGGTTATCCACTTCGGCTTCGATGATCAACGTGCGGCTTTGCTCCTGGAATGCCGGACTCAAACGGGCAATGCGGCCAGAATGAGATTCTCCACTTTCGCCTTCCACGGTGACGCGGACAGTCTGACCAAGTCGAATGCCAGGGGCTTCACGTTCCGGCACTTCAACCCGCAACCGCAGCGGATGGATACGCACAATCGTCATCACCGGAGCGCCGCTGGCCAGAAATTCACCCAATGAAGCGCGCCGTTCGCGTACGGCTCCGTTAAACGGTGCATAGAGAGAAGTTTCGACCAACTGTTGCCTGGCAATGGCAAGCTCTGAGCGACGTTGCAACAAAACCGCTTGCCGGTTACGCACTTCTTCGACG
This sequence comes from Acidobacteriota bacterium, assembly GCA_016789605.1. Taxonomy (GTDB): domain Bacteria; phylum Acidobacteriota; class Blastocatellia; order RBC074; family RBC074; genus RBC074. The sequence goes on from JAEUQO010000245.1 coordinate 11,185, forward strand.
GCGTCTTGATAACGGCTGTCGGCAACCTTATAGGCTGACTCGGCACGATCCAGCTCGGCTTGCGATTGAATGCCCTGATTCACCAGTTGTTTGGTGCGCTCCAAATTGGCTTTGGATTCTTCCAGCACTGCACGCGCCTGACGCACCAAGGCCGTATTCTCAGTCTGAATGCGGTCGTCGTCGCCTTGCGGGGCCAAGCCAATGCGCACACGCGCCTGTTGCAAGGCAGCTTCTGCCTGCTCCAGGCGAACCTTGAATTCTGTGGTTTCCAATTGCGCGACCAATTGCCCTTTGCGGATCGTCGAGCCCAAATCTACTTTCTGTTCGCTCAAACGTCCTGCAACTTTAAAACTCAGTGTCGCTTGTTCATCCGCAGCCAGCGTGCCCGGAGCAGACACCATGCGGGTCAGAGACCGGGCTTCTGATGTCGCCAGTTTTACAGCTCTGGGAGGCAGAGTTCCTGGGCCGCCGCGTGAAGCGGACGCCTGTGTTTGGTTGCTGCGGCAACCAGCCAGCAATAGTGAACAGGCACTCATTAATAAGAGTGCGGCAAGTCTCGAATTTACTGTTTTCATCGTGGGCTAATTACTTGGGATTGAAGAAATTGGTTTCACAAAAACCAAATAAGGATCGCATTATACCCAGCCGGTCAGATTTTGCACATGGACAGGCCAATTCCTGCCCCTGCGTCGCAAAATATTCCTGTATAACTTTTGCCGACGTGCAAGCTGTGCGATCATTCTCCCGCAACAACATTCCTTCAACTCCAGGTATCACCAACAAAATGAAACGATTTATCGCATTCTCTCTCGTGTTGCTCGCGCTTAGTGTCTGCGTCTTGCTGATAGCTGGGCGCTTTTCCGCCGATGCCACGCCTCTAACAGTGGCGCAACCATTCCATAAGGCGGAGCTGCTTTTTCCGCTGGAACACTGGCACAACCATAGCTCCTGTATTGTCGAAGCCCCCAATGGCGATTTGTTGGTCTGCTGGTTCCACGGTTCCGGCGAGCGGCAAGCCGACGACGTCAAAGTCGAAGGCGCACGTCTGAAACGAGGCGCGCAACAGTGGAGCCCGCGCTTCACGATGGCTGATACTCCTGGCTATCCTGATACGAACTGCACGATGTTCATTGACCCGCAACAACGGCTCTGGTTGTTGTGGCCCACCATTTTGGCCAATGAGTGGCACACGGCATTGATGAAATATCGCATCTCGACACAATACCAAACGCCTGGTGCGCCCAAATGGGATGTCAACGAGGTCATGCACGTCACTCCCGGCCCGGAATTTGAACAAACGGTCAATTTGGCGATGGATGAACTTCAAGCAAGCCTTGACCAATTCCCCGAAGCCCAACGCACGACAGTGCGCGATTACATTGCGCGCACGCGCAAGAATGCCGCAGACAAATACTTCCGTCGCCTGGGCTGGATGACGCGGGCCCATCCGATAGTGCTCGACAATCAGCGGCTGATTGTTCCGCTGTATTCTGACGGGTTTTCGTTTTCCTTGATGGCCATCACCGACGATTGGGGAAAAACCTGGAAGACCAGCACGCCGCTGGTCGGACGCGGCAACATTCAGCCAAGCATCGTTCGTAAAAAAGACGGCACGCTTTACACCTTGATGCGTGACAACGGCCCGGCCCCCAAACGTCTGCACCAAAGCGAATCGCGCGACAATGGCCTGACCTGGAGTCCGGTGAAAGATAGTGATTTGCCGAATCCTGGTTCGGGGGCAGAGGTCATCACGTTGCGCAATGGCCATTGGGCGCTGATTTACAACGATACTGAACGTGATCGGAACAGTTTGGCCGTTTCTATCTCAGATGATGAAGGCAAAAGCTGGAAATGGAAGCGCCATCTTGAATACGATCAGCCCGGTCCGGAAGCGGGCCAATATCATTACCCCACCATCATTCAGGCGCGCGACGGTTCGCTCCACGCTAGTTACAGCTATCACCTGAATCGCAAAGATCTGCCCAAGGACGCTGAGGGCAAACCGATGCGCAAAAGCATCAAGCACGCGCATTTCAACGAAGAATGGGTGATGGCTGGCGATCAGTCGGGTAAACGCTAGCGGGCAGAAAAGCGTGAGCCGGAGAGAAAATGCGAGCAAGATACGTCTATTGAATATTTTTGCTCGCCAGCAGCAGCCACAGGCGTTAGAATGCGTGCCCTTAACTACTTAACTCTGCTTCATCAATTCGATAGCAGCAATTCACCCAAATTAACTCAAGCGAAAAAGCTTCCGAATTTAAATAGATCGCTATAGAACTATGATGTACAGCCAACAAGAATACGATATGGTGCGGCGGCAAACGATGCAGATCGAGGCCGAAAAACGTGCCTTGCTACGTTGGGCTTTGATCTTTGTTACCATTCTGCTCGGAGTCGCACTGGTCGTGACCGGCTGGATGTTTCGCCGTTACAGCACTGCGGATGGAACGATCAAAGCGGCAGAAACTCGCGCGACCAACGCCGAAGCTCAACTACAACAAGTCAGCCGCGAACTGGCGGAAAAGAAGTCCATTCTCGAGAAGAACGCCGCAACAACGGCCAAACTCAACGCCGCCATCGAAAGCGGCATTCCCAAATTGCTAACGCGTACCGGCACCGAAGTGGAATATGGTGACTTGGCGCGCGCCATCTATCAACAGCCCGGGCATATGGTTGAGCTGCCGCGCATCCCGCCTGACGAATCGCTGCGCAGCTATCGCGTACGCGTGGACGGGCGTCCGTACAAATTCACGTTTGTCGCCGGCTTGCTTGACGGCAAATGGGTGCTCTATTCCCTGCTCGTCAAAAATCAGGAAGACAAATAAAAACCGTAGTAGCGCTCACGCGCTACTACGGCAAGTTTCACCTTTCCCTGCTGCCACCAACCATTTGTGGCAGTGCATCTGACCCCATATAAACGAGCCTTCAGAATTTTCGCGATTAAGCGCCGAAATGTGCCCGCAACCGCGCTTCAATGCGCCCGCGCAGTTTTTCTAGCCGGGCGCGTTGCGCGTCTGTCAACACACCGTAAATCTGGGTTTTCACGCGCTCTTTTTCGACAATCAGCGCCGCAAAGTTTTGCCCTTGCGCGGCGGCAATCGCTTGAACTTGCGCCTCGTCGAACTGGCCGTTTTTGGTCGAATCCAGCAACTGTTGGCGCGTGGCCAAGGTTTGCCGCATCAGAGGCTCAACCTTGGGACGCTCAACTTCGAGAATTGCCTGGATTTGAGCTTTCTGCGTATCGCTCAAATCCAGGTAATCGCCCAACCGTTCCAAAGCGCGCCGAATGCGAGCCTCGGCGTTACCATCCACCCCCGGTCCCCCCGCCAAAAACGCTGTCTCAGCGTGCGCCGCAGTACGAAACTCTTGCGCCTTTGCCCAAGCAGTCAGCCCCAGCGAAACGGCTGCCAACAAAATCCCCACGACAACGACTCCAATAACCTTACGATTCGTTTTCATCTCACGCCGCTCCTTTCAACTACGGTTCAACAGTTCAGACTCTGCTGACGCCAGTCGCGCCAGCAGAGCATTTCTTCCACACACTGACAAACGTTGTGGCGCAAAACCTGCTCGTCAAGTGTCAGTCAAGTTCGGTAAAGTTTTGTCAACGAGCAAAACGTTTGCCTTTCAACTTGCCGCCGCCACTGGGCAGATTCTTTTGCGCTTCAGCGGCAATTGCCTTCAGGTCATTGACCACCAGTTGAACTTCATCCTTCGTCACGCCCGAAGCGAGCAAAATCGCCTGTGCATCGGCAATCGCCTGATTGACTTCAGAAGCGGGAATATTGGCGCTGTTCATCACCGCATACAGGTCTTGCGAAAGCTGCGCCTTCTCCTTGTTGCTCAAACTGCCATCTTCCAGCGCCTCAGCCAGATCGGTTGCCAGTTGATTGACCAGCACCGGGTCCGGTTTGGTTGCGCCATCAACCATCGCCAGCAAATCGTTTTTCAAGGCAGTCACTTGTTCGGGCGTGACTTGTGAGCCTTGTTTGATCGCGTTCAGGTCGGCCTGCAATTTGGCAATGTTCTGCTTTTGCTGTTCGCTGAGATTGGCTCCGGTCGCAGCCTTTCCCTGACTGCCGCTTCGACCCGACTTGTTCGGCAAACTCATCCTGTTTCCGGTTTCGGTTGCAGGCTCAGCAGGGCGTTGCCCCCCCAAACGGCCTCCTCTTGCCTGTGCGTAAGCGCTGCCACCCAAAACCGGCAACATGGTCAAAGACATCAAAATAACGGCACGGATTGGCTTCAAACCTAAACTCTGTTTCACGGAAATTCTCCTCAATTACGGATGTTGTGTTTCAGGGACTCAGGGTGACGCACCTTGACCCTGCCTGGTCACGCGTGTACAAACACGCGCGCGTTACCAAACAACGGCGAATACGTTCAACGTTCCGATCAAACGGTACGGTTGCCATCGTGATTCGCCTGTTAAGACGCTCGACGGGTGCGGCGCGCCGTCAAGAGTTGGTCAGCAACTGGTAAAGTTTTGTGCAGGCAGCCTGACAATTCTTGACACAACAACGAGAAGAATTTCGGGGAACGACCGAGGAACTACATGGATAGAGTGTTGGTGATAGACGATGACGAAGAGCTGTGCGAGTTGCTGGCAGAATACCTGCAGCCAGAGGGTTTTGTGATCGAAGCAGTGCACGACGGCGAACAAGGCGCGGCGCGGGCTGTTTCCGGCGAATTCTCATTTGTCGTGCTCGATGTCATGTTGCCCGGCTTGCAAGGCTTTGAAGTATTACGGCGGATTCGCGCGCAATCGCGCGTGCCAGTCTTGATGTTGACCGCCAGAGGGGAAGACGTGGATCGCATCGTCGGCCTGGAGCTCGGCGCGGACGATTATCTGCCGAAACCGTTTAATCCGCGCGAATTGGTCGCCCGGCTGCGTGCAGTGTTGCGGCGTACGCAAACGGCCTCCGCACCTGCGGCAAGTAATGCGAGCAGCGAACGCCTCGTGCTGGGCGATGTCGAACTAGACAAAGGCGCGCGCATCGTACGCCGGGCAGGACAATTGATCGAACTGACGACCGTCGAATTCGATTTGTTGGAAGCCTTGCTTCGCGCCGCAGGCAGAGTTGTAACGCGCGAAGAATTGGTCAACAAAGTTCTGGGCCGCAAATTCATGGCCTTTGATCGCAGCGTGGACATGCACGTCAGCAACTTACGCAAAAAGCTGGGGCCAAGATTGGGCGAAATCGAACGTATCCGCGCGGTGCGTGGCGTCGGTTAC
>JAEUQO010000257.1 GCA_016789605.1 Acidobacteriota bacterium
TTTTGGCCATCGCGCTGACGGCAGCCTATCAACGACCCTTTGAAGGCACGATGGAATGGGGCGTGTTTCGCCACTGAAAAGGAAACCAGCCATGAGTTCACTTCCGGCAATCATCGCCGCGATCGCTTCGGTCATCGGAGCATCGTTGACGTTTTGGGCGCAAAATCGCGTCGCCCAAATGCAGACCCAAACCCAGGATAGCATTGCGCGATGCTGGTTTGAGCACTTGCAATGGAGCATTGAAGAAATGGCCAAAGATTTATCGAGCGACAATGGCAGGCTTATAGAATTGCAGCATGCTCTGGTGGATTTGATCGAATACCTTGACCCAAACTACATGCGGTTTGATAAGGATCGCTGCCAGAAAGCATAGGGCGATGGTGTCAGGGACTGGAGGCTGGGGAACAGCGACCAGAAAAGAGGCTTTATGGAAATCAAAAGCTATCGAGATCTGAAGGTTTGGCAGAAAGCGATGGAGTTGGTGTTGATGTGTTACAAGCTGACGGAACAACTACCCAAAACGGAAACCTACGGACTGAGCAGCAAAATTCAAAACACGGCTTCCAGCATTCCGGCCTACATCGCTGATGGCCATAGCCGTGAAACGACGGGCGAGTTTCTAAACCGACTGTCGTCGGTGTTGGGGTTTGTGGCAGCGCTTGAAACTCATTTGCTGGCAGTCGAAATGCTGTCTTTCCTGCCAATGACTGAAATTCAGCCGACGCTCGATAAATGCGCCGAAGTTGGCAAAATGACCAACGGCTTGATGAAAAGCCTGCGAAGCGGCGGTCGCCCTACTCCCTGACTTCAAAACTCTATTCCCTGACATTTCAAACAGTATGAACACTTTTAGCAAAATCCTGATTGCCAATCGCGGTGAAATTGCGTTGCGCGTAATGCGGACTTGCCGCGTGATGGGGATTGCGACGGTTGCGGTGTATTCCGACGCCGACGCCAATGCGCCGCACGTGCGGTTTGCCGACGAAGCCGTTTGCCTGGGTGCGGCTCCGGTCAAAGATTCATACCTGAACGTCGAGAAAATTTTGGCAGCGGCCAAATTGACTGGCGCGCAAGCGATTCATCCCGGCTACGGGTTTTTGTCGGAGAACGCCGAGTTTGCCGAAGCCTGTGCGGCGGCAGGAATTGTTTTCATCGGTCCGTCGCCGGAAGCGATTCGCAAGATGGGGCTGAAAAGTCCGGCGCGCAAACTGGCTGCGGCGGCGGGCTGTCCGGTTGTGCCCGGTTACGACGGCGATGCGCAAGACGACGACACTTTGCGCGCTGAGATGCTGAACATCGGGTTTCCGGTGTTGATCAAAGCTTCGGCGGGCGGCGGCGGCAAAGGCATGCGCGTGGTTCGCAACGAAGCCGAAATCGCCGACGCCATCGAAGGCGCTCGACGCGAAGCCGAAAAAGCCTTCGGCAACGGCGCGTTGCTGTTGGAAAAATTCGTCGAAATGGCGCGCCACGTCGAAGTGCAATTGCTCGGCGACCAGCACGGCAATCTGGTGCATTTGTTCGAGCGCGATTGTTCGCTGCAACGCCGTCACCAGAAAGTCATCGAAGAAAGCCCTTCGCCCGCCGTCAACGATGACCTGCGCGCGAAGATGGGTGAGGCGGCGCTCAACGTCGGACGCGCCATCGGTTATAGCAACGCAGGTACGGTCGAATTCATTTTGACGCCTATCGGCGAGTTTTACTTCATTGAGGTCAATACGCGATTGCAGGTGGAACATTCCGTCACCGAAGCTATCACCGGGATTGATCTGGTCAAACTGCAAATCGAAATCGCCGAAGGCAAACCGCTGCCGTTTTCGCAACGCGATTTGCAAACCAGCGGGCATGCCATCGAAGCCCGGCTGTATGCCGAAGACCCGCGCAATGATTTTTTGCCCGCGACCGGGCGCTTGCACGATTGGCATTTGCCTGAGCCGTCCGCCGGATTGCGCGTGGATGCAGGCGTCACCGTCGGGCAGGAGATCGGCATTTATTACGATCCGCTGTTGGCCAAACTGATTGCGCACGCCGCTGATCGGCAAACGGCCATTCGCAAATTACGGCATGCCTTGCAACAACTGTCGGTTGCGGGCGTGCGCACCAATCGAGAATTCTTGCTGCGCTTGCTGGGCGACGAAGAGTTTGTGTCTGGCGTGGCGCATACCGGGTTTATTGCCGCGCGTCTGGATGCGTTGACCAACGAACAAGACGACACATTGCAGCGCGTTTCGGCAATGGCGGCAGCGCTGTATTGGCAACAACGCCAACAAACCGCCGATTCGTTGCTGGCAGAAATTCCCGCCAATTACCGCAACAATCCTTATCGCTGGCCTTCGCTGAAACTGGCCATCGGCGACCAGGAAATCGAAGTCGCCTGGCAGGTTGCGGGAGCAGGGAAGTTCGACGTGCGCGCACAAGGCGTGATTTCACAGGCCGAGGTGTTTGCTTACGAGGCAGGACAGCTTCGCGTGGCGCTGGATGGTGTGCAGCGCGTCTTTCGTCTGATAGAAGTGGGCGACAGCTTGTTTGTGCATTCTTCGCTGGGCGCGTGTGAGGCAGTGCGCTTGCCGCGTCATCCGTTGCCGCAAGCCAGTGCTCAGGCAGGTATCGCCAGTTCACCGATGCCGGGGCAGGTGTTGAAGATTCTGGTGCAGGAAGGGCAAACCGTTGCCGCCGGAGACGCCTTGTTGATTTTGGAAGCGATGAAAATGGAACAGACGATTCGCGCGGTGACCGGCGGTGTCGTCGAAGTCATCAAGGTGCGAACCGGGCAGGTGGTTTCGCCTGGTGATGTGTTGGTGCAGGTACGTGCGACAGATGCGTGAGTCTGTTGCCCGTGATTTTTGTGGAAAAATACTTTTGTTTGGGGCCGCGCAGTTCTTTTGAAATCCTTTTGCTTGAATCTCCTTGCTAGGGTGAAAGCCGGTGCTATAATCCGCGCCGCTTTCAGTCGTAATATTTGAGCCTATTTGTTTCAGTCCTCAGCGTTAGCGCTCAAACCGTAACTCAGTAGTACAGCCCAAATCAGTCAACAACCTGTTCTTCCAGAACCTGTTCTTCCAGCAAGGAGTGCCCTTTATGACTTTCGTCGCACGTTGCGCGCGTTCGCCGTTTGTTTTGTCCATCCTGTTTTGTTTGGTTGCCGGATTGTGGTGGGGAAGCGCCCAGTTCGCCGCGTCTTCCGTTGCCAATAAGGTGAACCATCCCGCTCAGCCGGTTACCGCATCACCAAACAAATCATTGGCTGTGCAAGGCGATGGTGTGTCGCCCCACGCGTTCGATTGGCGCAAACGCGGCGGAAATGACGCTGCCTATCAGCGCGCGTTGGCACGTGCCTGCCAGATGCCAGCGGCAAGCGAGCCGTTTGGTATCGGCGGCGTTTGGGCCAGTCTTGGCCCCGACAAACCTGCCTTGGCGGACGACCCTTGCCAAAATCTGAAGTCGCTGACTGCGCGAGGATTGCTGACCGCTGAAGGCCGTGCGCAATTCACCAGCGGGGCTTTGTCTGGCGACGGCGCGTGGTTGTGGGGGGCGTCAGAACAGGGATTGTGGCGCGTTTCGGCGGAGGGCGATTGGCAGCTTGCTGCGCGCGGCACAATGAGTACTGTTGTCGTTGACCCGCAGGATGCGCAAACGTTGTACGCCATGCGCGAAGGGCTGTCGTTGCAACGCTCGCGCGACGGCGGGCAGACATTTACTGAAATCTGGCGTGCCGCTACGGATGAAGGTCTGGCGCGTGCGCCGCTGGCGCTGAGCGCAGAGCAGGTTCCGCAGTTATGGACGGGCGGACGCGCGTTGTGGCGCAGCCTTGACGGCGGATTGCACTGGCAACAGGCGAGCCCGCGTTTGGTGCAAAGCGAGCAGGACGGCATCAGCGCGCTGGCCATTTCACCGACAGAGACAAATCTGGTCTTGGCCGGAGCCAGCAACGGAGCCATTTACCGTCAGCGCGTCGCCATGACTGCCGCTTGGCAAACCAACTGGGAGGTTGCGCAACCGCGCGCGGGGTTTGTGTCTTCGCTCGTGATTGATCCGCAAACCGGCGTTGTGTATGCCACCTATGCGACGTTTGGCGGCGCACACGTCTGGCGCAGCACTGACAACGGCGCAAGCTGGACAGCAATTGATGGTGTTGGCGCAGCGGCTTTACCGGATGTGCCGGTACATGCGTTGGTGATAGACCCTTCTCAGCCACAGCGGATATTCCTGGGCACCGATCTGGGCGTCTTTGTTTCGCCTGACGGCGGCCAGCATTGGCAGTGGGATCGTTCGGGCGTCGGCGCTGTACCGGTCGAAGCCATGCTTGGGCGGCAAGCGGGCGCGCAAGCCAACTTGTATGCGTTTACGCGCGGGCACGGTGTTTGGCGATTGAACCTGGCAGCGGCAGAGCCAGAGCAGAATTGCGATTACACGCTGACGCCTTATGTGCAATCGTTTGAAGTCGCGGGCGGCAACGGCAACATTGATGTCGCCGTGAGAACCGGCAGCAACTGTGTCTGGACGGCGCGCAGCGAGGTGGATTGGATCAAGCTCAACACCAACAGCGGTACCGGCAATGGACGCGTCACTTTCACGGTCGAACCGAACGCGACCAACCAGACGCGCGGCGGCCGTATCGTGCTGAATACTTCGTCCACTACCGAAGTGCTGATTTTTCAGACAGGCACGGGCGGCAGTTGCACGCCACAACCGATTACCGCCGGGCAACCGGTCAACGGCACGCTTTCTGCCAACGACTGTCCCATCGTGCGCGATGTGCGGTTTTATTCAGACCCTTATTACGGCGACCGGTATTCCTTCAGCGGACGCGCGGGCGATTTGATTTCGCTGGTGATGCGCGGGACGGGCTTCGAGCCGGAAATCTTTCTGGTTGGCCCTTCCGGCGCGGTCGTAGCGCAAACCAATTTCTTTTCCAATGAACCGAACACGGTGCGCATTCCCACAAACGGCGGGTTTTTCGTGTTGCCGACGACGGGAACTTATCTCATCGAAGCGACAGCGGATCGTAGTCGCATTACCGGCGCGTATCAGTTGTTGCTCACCACTGCGCCGGATGGTTGCGGCACCTACAGCGTGATTTCCGGCCCGCAGCGGTTTGATGGTGAGGGCGGCAGCGGACGTGTGCAGGTCAGCGCGCAAAGCGGTTGTCCCTGGACGGCGAGCAGCACCGTGGATTGGGTGCGCGTGACCAGCGGCGGTAACGGCAGCGGCAACCAATATGTGAATTTTACGGTGGCGGCGAATACCACCGAAAAATCCCGCAGCACGCGGCTGGAAGTCGCCGGGCAAGGTGTCGTCATCGAGCAAGCGGGACGCAATGGCAGTTGTTTGGTGAAACTGCTTGAACCGAACAAAACCATCACCAGCCAGGTCAGTGATGCCGATTGCTTGTCTTCGCGCAGCACTTCAACGTCTGATGCGTTTTACGCCGAACGGTTTTCGTTTACGGCGACTGCCGGGCAAGCCATCATTTTGCAGGCTTCATCGTTGACTAGCGGATTCATTCCACTGATTACCCTGACCGATGTGGGCGGGGCGCGTCTGGCGGAAGCGAGTCGGCGCATTCCCGCAGTAGACGGCACGTTCAATGTGCCTGCGAGCGGAACGTATTTCGTCGAAATCTCGCGCGGCTCAGATGGGTTTTTCTCGGGCGCTTCGGCGGGCGCATATCAGTTGACGCTCATCGCATTGCCTGCGGGATGTGATTTTGCGATTAACGCCACCTATCGAACGATTGAGCCGGGCGGCGGCCCAGGCAGTCTTGGCGTGAGTACCAACGCCGGTTGTGGATGGTTGGCGCTCAGCCTGGCAGATTGGATCACCGTGACCAATCCGCAAGGCAGCGGAACCGCTACTGTCAATTACACCGTTGCCCCAAACACCACCGACAAATTACGACGCGGCGAACTTTCTGTCAGCGGCCGCACCCTGGTCATCGAACAGGCAGGCACGGGCGGCAGTTGCGACGTCAAGCCGATTTTGCCGGGCCAAACCGTCAGCGGTCGGCTGACGGAAGCCGATTGTCGCGCTTTGTACCGCACAGAGTCAGGAACCTATTTCGCTGATCGCTATGCTTTCACCGGTCGCCTGGGTGAACAGGTTGTGTTCAACGTCAGCGGCAGCGCGCCTGTGCTGGTTACGCTGGCCAACAGATCGGGCAGCAGAATCGCCAGCGGCAGCCGCATTCCCGGTCAGGGATTTTTGCCTTTGCCTGCCGATGGTGAATATGTAATTGAAGTCACCACCGGTTCCGGGCTGAGTATTACGGCGGATTACACGCTTAGCTTTAATCTGGTGCCTGCGGGATGTAATTACAGTTTGGGCGCGACGGGGCAACGATTTGATCAGGCAGGCGGAACCGGAACGATTGACGTCAATGCGACAGCCGGGTGTGCCTGGACTGCGCAAGTCAGCACCAGCGACGCCAGTTGGTTGACCATTACGACGGGCGCAACCGGCAGCGGCGCTGGCAAAGTCGAATTCGCCGTCGCCGCCAACACTACGCTGGCAGTGCGCACCGCACTGCTGAATATCGCCGGACAGTTTTTCACCGTGGAACAGGCTGGCGCAGAAGGCAATTGTTTGCCGCAGCCAATCGTGTCAGGGCAAACGATCACCGGTTCATTGCGCGGCGCAGATTGCGGCGGAGTGCCCGATTTTTCGGGCAGGACATTTCCGACAGACCGATACAGTTTTAGCGGCAAGGCTGACGAACAAATCGCGATCACCTCGTTCGCAGTTCCTCCGGCGTCTATCAGTTCCGGGATGGGAATTCGGTTGAACGGGCCCAATGGTCAGCTTCTTGCGTCTGCGGCGACACGGTTGCCCAGTTCCGGCAGTTTCTTCCGCTTGCCAAGCACCGGGACGTACACCATCGAAATTTCAATCGGATTCCCTCTGACAGGCACACAATCATTTCCTTACACCGTCGCACTGACGCTCGTACCGGGAGGGTGCAGCTATGTCACCGCGCCGGGCAACGCGCGTTTTGAAGCGGCGGGCGGCGCCGGAAGCCTTGATCTGCTTACGGCGGGAAATTGTCCGTGGAAAGCCACCACAAACGATGCCTGGATCACGATCACTTCTAACGCGACGGGGCAAGGGGCAAGCAAGGTTGAATACACCGTTGCGCCCAATACCACGGCGACATACCGACGCGGTGCGCTTTTTGTCGGCGAAACGGCCTTTATCGTCGAGCAAGCCGGGACGACGGGCAATTGTCAGATTGGGACACTCAGTAGCGGCCAGACGGTCAGCGGCAGCCTGACGTCCGGTGATTGTCGCACCAGTCCGTTTGGCGGAACGCCTGCGGCCACCGACTTTTACTCGTTCACCGGCACGCAGGGAGATCAGATTGTGCTGAGCACAAGTCAGACATCTGTCTATCTGGTGCTGCGCGATGCGACGGGGCGTCAGCTTGGCGAGGCATTTCTTGATTCACGCTTTCCGCGTACGGGGTTTTACGCCTTGCCAGCGACGGGAACATATTTTGTCGAACTCGTGACGCGCTCAGGCACGCCGTTGAATTACACGCTCTCGTTCGATTCTGTTCCGGGCGGCTGTACCTACACCGTAGCGCCGACCTTGCGCTCCATCGGGGCCGAAGGCGGAACCGTCAGCTTCGACGTGATTACCCAGCAGGATTGTGCGTGGCGCGCCAGCAGCAGCAGCAATTGGGTGACGATCGCGACGCCGAGCGGCAAAGGAAGCGGCAAACTGGAAGTCACGGTTGCCGCCAACACACAGACGAGCTTGCGCACGGCGACGCTGAATCTGGGGGATCGCTCATTCACGATTGAACAGGGAGGGGCAAACGGCAATTGCGCTCCGGTGCCGTTGACGCTCGGACAGACGGTCACGGGCGCGATCAGTTCCGATGATTGCCGTTCCGTGCGCAATTTGCTGACGGCGGATAGTTTCGCGACGGTTGTGCGCGCAGATCGTTATGCGCTCGATTTTGTCAGCGGTCAGCAATTCGCGTTGGAATTTGCGCCGACAACCACCTTTACGCCGGTGGTGACGATCTTGGCGCCGAACGGGGTGATTTTGCAGCAGGTCAGCGGACGAACTCCGGCCACGGGATTTATGACCTTGCCTGCCAATGGCAAATACGTCATCGAGATTTCACCGCAAAGTGGTTCGACAGGGTCTTACAGCTTGCGCGCGTTGACGCCGACGGCTTGCGCGGTTTCGTTGACGCCGCCCACGCAGATTTTTGAACGCGATGGTGGCAGCAGCTCCGTTTCGGTCGTGACCGGCAATGGTTGTGCCTGGACGGCGACCAGCGAAGCAAGCTGGCTGACAATCAGTGGCAACGCCACGGGGACGGGCGGTGGCACGCTCAGTTTTGGCGTGGCGGCCAACACCACCAGCAACCGGCGCACGGGCGTGTTGCGCGTTGGCGACCAAACGCTAACGATCACCCAAGCCGGTGCGGCGGGCAGTTGTGCGCCGACGCCGATTGTGGCCGGTCAGCAAGTCAACGGCACACTGGCGCGCGGCGATTGCGGCGCGCGCTTTGGCGGCAACACTGCATCATTCAGCAGCACGTTTGCGCTGAATAATTTTGCCGACCTGTATACGTTCACCGGGCGGGCGGGAGAAACGATCAGCTTCTCGCCTGCGAGCGTGCCGATCGTGGTGCTTTCGCCGCAAGGGGCGCCTCTGAATACGTATGTCAATAATGGCAGCAGCAGCTCACCGCCGCCTGCGCTCGTTTTGACCTTGCCTGCCGACGGCACTTACACGCTGGAATATTCCGGCAATACCGTTGGCAATTACAGCTTCACGCTGCTTTCGGTCTTGGGGCCGTGTGCATATTCCGTTTCCACGCCCAGTCGTGACCGCTTTGAAGCCGCAGGCGGCAGTTTGACCATCAACGTAACAACCAGCGCCGAATGTCGTTGGCGCGTGACCGAAACTTCAACCTGGGTGACCGTGAAATCGGGCACGGAAGGGATAGGCAACGGTGTCGTGGAACTGGAGATTGCTCCCAATTCTGGCGACGCGCGCATTGACGATTTCTTTGTCGCCGGAAAATCCATTCGTATTCAACAAGCCGGGCCGCAAGGCATTTGCGGCGGGGTGACGCCGTTGACGAACGGGCAAACCGTAACCGGGCAGATTTCGCGTGCGGATTGTTTTTCGTCTCGCAGCTTTACTTTTGACGGGCAAGCAGGCCAGCAAATCGCGGTGGCGTTCGGCGGCGATACCGAAAACTATTCGGCGTCATTGAATGACCCTTCCGGACGGTCAATTGCCAGCGTTAGTCGCGCACAACGGTTGCCGGATTCCGGGTTTGTCAGTTTGCCGGTCAATGGCACATACACACTCACGCTGAATTCGAGTACCGGCTTTGTGCTCAACTACTCGCTGACCCTGACCGTCTTGCCGCCGGGCTGCGCGTATACGCTTTCTGCCAGCAGCGCCGCATTTGAAAGCGCTGGTGGAACAGGGGCGTTTGACCTGACGGCCAGCGCGAATGATTGCCCCTGGAACGCGCAAAGCGAGGCTTCCTGGGTGATGGTGACTCCTAACACGGCCAGCAGCGGCAGCCGCCAGGTCGAATTCACCGTGTTGCCCAACAACAGCATTTTCGCGCGGCAAACGCGCATTCTGGCAGCAGGCCGCGTTTTCACCGTGCAACAAGCCGGGTTGGGAGGCTCTTGCTCTCTGCTCACGATTGCACCTAACCAGACCGTTAGCGGTTCGATAGACGAAGCCGACTGCCCGGTGTTCTTTGATCAGGGGCGGCCTGTTTACGGCAAGCGCTATTCGTTCAACGGCAAAGCCGGTGAACAGGTACAGATCACCTTAACCGGGCCGATTGGCGATACATTGCAGTTGCTGAGTCCGACGGGCAGCCAGTTGCTTAGCGCCACGGGACAAACCAGTGTGTCGCCTGCGGTGCGGCGCGTGCGTATTCCTGAGACAGGCTTTTTCACTTTGCCAAGCGACGGCGCGTATGTGATTCGAGCGCTCTCCAGTTCGTTTTCGCTGGGAGAGAATTACGAATTGTCGTTGGCGGTTGTCTCGGCGACCTGTGGCTACGGCGTTGATGCTGCGTCAAAGAGTTTCGACGCAACCGGCGGTACGGGCAGCGTCAACGTCATTGCCGATGCAAGCTGTCCCTGGCTGGCAAAACCCGATGCCGATTGGGTCACCGTGACGGCTGGGGCCAGCGGCAATGGCAATGGCAAAGTCGAATTTACCGTGGCCGCCAATCCCGATTCGTTTACACGCCGTACCACGCTGTTTGTGGCCAATCGGGCGGTGACGATCAAACAGGCCGGACGCGGCGGGAATTGTTTGCCGCGCCCGATTTCCGCAGGCGTGTTGGTAACGGGCGATATCAGCTCTGCTGATTGTCTGGCCAGCACTGGCTTTGCTTATGCCGAATATTTCACCTACAGCGGCAAACAAGGCGAACAGGTTGCCTTATTCGGGGGGCTTACGTTTTCTGGTGGCACAGAGTCGGGCGCGAATCTGACGCTTTCCGCGCCGGATGGTCGTGTGTTTGCCAGCGCTACACGCACCACACGGTTGCCAGTGGATGCGGGTGTCGTGACGCTGCCGACGGACGGCGAGTATTTGATCGAAATCGGCTCAGAGTCGTCTTCTTCCACGTTGTCTTACGCGCTGACATTGCAACGCTTCAGCGCTGGGTGTGGGTACGCGTTGTCTTCGGTGCGGCAAACTTTTACTGCCACCAGCAGCACGGGCAGTGTGGATTTGCTGACCGGGCCAACGTGCAACTGGAACGCCACCAGCCGCGTGGATTGGATCACGATCAACTCCGCAAACGCTGCTGGCACGGGCAACCGCAAAGTTGAATTCACCGTGGCGGCAAACAGCACCAACACAGCGCGGCGTGGCGTGTTGCTCATTGCCGGACGTTCGCTGACCATCGAACAGGCAGGCGGCAACGGCAGTTGCGAAATCCGGCCCATTGCCAACGGTCAAACGATCAATGCGTCATTGACCAGCGGGGATTGCCGGTCGCAACTGACGTTGGTCAATGAGCCGCTTGCAGATCGCTATTCGTTCACGGCGGCGGCGGGCGAGCGCATTTTGATTTCGGCAAGCACCGGCAGTTCATTCGATAGCGTGCAAATGTTTCTGTTGGGGCCGGATGGCAGCTTGCTGCTTTCCGGGCGCAATGGACGATTGCCCGTGAATGCCGGCGCGTTTGTGGTTCCGGCGGCAGGCCGGTATGTGATCGAAATCGCAAGCACTTCCTTTGTTAGTTCGCCGCTCAATTATGCCGTACGGCTGGATGTGCAACCGGCGTGCAGTTTTGCTGTTACGCCCACACAGTTACAGGTGGCTGCGCGCGCTGGCGTCGCCAATTTCAACGTGACAGCGGGCGGCACTTGCGACTGGTTGGTGCAAAGCCAGAGCGATTGGCTGACCCTGACGCCGAGCAACAGCTATGGCAGCGGCAATGGAGCCGCAGGCTTCAGTTTTGCGGCCAACACGGCCTTTGCCATGCGCACAGGCCGGTTGATTGTCGCGGGACAAGTGGTCGAAGTTGTTCAGGCGGCTGCTTCGGCGCATGTTTCCGCCGCGAATTATCGGGGCGGGGAATTTGCGCCCGAATCGCTGGTTACCGCTTATGGGCAAAGATTGGCGACGGCGACGCAGGTTGCTCCGGTGCCGGTGGCGACGCTGGCGGGCACCACGGTCAAAGTCTTTGATAGCGCAGGCGCGATGCGTGACGGTTTGTTAACGTTCGTATCACCAGCGCAAATCAATTACATCATGCCTGCGGGATTGGCCAACGGCCCGGCAACGATCATCATCACCAGCGGCGACGGGAACATCGCCACGGCTGAAGTCGTCATCGCGCCGGTTGCGCCTGCACTCTTTAGCGCCAACGGCAACGGCCAAGGCGTTGCTGCCGGGTATGTGTTGCGCGTGAAGCCCGACGGCACGCGCAGCAGCGAACCGATCGCCCGGTACGATGAGACGCGCAAAGAACTGGTGGCCATTCCGATTGATCTGGGCGCCGAAGGCGAGCAGGTGTTTTTCATCGGGTTTGGTTCCGGGGTGCGCGGGCGCAGCGCGCTGAGCGCAGTGCGTGCCACCATCGGCGGTGTCGTGGCAACGCTGAATTATGCCGGCCCACAAACCGAAACGCCTGGTCTGGATCAACTCAACATTCTCTTGCCGCGTGTGCTGGGCGGACGCGGTGACGTTGAGTTGCTCTTGACCGTGGATGGCAAGGCGGCGAATCCCGTTCGATTGACGATTCGCTAGTTTGCTTTTGAGCGGGCAGGAAGCAGGCACGGCCAACAGTGTTGCGCCGGTCTGTTTTTCCTGCCCGCTTTCGTTTATAAATCGGTTATGACATTCGACGAATTTCAAGCTTCACTGTCGCAGACCGAACCACTGTCAGGGCTATCGCCGTATTTGAACGCCCTTTGGTGTGAGGGGCGTGGTGATTGGGACGCCGCGCACAAAATCGTGCAGGACATCGAGTCTGAAACCGCCGCCTGGGTGCACGCTTACTTGCATCGCAAAGAAGGCGACGAAAGCAACGCGCGTTATTGGTACGGCATTGCGCACAAGTCATTTCCCGCCGGGCAAACGCTCGACGAAGAATGGCAGTTTCTGGTGCGGCAATTGCTGTAAGCGGCACGTCAGTTCGTCGTGGTTCTTTCGATACGACGTTTTTGCCTTCCCTGTGCAACACAAAATCCCCTTTGAGAAAGCCCAACCATGAGCCAAGACCTGACCGGCGATTTGGTCGCCCATGAAGTGATGCTGACGGTGCTGGATGCCGAGGGCGCGCGACACCGCGCATTGCCGGTCAGTTTGGCCGATGTGGTGTTAGCGGCGCTTGCGGCTGAACCCGAAACGCTGGCAGAACTCGAAACCGCGATCACGCGCTATAACCGGCCTGCCTGCCAGACGGGATTTCTGGCCAATCTTCGCGAAGGCATCAGCGAAGAGCGTTGGGACGCAGGCATCGTGTTGATTGATTTGCCTGCGCGGTTGGTGGTGGCCGACACCGAACCGGTTTTGTACCAACCCGCTTTGAGTGGCGCAGCTCTCTATTGCCCTGATCCGCCTCCTGATTGGTCGCAGCTTTCCGCCGAAGAAGCCATCTGGATTTATTACCAATTGTCAGATGATTGGTTGCTCGCCGACGGGTTGGCTGACTGGCAAACGCTTGCCGCCCAACGTCGTGCAGAGCGTGCCCGCCAGCCGCGTTTTGACGCGCGTCCGGTCTTGTTTGGTCGGGCATTGCACGAATTCATCCTGACGGAATGTCTGGCCGCGCACGCTGCCGGGCAGGAAAATCCCATCGTGGACATTCACACGCGCTGGCTGTTGACGCCGCGCACCGATTTGCACGGCAAAACACCGCGCGAGCTTTTGCTGGCCAATCGTCATTTTCTGGATTTGGATTTGTGGTGGCGCGAACAGCAATGGTCGTTGACCAGTGAATGTCCGTTGCCGCTGGCGCGTGAATCGGCGGCGTATCGTTTCGCCGCGTTTGGCACGCATAGCAACGTGGTGCATTTCGATTTGTTGCGACACCTGCTGGCAGCGTGTTGGGAGCAGGTCTGTGCCACGCCAAATTTGGAGCGCTCCAGCGAACTCGCTCGGCTGGCGCAATTGCAAACCGACTGGCTGGCGACCAGCGACGAATACAGCTTCAGCCCGGAATGGTTGCTGGAACAAGAGCGCTTGCGAGTACCGCTTGCCGCATCTCACCAACACGCAGTGCCTGATCCTGATTGCCCGATTTGTGAAATGACTGCTGATCCGTTGATTGGCGGGCCGACTTTTATGCACCTGGACGGCCATCATCTCGATCTGGAAGACAACTGGGTCTTTTCTTTCCACGCAACCCGCGAAGACTGGGAAGCCGAGCGCCGCGAATGGGAAGAACGCAACCGAAAATTCAACGAAGAATGGGCCGCCCGCGAAGCCGCCGGTCAACCTGCCTTTTCCCCGGACAACTTCGCGATTGACACTTGGGATTTTGACGCCGAACTGGAAGAGAAATCGCTCACCGACGATGACGACGACGATCAAGGCAAGCTGGTTTGCTGATCGTCATCGTTTGTCCTGCCGCGCTTTTGCCGAATTATTGATTCGCCCAATGTACGAACCCGGTGCGCCGTGTCTGGGGAAAATGCACCCGTAATGGGGTGACGAATGCCTTGTTGCGGGTTATCACCATTGCCAACGAGGGCGAGCCATCCGACAAATCGCCCGTAATTCAAACAAAAACAACGTGTTTGCATCTTGAGAATGCTGGCGTGATTTCCTGGCATCGTGGTTGCTGTTGTCTAATGGTGTTACGGGATCATTGAAAGATAGAAGTAGTTTGGTCTTGCACAAATAGGAGGAGAAATGGGAACGAAACGAAGGCTGTGGTTTTATCAACTGGTCGCAATGTCTTGTTTGGCGCTGGCGGGGTTGGGTGTCATTTCGGCGCAAGCGCAAGACAAACGAATGGGCAGGGCAAACAGGGAAGTGTATCGCGGAAACATCTTTTACCTGGGAGGCCAGCGCGGCAGCAACGCCGACTTTTTCACGATGACGGTTGACAGCTTTACCCCTGATTCTGAAGTGGAACAGTTGCTCAGCGCACTGAAAAGCGGCGGGCAAGATGGGTTGAAACGCGCGCTTGGGGATAGAAAGCGCGGCACGGTGCAGATTGGAAATCGGTTGAGTCGCGACATTCAGGCTGTGTGGGTGACGCAAACTGACGAAGGACGAAAGATTTATGCGCTTTCCGAACGTTGGCTGGGATTTGCCGAAGTACGGCGCGGCGCGCGGTCGGTGGATTATCCGTTCACGTTTATTGAGTTATATGTGGAAGATGACGGAAAAGGTGAAGGCAGCTTGATTCCGGCAGCGCAAGTGCGCGCCAAAAAAGGAATGACGCTGGAAGTTGAAAACTTTGGTATTTATCCGGCGCGCATTACCAATTTGAAACAGACTCGTAAATAAGAACATAAGAAGGAAAGAGGAGGTAACAATGTTTATTCGTCGAATGATGCAAATGGCAATGGTGATGCTGTTGGCTGTCACTTTGGGACAGGTGGCAAACGCGCAGCGTGGCGGCGGCGGTCGCTGGATTTACCT
>JAEUQO010000262.1 GCA_016789605.1 Acidobacteriota bacterium
CTGACAGGGCTACTTGATGCGAATGCGTATCGTATTGGCCGCCACGCCATCCACAGTCATGACCACGTCAACTTCGCCGCGCCCCGCCAGCGATCTGGGCAGCGGAACGTTGATCTGATCCAACCCGACAAAGCCGGGCGCACTTCCGGCGTAATCCACCGAAAGATCCACGCCACCGATGGTGACGCGCACACGCACCAAATTCGTGCGGCGGCGTACGCCAGAACCATAAAGCACCAAAACCGACTGATCGCCTTCCACTCCCAGATCAATTTCGGCGGGGACAAATTGGTTCGACGCATTGTCAAAGCGTGCGACTGGCAAATAGTTCAGCGTGCCACCTCGCACGCGTACGACTTGTGCCGCCGGTGCCCCTCTGCCGGTGGCATTGGCAGTAAAGAGCGCAGGTCCAACAGCGCGAATTTGTTCAATGCCAAACGAAGTCGTGCCGTCGCCGCTGGTAATGGTAACACTCGCGCCGCCCGGAGCCACCCTCTCGGGAATTTGATAATTCACCTGGGTTGGCGAAACGAAAAAGAGCGGCGCCAGGTGTTCCACACCGAGCGCATCTGTCACTTTCACGGTCGTGCCCGCCAGCGAAGTCGGCAGCGGTAACGAAGGCGCAACCACGGTGCCCGTGGCCAGGGCGTTGCCGAATGCCGCCACGATGCCTTCGACCGCGAGCGCCGCGCGTGTATAACTGGCGGCAGAAACCGTGGTGTTGGCCGCAGGCAGTTTCAGACGCAACATCCCGCGCCCGTGCGTCGCCACCACGATGCTGCGCGAAGCGGCGTGATAGCGCACCATAAATGAAGCGACACGCGGCAATCCGTTCCCCAAACGCACCCAGGTCGTTCCGTTGTCAGTAGTTTGAAACACGCCCATGTCTGTACCGATGAACAAAGTGCCTTCGGCCAGCGGGTCAAGCGCGATCGAAGTCACCGGCACATCAGGCAAATCGCCGCTGATGTCGCGCCAAGTTACGCCTTGATCGGTGGTCACAAACACGTGACCGGGTGTGCCGGGCGTACCGACATTGAACCCCGAAAACGTGACAAAGGCCCGATTGACATCTTTGGGATCGAGCGCAATGTCCGTCACAAAACGATTGGGCAACGGTGTTTTGGTCAGGTTGGTAAAAGAAGCTTCGGCGAGGCGACCGGCATTTTTCGTAATTTGAATGTTGCCATCGCTGGTCCCGACCCAAACGATTTCGCCGGGCGGATTCGTGCTGTTATCCAATTGCGGATGCGCGGTAATCGCGGTCACGCGCCCCGCCCCTTTGGTCACGTCCTGTCCGCCACCGTCCGTGCTTGGCCCGATCCCCGTCCACGTGATTCCCAAATCTGGCGAACGATACAGCCGGTGCGTTCCCCAATAGATCACGTTGTTCGGTTCGGTGAAGCCTGTGTGCAAATTCATCGGCGAATAAAACCCGACACGGTCTGTGGGCTTCATTTGGCCTGCTGCGCCCGTGCAGCCAGAACGACAACCGCGGTCTGTCCAACTGCCGCCGCCGTTGAGCGAAACACGCGGGCCGTAATCAGGATTGGTGCCGCTGCTATTTTGAAAGCTGTGCCAAACGATGTTCGGTTTTGCCTGATCCACCAAGGCGAAACCTCCGTCACCGCCCGCCACCCGCGTCCAGCCCAACGCTCCGGAATAACGATTGGTGCCGTTGTCTTGCGTACCGCCGAGCAAAAAGTTTTCATCGCTGGGGTGCAAAGCGACACCCTGAAATTGCACTGTGTTCAGTGTGTTATTCAGGTTCACCCAGTCCATGGCTTGTGCGCCGACGTTGGCATTGTCGCAACGCCAGACACCGCCGTCATTGGCAATAAAAAACGTATTGGGCTTGGCGCGACTGACCACGCTGGCGTGTTGGTCCACGTGCAAACCGCCAATGCCGACACCGTTGGCCTGATTCGTCCAGGTCGTGCCGCCGTCCGTGCTGCGGAAAAACGTCACCGCGCCAAAATAGAGAATGTTGGCATTCAGCGGATCAACGGAAAGCGTCCAGTTGTAGGTGCCTTGCGAAACCGGCGAAGGATTGTTCGCCGTCCGCGTCCAGGTGGCGGCATTGTCTGTCGAACGGTAAATGCCATTGATGCCGCCGCTGCTGTCGGTAAACGCCGCATAAAACGTGGCAACGGTCGCAGGCGCCAGGGGCGGTCCAATTTCCAGATCAATGCGGCTGATATTGGCCGTCGGCAACCCGCCGCCAAGCAGCTCCCAACTACCCGGTTCGCCGCCGTTGCGCGAACGGTAAATGCCGCGCGCGGCAATCGCGGCATAAATCGTGTTGGAATTTTGCGGATCAAAAATCACTTCATTGGCGCTGACCACGTTGCTGCCCGCGACATCCAGAAAGCGCCAGGTTTCGCCACCGTCGGTAGATTTCCAAACGCCGCGTTGTCCGGCGGCATATCCGGCAGTGCCGCCGCCACCCGCCGGGCCATAGGCAGATGCGCCGCGCGTACAGAGATAGAGCGTCTGTGAATTTGCCGGATCAATGGCGATGTGCATGATCGCCACGCCCTGAAAGGCGGGCACAATCGGTGCTGTGTTTGAAGGCGGCCCCTTGATCAGTCGCCAGCTTGCGCCGCCGTCAGTGGTCTTCAACAAACCAGCGCCGTAATAGCTGTCGCCGCTGGCATTGCCTTCGCCTGTGCCGACGTAAATCACGTTGGGATTGTTGGGATCAATGGCCAGCGAACCGATCGCCAGCGAAGCTTCGCCGTCGCTGATGGGTGTCCAGTTTGCGCCATTGTCGCGACTGCGCCAGACGCCGCCGTGCGCCGTGCCCAGATAAAGCGTGCGGTTGTTAACGCCATCATAACCAGGGTCGAGCGCCAACGCCGTCGCACGGCCCGACACCGGACTCTGAAAAATGCCAGTGTTGCCGTTGATGATCGGCTGTGGGCCAAGCGCTTGCCAACGCGGCTGACTCTGTTCGATGGCTTCTGCGCCTTCCTGACCATACAGCCTGCGCAATTGCTGGCGGCGCGCTTCTTCTTTGCGGTTGAGGTCTTCGACAGCGCGCGCGTGCGCCCCCCGTGGAATTTCAGTTAACGGATAGGCGCGCTGTTCATAAAACCAGGCTTCGGCAGCAGGCTTTTCGTCTTCTTCTCCGGCTTCGCTTTCAAATTCAATGGGTGACCAGGCGCTCAGCAACACGCCCAGAATGCCGAGCAAGCCGCACGCTAAAACCAGCGTGCGACAAAACACCCGGAAAGAATGTCCGGCCGATTTCATATAGGCTCTCCTTTTTTCTCTTTCAACGAAACCAGCGCAAATAGGCTGGCAAAGAATGCAGTTGATCTACGTGATCCGGTGCAGAGTTTCCGGCAAAACCGAGCAACAGGAATTTTCCGGCGCGCGCTTCGCTCAATTGCTGCGTGCCCATCGGTCCCCAGCGAACCACCGGTGTACGCGTCAAACGCAATTGTCCGAGCAGCCAATCTGCGGTCTCCGTTGTGCTGGCAAACGTCCCGGGAAAGATTTCTGAGTGGGTAATGATCATTTGTTTTTGGCCGACCATGGCCTCTTGTGCGAATTTCAAAAAGACCGCGAGAGGTTCTGTTTCCAACTGTGATTCCTGCGGTCCCGGCTTTCCGCCCACATACCCTGTGTGCAAACCGTCAATCAGCAGAACGCGTGTGACGCGCGCCCAGTTTTCAGGCACTTTCAGGATTTCGCGTATCGCGCCATACCCTGCGCTCCAGGCAGTCAAACTCACCGAACTGAATTTTACGCCCGCCTTGGTCTCGGCTTCGGCGAGCAACCGGGCAAACAACTGCGCGTCTTGAAAAGGGCGCGCATAAACGCCCGAACCTGCACCCAGTTGCACGGAGATGACCGCGGTGCCGCCGCGTTTTGCCGCTGCGACTTCTGGCAACCAGGCGCCGCCGTGGAAATGTACCAACAGCGGCAATTGCGATTTTCCCTGCAATTTGGCGGGGATAAAAAGCGTGCCGAGTTCGAGCTTTTCGCGCCGGCCGGCCGGTGTTTCCTGCGTCAGTCGCGGATGCGTCCGCGTGTGTTCGACCATCGGCGAAGGGTTTTGCGCCTGTTGCGCAAACGTCGGTGTACCGTTGCTCAGCAACCAACACACAACCGCCAGAAAAACGAACGGCGGCAAAATCGGTGGACGTGTTTGGATCATATAAGTGGTCTGTCGTCTTGTTGTCTTGCTGTCAAAAAAATGGCGCGCTAGCATAGCAACGCAGGCCCACTCAGGCCAGCGCAGGAGGGAGCACACCATTGGAACCGATTTCACACTTTTTCTATTCACACCGGCTGAAGCTGCAATTTTGGGATTGGGGAACAGCGGGCAAACCAACCATGATCCTGGTGCACGGGGGCCTGGATCACGCGCGCAACTGGGATTGGGTCGCGCGTGCGTTGCTCGACGACTTTCACGTTTACGCCCTGGATTTGCGCGGACACGGCAACAGCGCCTGGGCGCCCGGCGCACTCTATTCCATCGCGGAACACATTCTGGATTTGTCGGCGCTGGCCGATGTCATCAACGATTATCCGATCTACCTGATTGGTCACAGTTTGGGCGGAATCATCGCGGCGCATTACGCAGGCATTTATCCCGAACGAGTGAAAAAGCTGGTCTCTATCGAAGGCCTGGGACCGCCGCCCAATCACCGCATTCATCGGCCCGCTTCACAGCGCATACGCGAATGGATCGAACACGTGCGCAAAACTGAAAAACGCGAACCGCGTAGCTATCCCAATCTGGAAGCCGCCGTGTCCCGCATGCAAGAAGCCAATCCGCATTTGTCAGACGAAATCGCGCGGCATCTAACCTGGCACGGCACCAACTGGAATTCGGACGGCTCACTGGTGTGGAAATTCGATAACTTCGCGCGGGGATTCCCGCCGTATGGAACAAACATTGACGATGCACGCGAAATCCTGAGCCAGATTAGCTGCCCGACATTGTTGTTCTGGGGAATGGAAAGCTGGGCCGTAGACCCCGAAAGCGATGGACGCGCACAGGTCATACGCAATCATCGGCTGGTCAAGATCCCGAATGCCGGACATTGGGTGCATCACGATCAATTGGAACTCTTTCTGACGGAAACGAAAAAATTCCTGGCTGAGCCGTAAGCGATTTTGACTGCTCAAAAAAACGCCAAGGCGCGCACCGTGATGTTATGGCCCCCGCTCATCATCACAATGCGCGCCTTGTTGTGTTTCCAGGTCCGGGATGCTGGACAAGGAAAAGCAAACCTCACACTCACAGATCACTTACGAACTTCGCTTGAAGCTCGCCCATCTGTGGCGCTGGGCAGCAAAACATGTCGCACCGGAACGAAGAAATTGTTCTCCGCTAAAATATTCTACAGCGGGAAAAAGGATGCGGGACGGAAGCCAAGACAGATGTGCCTGACCGTCCTTGCTGGTTTGGACGCCGACGTTCGCTCGCCAGGCGGAAAGCCTCTGTCAGACGGATTTCGCAGTCCCCTGCAATTGTCCGTTGCCCAGCATAAGTTGCCGGTAAATAAAGCCTTTTGCAAAACTCCAGTCGCGCTTGAGGGTTGCCAACGAGATATTCAGCAACTCGGCGACTTCGTGTTCTGTCAGGCCGCAAAAGAATCGTAGTTGCACGATGTCCACAGCCCGTGGCGCGATCTGATCGAGTTGCTCCAGGCACTCATCCAAAGCCAAAAGCTCTTCCGGATGTTCCCAGGTCAGAGAACGGGCGTCTTCCATCGGCGCGCGGGCCAGTTCGCCTTTGCGCTTGTCAGCGTGCAAGGCGCGTCCGTGATCAATCAGAATGCGACGCATTTGTCGGCCAGCGAGCTGAAAAAAGTGCGCGCGGTCGTGAATTTCGACGTCCGGTTCAACAAATAATCGCAGGTAAACTTCGTGTACGAGGGCAGTGGCTTGCAGCATGTGATCAGCGCGTTCTTGTTGTAAGTAGTATTGCGCCAGCCGACGTAACTCCTGATACGCCATCACCAGGACGGTTTCGCCTGCCTCACGATCGCCTGCACGCCAAGCTGAGAGCAGCTCCGTGAAGTCGGGAACAGTGGGGGATTGCATAGTTATTCCTCTGCGCGGGCACCACAGATTAATTTTTTTGGGGCTTGTGAGGTTATGAGTTTGAGACTGATTTACAGTTTGGATGCCGGTGCCGAGGATATTACCCTATGACAATGGATTCGCCAAATTTTCTTTCGCGGCAAAATTCTTGTGTCTGGCTGAGCCATTCTTTCTGCCCTTTACGCTTTTTGTGTGGGAGTTAAACAATCACTTTTCCGCAGCTAGGCTGTCACTCTGACATTTGAGATTTCGTGGCGTGGGGAATCTTCCAGCGGGCGCACACGTGTCGCTGGCTCAACCTCAATGTCGTCAACATCTGCGTCAGGCGGATGTCTGGCGTGACATTGGCAACCCCACAAGACTCTGACACGCGCGAAATTCAGCTGTGCGACGCGGACTTGGTCGTGGAGGTGCTGTTATGGACCCTCTCTCCTCATCCCTGTTGTTTTGGCGTCGAGTCAAAGAGGTGTTTGACGAAATCTGGGAATTGGAACCCGCGGCACGGGCAAAGAGCTTGCGGGAGTACTGGCAAACGGAACCGGCTATCAGCCGCGAAGTAGCGCATTTGCTGGATACACGAGAATTGACAGAATCATTTTTAGAACGGCCACTAAGTTTTCGCCCCGGTGTATTCCGCCCAGTCAAATCAACACGCGCCAAAGCTGGAACGTCAGAACAATAGGTCCTTGGGAAAACAATTCCGGCCAAAAGCAAAAGCGCCGATCAGCGAATCGCTTCGCAAACCGGCGCTTACGCATTGATGAATTTGCCGCTGGCTTATGCCAGGGCAATGTCAAATTGTTCCTGGTGAACCGTCGGGTCGCTCTTCAGCGTGACCACGCCGCCCAGATAGGCTTCGATCTCTGCCAGTACGTCGCGTTCGGGACCGCGCAAAGCCTTGGCCACTTCCGGATTCACACGCAGGATGACTTCGTTGTGGTGATCCACATCTTTCGAGATGCGGCGCGCTTCGGCCAGAATCTCGTAACAGATGGTCTGCGAGCTCTTGACCATGCCGCCGCCGCCGCAATACGAACACGGCGTGCAAAGCGTGCGTTCCAGCGACTGTTTCACGCGTTTGCGCGTAATCGCCACCAGGCCGAAGTCATTGAACTGCAGAATCTTCGACGGCGAACGGTCGCTGCGCAATTCCTGTTCGAGCGCCGCCATCACCTTCTGGCGATTCTTGCGCTCTTCCATGTCAATGAAATCCAGCACGATGATGCCGCCCAGATCGCGCAAACGGATCTGCCGCACGATCTCTTTGGCTGCTTCCAGGTTGGTTTTGACAATGGTGTCTTCCAGGCGATTCGACTTACCGACGAATTTGCCCGTGTTGACGTCAATAGCGACCAGCGCTTCGGTTTGGTTGATGACGATGTAGCCGCCGGATTTCAACCAAACGCGCGGTTTGACGGCTTTGTCAATTTCCGACTGGATGCCGTAATGCTCCAGAATCGGCGTGTCTTTGGTGTAAAGCTTGACGCGGTTGACCAGCTTCGGCGCAAAGCGATTGACGAAATCCACAATGCGTTCGTATTCGAATTCGTTGTCCACCCGAATCGCGGTGAAATCGCCTGACAACTGATCGCGCAAAATGCGCTGCACCAAATCCAGATCACGGTGAATGATCGCCGGTGATTTGGCGCGTTCGCCCCGACGACGAATGTCGGTCCAGGTGCGAATCAAGTACTGCATGTCTTCGCGCAACTCTTCGAGCGTGCAACCGTTGGCCGCCGTACGCACAATGAACCCGCCGCTTGCGCCGGTTTCGGCACGCAACTGATGCAACGTGCGTTTCAGACGCTGGCGTTCTTCGTCCGTGCCAATCTTGCGCGAAACCCCGATGTGCTCCACGGTCGGCATATAGACGATGTAACGACCCGGCAAGGCAATGTGCGAAGTGATGCGCGCGCCTTTTTGTCCAATGGGCTCCTTGGCGATTTGCACCAGCACTTCCTGGCCTTCGCGCAACAGGTCAGTGATCACCGGACGATGAAACCGTTCGAGCGGGCGTGGCGCAGCGGTCGAGGGCGCCAACGCATCTGTTTCCTGATCGTCCTCCAACTCTTCCACCTCCGTCGTCGCGTCATTCGCCTGACGCGGACGGAAGTTGCGCCGACGACCACGGCCTCCGCGACGCGTCGCCATTTCACCGCGTCGTGAACGGCTGCGAACGCTGGCGCTGCCATCTTTCAATTTGCCTTTGCGGCTTTCGCCTTCAGTCTCTTCTTCAACTTCAGCTTCTTCAGACGGCGTAATCGGCAACACAACCGCGCTTTCGCCCAATTCTTCGGCAAATGGCTCTTCGACAAAGGCCGTCGCCGTTTCGACGGTTTCCCCAACGTCTTCTGCGGCGCTGTCCTGCGGCAAAATCGCAATGTGTGAAACCGCTTCTTCAACCACCTCGGCTTCCGCGCTGACAGGCGCTTCGGCCTCAGCTTCCGGCTCAGCGGCAACTTCCGGCGCAGCTTCCTCAGCGACCTCCGGTTGCCAACCAGGCACCGCGTCCAGGCTCAATTCTTCAGTGGTGGCATCTGGTGCGGCGGTCTCGGCTTCGACCTCGGCGGGCGCGTCAGCCACAACTTCAGCAGACTCAGCTTCAGCGGCATCGTCGCTGATTCGTTCAAATGACGATTCGGCCAGCAACGAATGTTGCCAGGAACCAACCAGAACTTCCGGCGTCGGTTCGACTTCGAGCAACGACATACGACGCTCGTCTTCGTGAATCCGTTCGGCGATGCGTTCTTGCAAAAGCGCATCTTTGAGCAGATCGCCTGCTTCAAATTCGCCGTCGTCATCTCTGACGCGTTCCATTGGTTCGTGATGAACGAGCACAAACGGCGTGGCTTCTTCTTCTACTTCCACGGCTGCGATTTCAGTGACATCGGCTTCACCTGTATCACCGCCGCGACGAGGACGACGACGACGACGACGACGACCGCCATCATCTTCGGCTTCCACTTCTGCCTCTACCGCTCCGGTATCTTCCGCAACCACGGCTTCGCCTTGTTCCGTTTCCACCACGGCTTCTTCTTCGACCGGCTCCGGTTCGGCATAACGCAACCGACGGTTGCGACGCTGGCGCGGATTCAACGGGCGCGCAGTGCTTTCGGCTTCGCGCGCTACGACTGAATCAAGATCGGTTTCGTCATCTGGGGCAGGTTCAATGGTCGGCTCGACAGAAATCTCCTCGATGTGGCTAAGCAGTTCGCGCAAATCCACTTCGCCCTCTTCCGGCTCAGCGGGCGCAACACGGCTGACCGCAGCGATTTCGCGCCCAGGCCGTTGCCGCTCCTGACGTTCTGGCCGCTCTGGCCGTTCGGCGCGCGCGGGGCGCGCCGCTTCGCGCTTCTGTTCGGTGGCCTCATCCTCGTCTTCTTCCTCTTCATCGAAAAAGTCAGAGACGTATAGGAACGAGTCACGTTCCAACCCGATATCCACAAATGCGGATTGCATGCCGGGTAACACTTTCATCACCCGACCTTTATAAATGTTGCCGACAATCCCTTGATTCTCGTCGCCACGTTCGACGTAAAACTCCGTGACGAGATCATCTTCGACAATGGCAATTTTCTTTTCGCGTCCGTTGACGCTGACGATTAATTCTTTCGCCATTCAAAAATCTCCTAACTCTGGGGAAGCTCTCACGCGTTTGTTGTCGGCGTGGCAATCCTGCCAAAAGCAAATTGCCTAACCACCCAACAACCGGCGCACAAAAGCGGCGGATCAATCTGTGCAGCCCTTTTTTGCCGTTGAAACCGTGTTGGCGTGATGAACACTGCTATCGCAACCAAAACACTCCGACGACTTCAGGTGCCGCAGCCGTGGCGCGCGACGTTACCAAAGTGCGCAGCCAAATCGGCGTGATGTTGTTGTCATGGGGAAAATACCGGCGTGCAGACGGACCGACTGGAATCTATGTCGCGTGAAAGATGGGAAGCGGATTTGCGTTGGCCAGGCTTCAACTTCGGTACAGCCGCCAAAACGGTTTCAGCAAGAAAGCATCTCGCCGAAAGCATCTCGGTTGATGCTGAAACAGCTTTTTTCTGGCGCGAAGCCAGACTGACCGGCAATGCCGGTCACAACGCAAATGACGATCGGCGCGGCGACAGAAAAACTTTCTGCAACGGCTTGCGCGTTGCGCAACACAAACACGCTCGATGAAATCCAGCGCGTTCGGCTTGCCGAACCTGCCCTGCCAAATCGTTCTCAAACAGCTACGACGTCAACTCTTTTCAGCCTGTCACTGCGCTGGTTAGTTCACAAACCGGCGCAGGCGCACGCTAATCGCCAGTCCCAGCCCAAACAACGTGGCCACGACTGACGTACTGCCAGAGCTCATTAGCGGAAGCGGGATGCCCATAATCGGCAACATGCGAAGTACCATGCCAATATTGACCGTCACGTGATACAGCAGCAGGCTTGCAAAACCCGCCACCAACAGCAACCCGACTCGCTCGCGTGCACGGCGCGCAATCTGAATCAGTCGCGTCACGATTAGCAGATAGACTGTCAACGCGGCAAAACTACCGACAAATCCCGTCTCCTCGCTCGCTACGGCGTAAATAAAATCGTTTTGGACTTCTGGCACGAACCCAAGGGTGCCCTGGGTACTGCCGCGAATGCCCTTGCCCAGCAGCCCGCCTGAACCGACGGCGATCTCCGATTGTTCGTTTTGATACCGGAATCGCTTTTCGGCCAGATCAGGCCAGTAAACGGCTTTGATGCGCTCGCACTTGTAGCTCTTGCACGTCTTGATGTAGGGCACTGCGACCACGACCGCAATGCAGACGGCGACAAGCGCAGCCGCCAACCAGCTCCAACGCAACCCCGAAAGGAACAGCGTCGCAGCCAGAAACGATGTGAAACTGAGCGCGCTGCCCGTGTCGTTTTGTGCGAAAACGAGCGCTGTCGGCACGGCCCAGATTCCCCCCGCGACGATTGTGGTCCACAAATCGAGCGGGTACCTTTTTACTCCTGACAGGAAATACGCCAAAAACAGCAAGGTGAACAATTTGGCGAACTCGGACGGTTGAAAGCCAAACGAACCGAAATACAGCCAGCTTTTGTTGCCGTTCACCTCTCTGCCCAACGGCGTCAAAACCAATGCCAGAAGCACAATGCCAACCACATACAGATACGGCGCGATGTTCACGATGCGCCGGTAATCCACCAGCGTCACAAAAAACAGCACGCCCAATCCTATTCCGATCCCAACCAGTTGCCGCCGCCACAAACCGGGGAACGGTTCGGCGCTGGAAATTTCCAGCACGCCAAAGGCAGCCACCAATAAGGCCATCGCCAATAGCGGCCAGTCAAAATCGGTTAGATATCTGCGGCTAACACCAAACATAAAACTTGTGAAAATGACCGCTCAGACACGAACTTGTTTGCGTCTTGCCTTATTGAGCGCTCACTCTTTTCTTTTCTGTCTTTTGCGTTTTTTCAACCGTTGTCGGCGTTTCGGCCTTTTTCGCCTTGTCTGCCGGTTCTGTAGCGGCGTCAGCAACCACAGGATCGGTGATCTTACGCGTGCGACGGTAATACTCTTCGTAAATCGGTTTGGCGCGCGGCGCGGATTGTTTTCCACCGAATCCGGCATTTTCAGTCAAAATGACCATCGCCATTTCAGGATTGTCGCGCGGCGCAAAGCTCATCAACCAGGCATGATCTTGTGTCGCCTTGTTAGCTTTTTCGGTCGAAACAACCTGGGCCGTACCGGTTTTGGCACAAACGTCAAACCCTTCCACCGCGGCAGCACCAGCGGTACCGCCTGCGTTGACGGCCTGCCACATGCCTTTTTTGACGATGTCGTGAATGTCCGCGTTCATCGGCACGACAAAAGTATTTTTGTCTTCATAGCGCATTTCGGGATGTGAATTCCCCAAACGGTCCACGCCTGGTTCTGCTCGCAAGAACAGATGCGGCGTATGCATTTGTCCGCCGACCGCCAGTCCGCCGACGTATCGCAACAACTGCACCGGCGTCGTGGCATTGCGCCCCTGTCCAAACGCCGAAGCGGCCATGTCATACGCGGTCCATTCCGCTTCATGCTGAAGCTGCTTGATGCGAAATTCCAGTTGCGCGCGCAAGGTTTTGTCAGTCGCCTCAGCCAACTGCTTCTCTGCTTTTTTGATGTAAAAATCGTACTCGCGTATTTTCGTCGCGCGTGTTGGCGCGCTGCCAACCATTTCGCGCGGCAAATCAATGCCCGTGCGTTTGCCAAATCCGAACTTTTCGACCCAGCGCTCAAACTTTTCCGGGCCCATCTTCAGCCCCAAACGGTAGTAATAGCCGTCGGCGGATTTCGCAATCGCGGTCACGATATCCGGCATCCCGTAATTGGAGATGGAGCGCATGAAATAGTTGCCCAGTTGAATGCCACCGTCCTGAATGCGCGAATTTTCAGGTGTGATAACGCCTTCATTAAGCGCAGCAACAGTGGTCAGCAACTTCCAGGTCGAACCCGGCGGATACATACCTTGAATTGGCCGGTTATAGAGCGGCTTGTTCGGGTCTTCGGTCAATTGCTGAATCTCTTCCTTGCCTTCATCTGTTTTGGCACGCAAGGAAAAGACATTCGGGTCAAACGCCGGGTGCGAAACATACGCGAGGATTTCGCCGTTGCGCGGATCACTGACAACGATACTGCCGCGTCCGGCGGGCATCGTATCGGTTTGCTCTTCGGCAACTTTCTGCACATTTAAATCCAGCGTCGTATACAGATCGCGCCCCGGAATCGGCTCAATACGTTCGATCTCGCGCTGAATGCGGCCACGGCTGTCTACCACTACGCGGCGTTCACCGTCTTTGCCCATCAAAACTTCGTTGTAGGTACGCTCAATCCCGGCTTTGCCGATGATGTCCCCTAACTTGAATCCTTTTTCCCGGCTAAACGAAGACTCAGGGTTGCTCAATTCCCGACGGTCAACTTCACCCACATAACCAATCGCGTGTGCGGCTAACGTGCCATACAGATATTTGCGGCGCGGAGCTTCTTCAGCACGAATCATCGGATATTCGTATTGATGGGCCTTGACCCAAGCCACATCTGCTGCCGAAGCAAGTTCTTTCACCACGATGGATTCGTATTTCGGTTCCCACTGTGCAGCTTCAAATCGTTTGTTCAGCCAGTCGCGATCAATTTTGACGTTGTTGACGAGCAGTTCAGCAATGGCGGGAAAGTCTTTGACACTAACATCTTTGCGGCTCAGCACGATGTTGTAAGAGGGCTGGCTGGTCACCAGAATCGTGCCATTGCGGTCGAAAATCGTCCCCCGACGGGCAGGAATGGGCAAAATCCGCGTGCGGTTCTGTTCGGCGCGTTCGGCAAACACGCCGCTGTTCATAATCTGCAGAAACCACAGCCGCCCAGCAAGCACCACAAAAATTGCCACTGCAATATAGCTGATGATGACCAGCCGCAGGCCAGTCTCACGCATGGCATCTACCGGGTTGAATTCTCGAACTGACTTCATTTCACACCTCCCTCATTTCGGGAGCGATAGTGATTCTTTAACCTTGCTGAAATCCGCAGTTAACCTGCCAGCGATCCTTTAGGCAATCAGAGCCTGGACCGCATACGACGGGCTTCGCTGCGACGCAATCGCAAGGCCGCATTCCGGCTGAACACGCGATCCAAAAACAGATAAAGCAACACGGAGGCAATTAGGTTGGCGCAGAGACCAAAGACGAGCGCAGCAGCGACGCCTTTGCCGCCTGCGAGCACCGGGAGTTTGAACTTGAGCATCCGGTAGAAGAGGGCACGCACCAGAATATTGACGATACTGGCACTTGCTACGGTGAGGAACCTGACCAGCAAATTATCTGCGACAATGACAGAAACGATGCGGTCAGCAACATAAGCAGCGATCAGGTACGCCAATCCGCTAACACCGATGGCAATCTCGCTGGAAAGAGAGAAGGCATCCTGAATCAGCCCCGCCGCCATGGCTGTGATCAGCGCCTGTACCGGATTACGTTGCAGGCAAACATACACTACGATCAGCAGCAACCAATCAATATGGCCCAGCCATTGCCCCACTGTGGGCGGAACAAGCTGGGTAAGTGTGGTTTGGATGACGACGGCTACCAGTAGGCAAACCGCAATGCGGAGCGTAATGCGCCGGGATTCTTTGATCTCCAAAGATGCGTTCCGTAGCGTTCAAACTCTTGTTATCAATTTCAAGCACAAAGGGATCGTGGCATTGCCAAGTAGTTCGGAGGCGGAACCAGCCGCTTTCCGGTGTGCCTTTGTGCTCACCTCAGCGTCCGGCGCCACTTCTGCGGCGTTCAGACGCTTTGTCTTGCTTCTCTTTTTCTTCTTCTTTGGTCAACTCATCCACCGGTGCCCGAAGACGTTCCAACGGAATCAATAACACCGAGACGGTTTCGAGTTTCCCCAAGGGAGCGACCGGCTCAATTTCGACTGATTGTGGGGCCGAAATTGTGCCCGTACCTTTGACCCGTCCGACCAGTAATCCTTTTGGGTAAATGCCATCCTGACCGGAAGTGATGACCTGTTCGCCCGCTTCAATTTTATCGGGGGCGACGATAAACCGCATTTCACACAATGATTGGGATTTGCCTTCCACAACTCCCAGCAATCGTGTGTCTGCCGTTTGTCCAAGGACTTCCGCACCGGTGCCGTGCCGTTCATCGGTCAGCAACAGTATGCGAGAAGCCAGTGGCGAAGTCGCAATCACGCGTCCAACCAATCCCCCCTGAGCGGCAACGACCGGCATATCTTTTTGCACACCGTGTACCGTTCCGCGGTCAATCACCAAGGTGTTGAAAAATTCGTTGGCGTCGCGGGCGATCACGGTTGCTGTCACGCCACCGTATTGATTGAGCGATTGCCACTGTTGCAACACATTATTTTGCTCGGAAAGACGGTTCTTTTCCTGCTGTTCGCGCAACTGGTTTTCCAGGCGTACGCGCTCAGCTTTAAGCCAATCGTTCTCGTCGCGTGCGCCACGCAACGCAAAATAATGATCCCAGGCTCCCTTGATGGAGCCAACGGAATGCGACGCAACCCAGGCAAATGGCGTCAACCCGCTCATGGCGACATATTGCAAATAGCGTAAGTTGGGCTGGGATGGCACACGGTTGAGCGAAATGAGCAACAAATGCGCCAAAACCAATACTCCCAACAGCCAGGTGGGATTTTTTTTGGCTTTGTCTTTGGCCTTGTCTGTTAAAGACATTTTTGAGCGGTGCTTAGCGGCAAGTCAGCAATTCACCAGGGGGGATTGCCGACTTGCCAACAAACTGGGCAAAACTGCGAATCCAGGCGGTCTCTTACGAAGGCAACGTCGCGCCGTCCCACCGCACGCGCCGCAGCAGATCAAAATCCGACAACATAGCGCCAGCGCCAAGTACCACCGAAGACAACGGGTCTTCGGCCATGGTCACCGGCAAGCCTGTTTCTTGCATCAAGCGCACATCCAGCTTTTTGAGCAGTGCGCCACCACCTGTCAGCACAATGCCGCGATCCACGATGTCTGCCGAAAGTTCCGGCGGAGTGCGTTCCAGCGCTACGCGAACCGCATTGATGATCGTCGCCACCGAATCCGCCAAAGCTTCCCGAATTTCTTCGTCTGTGACGACGATTGTCTTGGGAATACCTTCGATCAGGTTACGACCTTTGATTTCCATATTCTTTGGCTCATCCAGTGGCGCCGCCGAGCCGACTTCGATTTTGATCTGCTCTGCAGTACGTTCGCCAATCAACAAATTGTATTTGCGTTTGATGTACTGAATGATGGATTCGTCCATTTCGTTGCCGGCCACACGCACACTCTTCGAATAGACGATGCCTGAAAGCGAGATCACCGCGATGTCTGTGGTACCACCACCGATATCCACAATCATATTGCCGTGAGGTTCGGTAATTGGCAGTCCTGCGCCAATGGCAGCAGCCATCGCTTCTTCAACCAGATAAACCTCAGAGGCTTTTGCGCGATATGCGCTGTCTTCGACGGCGCGGCGTTCAACTTGTGTGATTTCAGAAGGAATGCCGATGACGATGCGCGGACTGACCCAGGTTTTTCCGCCGTGCGCCTGCTGAATGAAGTACTGGAGCATTTTCTCTGTGACTTCAAAGTCGGCGATCACACCATCCTTCATGGGACGGATTGCCACGATGTTGCCGGGCGTACGGCCCAACATCTCTTTTGCCTTGTTTCCGACGGCCTCAACCTTGTGCGTAACCTTGTTGATCGCAACAATAGACGGCTCAGAAACAACAATGCCCCGGCCACGTGCAAAAACCAAAGTGTTTGCCGTACCGAGGTCAATCGCTAAATCGCTGGAAAACAAACTAAAAATCGAGCGTAAATTCATTGAAAGTGATTTGACAACCTTTCCGGGATTCGGCCTCTTCTCGCGCGTTCATTTCGCGCCTGATCAAGCTCATGTTGCATGATTGCGGACCGAGCGGCACATTTTCTGACAACGCATACAGTGGTTGTCACGGTCAGGCACTCAGCGAGCAAGCCAATCTTTCCGCAGATTGTGTTTCGGAGCGGGCTATTTTGCCCTCTAAATAACTGTAAGTTGAGCGCTCACAATTCCTTGCACGCTCCCAACCCGACCAGATGACTGGAGTTAACTGTTCTGCGTCGCACGCAGCATAACGCAAAAGACACAGTAAATGAAGCAACTAGATGCAATTGATACTTTTCCGCCAGAAAAGTCTCTTGAGTCAAGTTTTTCACAATCAGCCAATTCAGCCAGCGCTTCCAACAGGTTAACGCCTGAAAGTCACGACTGCGGTGAGTGAAATCCGGCCGCTCTGCCCGAATTCTGGTGTTGTGATAATGGTGAAATAGCGTTCCGAAAAGCGCGAGATCTAAGCCAAGAGATGTGCGACTGGGAGGGAAAACACGCGCGCCGCATACAAGTCGACGAAAATCGAATCTTGACAATCGTCTGTAAACGGCGCGCCCGATAGATCACAGTGTTGCAGTAAGCTCGGCGGGGCTGAACGTGCGCCATCGGCTTGTCAAACCGTTACCCGGTTCTTAAATGGCTGGCTCTTACGAAATACTCTGGTTGGCGGCGTCCAGCTTATTATTGATCTTGCCGAAAATGTTGCTAATGCTGGTGCCCATTGCTGTCAAAACAAAAACGGCGGCTGCGCCGATCAGTACCAGCAACAAGGAATATTCCACAATGTCCTGTCCCTGTTCATCGTTCAAAAATTCTCTGATCATTTCAAACCTCCAGATATCCAGATATGATGATTGGCCGAATCGGCGCAATTGTTATTTAAGGACGACACTTCGCAACGGCGCGTTGCCAAACGGTGAGCAATCTACGCACTGCGAAATGGCTCTACAGAAGTGACCCTATTGCTCCTCTCTCACATTATGTGAGTGAAGAGGTTACAGTCGTTTTGCCTGACAAAAACGATTTGCTGATGGCTTGGAACTTTTACGGGGAGCGAAACAACGATGATAGCCACATTGGGGCAAGAAAAAGCTGTTTGAGTGTATTCACTGTACAACCACCATAACGCCGAACATCAATGAATATCAGCAGCAAGGTGTGGAAGTTCACTGAACAACCCGAGTGGTACGCTAGCATAGGCGTTAAAATCATTGCAACATCAAAGTGCTGACAAGCACGACTCATAGCTTTCGCAACGTCCCCTGGATCACGCTGCCGGTATTGAGCTGTATCAAGTGCGCTTCACGGCCAGTGTTATTGATGATCAAATCAAAGACAGCGCCACTGCTGAGCGTGATCCGTCCGCCGCACGTGCTATTGAGTGTATAAGTTCCCGTAACGTTGCCTGACGATAAAATCACTCCGTTGTAAGATTGCGTGCTATTGAGTGACAAGCTGTTCCGGCCATCAAAATTCACAATCCCCAACGCAGCGTAAGGCCCTGGCGGCGAAGACGAACCAGGAGACACGGTAACAATCGTCCCCTCCAAGGTCAGCGAATATGAACCTTGCAATAACTCTGCGGCACAGGCTTGGATGCGCGCGGGAACGGCGACTTGCGCTTTTGCAGCAGGCGAAAGCAGAAATCGTCCACTAGTGTAATAAGCGCAGACAAAGCCAAAACCGATTCCTAACGCCCAAACAAACAACAGCAGCACAGGACGCCACTTCATAAAATACCTCCAGAGCAAAAAGAAATGGCTGACGGGGCGCTATTCAATTCCGCAACCGCCGCCGCCGGGAGTTTCGATCACAATGCGATCTCCGGCGTGCGCCGACAAAGAAAACTTGCCCGGAAGTTTCTTGCGTTTCGCAACGTGGCCACGCCTGTGTTTCTGGTCAGCAATCAATAACTCAGCGCTACCGAGTTTGCCCGCTTCGCCTCCGTGCAATCCGTAAGGAGCCATCAGACGCCGATCCGCCAACAACGAAACGCGCGCATCGGTCAGCAACTCGATTTCGCGAATGACGCCATCGCCGCCGCGATATCTGCCTCGTCCGCCCGAATTGCGCCGCACAGAATACCGGCGAACGCGCAAGGGATAGGCGTATTCCAGAGCCTCTACCGGCGTGTTAAGCGAATTGGTCATGTGCGTATGAACAGCCGAAATGCCGTCAGCGCCAGGGCGCGCGCCCATACCGCCACAAACCGTCTCGTAATAAGCGAATTCCTTGCCCGTGCGAAAATCCCAACCGCCAATGGTCAGATTATTCATCGTCCCTTGCGAAGCCGCCGGGATAAGCTGCGGCACAGCTTGCGCCAAGGCTTTGAGCAAAACGTCCACGATGCGTTGTGAAGTCTCGACATTGCCGCCAGCAACCGGAGCAGGTGGCAAGGCATTAACAATCGTTCCCTCAGGCGTACGGACGTCAATCGGGTCGAGAATGCCAGCGCTGGCCGGTACGTCCCCCGGAATCAGACAACGAAACACGTAATAAACAGCGGAGACGGTGATCGCAGCAACGGCATTGATGGGTCCACGCACTTGCGGTGCACTGCCCGCGAAATCCACGACCACGCGTTCGCCGCGAATTTCAATTTTGACCGCAATACGCACGGGGTCATCGGTTTCCCCGTCGTTGTCCAGGAAGTCTTCTGCTTCGTAAACACCATCAGGAATCAACGCCAACGCGCGCCGCATCAAGCGCCCGGCATATTCCACCAAATGCCCGGCGTATTCATCTGCTTCTTTGAATCCGTAACGGACCACGATTTCCAGCAGACGCTCTGCGCCAACACGCAAGGTTCCCATCTGCGCGGCAAAATCGCCTTCGCGCTCTTCCCTGCCCCGCACGTTGTAAAGCAACAAATTAAGGATGTCGCGTTCAAGTTCGCCGCCACGCACGATGCGCACGGGCGGAATGCGAATGCCTTCCTGATAGATTTCGGTCGCGGTTCCCATAGAACCGGGCGTCGCGCCTCCGATATCGGCGTGATGCGCGCGATTGGCGACATAAAACAGCGGGTGGGCAGCCGCATCGTGATTGCGCGAACTCTCTGCTCGCTTT
Source organism: Acidobacteriota bacterium (assembly GCA_016789605.1). GTDB lineage: Bacteria > Acidobacteriota > Blastocatellia > RBC074 > RBC074 > RBC074. Next base: position 19,528 of record JAEUQO010000262.1, read on the forward strand.
CCGCGCGCCGCCGCAAAGACCGGCGCAACCATCGTCACATCCGGCAAATGTGTTCCGCCTGCGTATGGATCATTGAGCACCACAATGTCACCCGGTCCCAGCTTGCAATGCGTAATGGCGGCCTGCACGGACATCGGCATCGAACCAAGATGCACCGGCATGTGATCGCCTTGGGCGATCAATCGTCCGCGCCGGTCAAACACGGCGCAGGAATAATCGCGCCGCTCTTTGATATTCGGCGAAAACGCTGTGCGACGCAGGCTGACGCCCATCTCTTCGGCCACAGAGCTATACAGCGAGCGGTATATTTCGAGCTTAATGGAATCCATAGGGCATTGAAGACATTCAGGGGAGTTGATTGCTAAGCCGTCGCGCCGAGCTACTTTTTCATTGCGGCTTCATTGCGGCTAAGGCTTCTTGCGCAGCCCGTTGCACGGTTGCGTCACGGTCGGCGGCCGCGACTTCGGCGAGCACGGTGCGTGCGGCATCCGTCTCGAACTTGCCCAGCCAATAAGCGGCTTTGCGGCGAAAGTCAGGAAAATTCGATTGTTTCAAAATGCCCGCCAACTCGTGATAGCCATTGCGGGTGTTGCGCAACGCGAGCAGAGTTTCGGTGACAATTGAGCGAAGCTTTTGCTCAGGCAACTCCTGGAAGACAAACGCAAAGCCAATGGCTTTGCGGGAAAAGCGCACATCACGCAACTGGTTCACGGCCAGAATGGCCAGACAGCGTGCGCGCAAATCGCCTTCTTCGGTAATTTTTTTCTCGCCCGGATTGGCCAGGGCGTTGAGCGTCGCGTTGTTTGACGCGTAAACCTGAAATGAAGCCAGCGTGCGCGCCAATGCCGCGCGGACCTGCCAGGAATCATCGCTGGTGGCTTCGATCAGCGGCTCAATGGCCGAGCGGTCGCCAAGCTGGCCCAAAGCGCTGACCACCGCGACACGCACTGAGACCTCTTCATCTTTGAGCGCCGCGAGCAACGCTTCTGTCGCGCGCGTATCACAACTTTTGGCCAGCGCGTTCGCTGCCTGGCTGCGCTTTTGCGGGTCTTTATCTTTTAGTTCTGCCAGTGCTGCTGGCACTGCCGCATTGTTTGATTGCAACGCGGCGCACTGTTCATACAACGGCAATGCACGAATCTGTCCAAGGTCAGCCAACGAGCCGGTTTTCGCCTGCCCATTTGCCATCACGGACAACCCCAGCGCCCAAAAGACACCCACACAAACCATGTTTTGTAACTTGCGAAACGTCATACCACCTCACTTACGCAATCGTGTCCGGATTTTGGGGCGTCAACAATTTCAAGGCGCGCGACGCGTGCCCTAAGGCAATCACAATATCGCTCACGAATTTATCGCCCAGCGTTTTTCGCAACATTCCCCAATCCATCGCGCGCAATTTGACCAAACTGTCATAAAACGCCTGCTCACCGGCTTCGATGCGGCGCTGCTGACTGGCGGTAAAACTGACCAGATTGTGCCATTTCGCGTAGTTGATGGATTCAAATGCGTGGCCATAGAGTTTGACCAACGCGCGCTGGCGGAAGGCTTCGACCAACGCAGGCGGCGTACCCTGCCCTTGTTCTGCATATTCGGCGGTGATGGCTTCGGCATCGCCTTTCAAACGATAGGTCACGATGTCCAACATCTGCGCCACACGCTCAGCCAGATTGTTCTGTTTGTGCCCCTGCTGAAGACAGGCCAGATAGCTATAGGCCGAGTGCAAGCCGAAACAACTGTACTTTTTGATGGCTTCGCGAAATTCCTTGGGCGCGGTTTGGCCGCTCACCAATTCTTTCTGGCCCAGCGAGCAGGTTTGCTCATATTCAGCCAAACTCCGATCAATCACTTCGGACAAGTTGATTGGTTCGCCGAACGCATTGGTCCAGGTGGCCTTGTCGGGCGGCAGCAAATGCGAAAACGCAATCAAGCCCCAGGGCAAATGTTCGTGCAGCAGTTCGCCGCGACCGTCCGGCGCGGGCTGGCCCGGAACCGTCGGCGCAACATAAGCCGTGTCATAACGAAATTGCCGGGCGTCATATTTGAACAAGTCTTTTGGATCGCAACGAAACAGCAATTTGCCGCTTTCGGCCACCTCGCGCAACGTATAGCGATTGGCGCCAACGCTGACGGGTTGGTCCTGACTTACGCCCGCTTCGAGAAAGGTTTTGAGAAAACTGTTTTCGTGAACTTCGGCGTCACGTTTGAAATAGATGCAACGTTTGCCATTCACGTCTTTTTCCGCCGTAAACTGCGCGCAAAGGTAATCCACCGCAGACGAACCATCCGCCAGCTTGAAGCCTTTGCCGAAACCACGTACAGCGTGAATCAAGGCAGACGGGTTATTCAAATCGCGCGCATAATGGGCCAGCATTTCATCGCAAACCCGTAACGCGTTTTGCGCATCTGCCGTGACCGTGGTCGGAGCCAGATTCTTTCCGCCGACTTTTGCCGCCGTCGAAGCCGTCTCCGGCGTTGCGGCGTCAAACCATCCGGCGTTGTATGCTCCCGCCAGGCCAACGCCTGCAACCGCGACTGCGCCGACACCAAGCAAGACAAACTTCCGGCGCCCCAGATCGGCAGACGGTTGGGCTGACGCCGACGCGGGTTTTGACGCGCCGCTGCCGGACTTTTGTTTCACATTCTTTTTGCTCATCGAATTTTGGGAAACTTTCTCTAGGGATTTCGTTTGCGCGGGGAATGAGGCAACCGGCGCGACGTTAAGCCAGGCTCCGCACACTGTCAAGCAGCAGATTTTGCCAGCCATCTACCGCAGCTTTCCACCCCGAAGGCACCAGTGTCGTCGAACCGTATTCAACAATGATTGCCGGTGCAGCAATGGTCGCGCCGGGTTGTAATTCGGCACGGTCATACACCGAAACCCGCTTGCGTTTGCCGTCCAACCAGACCAACGCCTCGCGCTGCGCCTTGGCTTTATGACGTTTCAATTGCGCGGCACGCGGCAAAACCGGTTTTTCAGACAGCCCAACACCGCGCAAGCGTACGCTGACGATTTCGACCGCACGTTGCGGGTCTGCGTGCCCATACCGTTCGCGGTGCGCCTGATGAAATTGTGCCAGCGGGTCTCCGGCTGCCGAAATTTCCAGTTCAAACGATTGCCCGCGATAGCGCATCGCCAACGAACGCAACAACCTCGACTGTGCCGTCGTGAATCCTTCGGCTTGTAAATCGGCTGTCGCCTGGCGTTCCAGCACGTGAAATTCTTGCTCGATAGTGCGCGGCAACTTGCTGCCGCTTTCTACCACCTGCATAACTGTGCGCGAATAATCCTTGCTCACGTCAGCCAACAAAACACCTAATGCAGAAAATGCGCCAGGATAGTTCGGAATCAGCACACGCGGGATGCGCAAACTGGCGGCCAACGCAGCCGCGTGCAATCCGCCTGCACCACCAAAACTGACCAGCGCAAACCGTCGCGGATCATGTCCTCGTTCAACCGAAACCAGACGCAATGCCTGCTCCATATTCGCATTGGCCACGCGAATGACACCTTGTGCGGCTTCTTCGCGCGTGACGACGGTACCAGAAGCGCGCGACATCTCTGCCGCCAACTGGTCCAACACGGCGGCGGCACGGAATTCATCAAGCGTCATCTCCCCGTTCAACAACCCGCCGCCCGCAAATCGCCCCAACACCAGATTGGCGTCTGTTACGGTTGGGCGTGTGCCAAATCCATAACAGGCCGGGCCAGGGTCAGCGCCTGCCGATTCCGGTCCGACGCGCAAAGCTCCGCCGGCGTCCACGTATGCAATCGAGCCCCCGCCAGCCCCGACGGTGTGAATGTCTAACACAGGCACGGCAACCGGCAATCCGGTGATCTGGGCTTCATTCGTCGTGCGCGCGCCACCACGACACAGCGCCACATCGGTCGAAGTTCCGCCCATATCGAATGTGATCAGGTCTGCACATCCGGCCAATGCGCCGACGTGCGTCGCAGCGACAACACCGCCCGCTGGCCCTGACAAAATCGTGCGCACAGGTTCGCGCGCGGCGGTTTCAGCGGAAATCGAACCTCCCGAAGATTGCATGATCCGCAATTGACTGGCTTGTTGTTTGGGAAGCGATTGCGCCAATCCCGCGGTCAATTCCTGCAAATACCGGCTGACGCGCGGTGCCAGATACGCGTTGATCGTCACCGTCGAGGTGCGCTCGTATTCGCGATACTCCGGCAAAATCTGATGCGAAATCGAAATCGGCACATCCAGCGCGGCCAGCATTTCTGCCAGGCGTCGCTCGTGCTCAGGGTTGGCAAAAGAAAAGAGCAACGAAATCGCAATGGATTCGACTTCTGCCTGTCGCAGGGTTTTGACCAAGGCTTTGACCTCACTCTGTCGCAGTTGCTCAATCACTTCCCCGTCGGCCCCAACGCGCTCTTTCGCACCAAAACGCAATTCACGCGCAATCAGCGGTGCGGGCCGGGTCACAGACAAGTTATATAGGTCAGGCCGCGCTTGCCGCCCAATTTCGATGACGTCTTCAAAGCCAGCCGTGGTAATCAATGCAGTCCGTGCCCCTTTGCGCTCCAGCAACGCGTTGGTCGCCACGGTCGTACCGTGAACAATTTCGAGCAAAATCTCAGGCGAAGCATCCCGATCCGCCCGAAGCTCATCGAAGGCCCGCGCTAAACCAGTCAGTATGGCTTGGGCTGGCGCGCGCGGCGTGGATGGGACTTTGAAGGTAAATTGTTGTTCTTTGGAAATGACGATGAAATCCGTAAACGTACCACCGGTATCCACGCCAATACGCAAACGTTGCCGCGTGCGATGGTTGCGTGCGGATGGTTGAGAATTTTTCTTCATTAGTTTTGCGAGTAATTGCACTTGCGCGCTGAGCAGATTTCTCAACGCAGACGAAAAATAATGAAACTAAACCGGGTTTCGGGCGTTTAAGCCGCCTGAGTTCGCGCGATGCGCTCGAGGCGAAAGTTGTTCTCACTGGGGAATTTTCGGCGAGCGCATTGCGATGGAACCGAGCCTCTCCGGCGCGCTTATGAACTTCGGCGTGGTCGGCTGTTGTACTTGCCATTCCTCACAAGCTTGGCCGTGCAACTCGTATCTAGAAATACAAAAATCAAGTTACAGACTGTTTTCATAAATTCAATCGCTTGCCCCAGCAGAAGCCTGCCGGCTTCTCAATAATCTCGATTCAGTATTGAGGCAGACTGTGTCGTCCACAGCTTGAGTCTGGTATTTTTCTGACTCAACGGCGTGAACGCGCTTCACATTGCGAGATGAGCAGGAAATTTTCAAGCGTAACCTTGGCTTTTCTAGGTCTCTGGGCCTTTAGCCTACCTGCATATGCGCAAACGCCTGCCACCAAACCGCAGGTCTATACCACTGCGCCTAAAACAGTTATCTCCCGGTTCAAAATAGGCGAGACAGAAGACACTGTTCGTGGAATGGCTACGCTGATGGTGACAACGGCCAACGAGAACGACACCATTACGGGAACGCTCGTGCTGAACCTCAAAGACGATCAACGGCAGAAACTGGCGCAAGCGAGCAAACAACCATTACAGGCGATTCCGATTACATTCATACGCAAAGAAGTGACAGCAGTTTTTCAGTCTGGAACCGCTTGCCCGACACTTCGCCTGGAATTGGCCTCGTTGGAAATGCCGTTTACGTTAACGGTTTCGGCAGGTATTTCTGGCGGGCAGTTTAGTTTTGGGCGTTTGGTGTTGGAGATTCAGGAAACTCCTGCAGAAATGACGCAGTTATTTTGCAATTGGTCGCGGCAAATCAACGTCAAACGTCAGCGACGCGGCATCATTGCAGCAATCAATCGGCTGCTTGCTGGTGAGTAACGGACGGCACGTCGTAATAAGTTGCCTGAAAGATTTTCAAAATTGTGAGTTTGAAAATGCAAGCTCAAATCCGTAAGCTAGCGATTCTTTTATTCACTGGCAGCAAACAACGCTAGCAATTCGTTTTTTTATTGTTTGATCAAAACCCCTTAGATCAGAAGAAATCAGTTTCTAGGAGGAAACAAAAACACCACATGAACACCAAATTCTCACGTGCCATCCTGACAATGGCCTTCTTGCTCGGAACCGCATTGGTGGCGAACGCCCAGGTCAAGGAAGTCACGCCCAAAGCGGTGGCGTATACCACTGCGCCGAAAACATTCGTGTCCAAGCTGAAAAATGGCGATCAGGATGTATATGACATCAAAGGCAAACTTACCTTCACGGTGACAGCCGCCAACTCGGACGACACAATCGCAGGCACCGTCAATTACACCATTCCCGATGATGCGCGGCAGAAAATCGCTGCGCAAACGGGCAAACCGCTCAACAGCATTCCGTCCACCATCAAACGCACGGACGTGCTTGCCACCTTTGAAAAAGCGACTGCGCCCCCCATCATTCACTTGCTGCTAAGCCCGATGGACGTTGACGTGGCAGGCGCTAAAGTGGCGTTCAATCGGGTGACGCTCGACATCAACGCCCGCGAAGGCAACGTCGCTCAATACACGAATGAAGAAGTGGAAGCGCTTTTCACCGTGTGGGCCAGACAGATTCTCAATGGCCGTGCGCGCCGCGGCATCATCGCGCGTCTCAACAAGGTCATTAACGGCGAACCGGAATAAATTGCGAGACGGGGCGAGCAAAGTAAATTCCCCTCCACAAACGCAAGCTCGCTCATCATCAATCTCGTTTTCAGTTTGCGAGGGAAACGCTGCTGCTGGCCGTCGGAGTGTGGAGGGGCACCAGACTTCGCCGTGCCAAACAATAGTTGATTCTCTCGCAAAGCCCGCAAGGGCAAATGGCAGTTGGCAGTTGTGAGCTGGCTTGTGCGGGCTTCAATCACTTCCGTAGAGCCAGCTTATAGCTGCCAACTGCCAATTTCACTTTCAGCGTGTCGACAAAACTGCTTATCTCGTGCTGGATTTTGACCGCAAGTGCGGCGGGTTCCTGGTTCCTGCCCTCGGCACTGCCCCGCCCTGTATTGATTCCCCAGACATCCATTGCGCAACCTCGCACACAGTTACAGGCCAAGCTGGAAAATAATGACGGCAAATTGCGTCTCAATCTGACGAACAATGCCGCACAAGAATTCCGTGGTGTCGTGCGCATCAGCCTGGGAAGTGACACCGAGCAACGAGAAATCGGCGAACTCGCGTTGCAACTGGCGCCACAAGACATCACGCTGCTGACACTGGCTAACGCCAGCCCGTCAGGCCAGCAATACACGCTGACAATCTATGATCAGAAGGGCGCGCTCGTCATATACAAGGTCTCAACCATGCAGCGGGTTTCCGATACCACTCCGTCACGAACCGTGCAGTTGATACCGAGCAAGACGTTGCGCCCGGCACGTGCGAATACTGCCAACACCGCGCTTGGAACCTCGAATAGGAACCCAGTGGAAACGCCGACTGAAGTTTCAGTGACAGACGAAGCCGCCCGCCTTGCGTCCAGCGTACAAGTGCAGGCGCATTTGCTGGCGGGGACTGAGACGCCAGAGTCTTTTGCGGTGGCGTTTGAATTGAGCAGCCAGCGCCCGTTTTACAACGCAACCCTCGCGATTTCCGTCGGCAAGCACAAAGACAGCAAACCAACGAGCGTTAATCGCACAACGCACGTCGAATTCAAACTACCGGGGCACCTTGAAACGGACCGCATTGCTTATGTGCTCAATCAAAAAGACGGCCGGATTTTGGCCAAAGGCGAGATTCAGATTTCCCAGTTGATGGCAGAAGACACCATTACCGTTGCGGACATCCGCACGGATCGTGCGTCCTATGAACTGGGGCAACTTGCTCGTGTAACCGTGGTGCTCGATGGAAAGTCGCGCAACGGATATCGCCTGGAAGTTCAGGCTAAAGACGGCCAGGGCCTGAGTTTTTTCAGTGATCAACGACAAGTTTCGGCTGAAGATGCAACCAAAGTGCACGAATTCACGATTACGCTGGCGACAAACGCGAGCACACCGCTCACCTTTGAATTCAGGATTTTCGACCTCGCGACAGGCTTGCTGTTTGATTCCGGCGAACGCACTATCCCCCTGACAGAAAAATAGCGACTCCCTCCCCTCCGGGAAATTTTGCAAACAGATTTAACAGTTTTGGGAAGTTTCAACCGGTCATCTGGGATATAACACAATAAAGATTGGCAGTAAGGCTATCAAAAGTTGTAAAAAGGGCAGGCGGTGGTGGCAAAAATTCAAGAAAAGATTGCGCGTTTGATGCTGTGTGTTAGAATGCGCCGCGAGTCGTCCCCAACCAACCGTCTCTCTACTTGCTAAGCTTTGGCTATCTAACATCGTTACTTTGATGCTGATGCCCTTTATCAGTGTCGTTAACCGCAGTATCTATTCTGTCATTTCGTCGTCGCAAATTCGCCGCATCGCGGGAAGTAAAGGGGGTTACGATGTTCAAGAGAAGTTTCGCACGTCCGCTAGCTTTTGCCGGATCATTTCTATTTCTGTGCCTGGTTGCGGTTTCCGCACAGCAAGACCCGCCAGCCAAACCTACTGGCCAGCAAGAAACCAAGCCTACGATTTCGCCCCGGGCACCTTCTTCCCAGAACAATCGTCCGAATGAAATTGATCAGAGTGGCCGCGAAGTTATCAGCACGGAATTGGTCTCTCTCACCATCACGGTGATAGATCCGTATAACCGTCTGGTGACAGGACTCGACAAACAGCATTTCGAAGTCTTCGAAGATAAAGTCAAACAAGAGATCACCCACTTCAGCGACGACGATGTTCCAGTCAGCTTAGGAATCGTTTTTGATGTGTCTGGCAGTATGAAGGGCAAACTCGACCGCGCGCGCGATGCGCTGCGTGCCTTCATTCAGACCAGCCACCAAGACGACGATTTCTTTCTGGTGGGATTCAACCACCGCGCGAATCTGATCGCGGAATTCACTGACGGCGATACGCTTGCGAACAAACTGACCTTGGTTGATCCGCGCGGCCAAACAGCCCTGTATGACGCTTCTTACCTGGGCGTCGAAAAAGTCAAACAAGGGCGGCATCAGAAACGCGCCTTGTTGCTGATCTCGGATGGTCAGGACAATTCCTCGCGTTATACCTACGGCGAATTGCGCAAACTGCTCAGAGAAGCGGGAGTGCAAATCTATTGCATTGGCATCGTCGAATTGGGTGGTGGCTCTGGTGGATCGCTCGATCTGCAAGGCCAGGGCGTGCTCGAAGAGATCGCCCAGATGACCGGCGGCAAAGCCTTTTTCCCACGTTCTGCGGCGGAATTGGAAGACGCCACTACACGCATCGCCCTGGAATTGCGTCATCAATACAGCATTGGTTATTTGCCCACCAACGTGAAGCGCGACGGCCAGTGGCACAAAATCAAAGTCAATGTGAAAGCGCCACGTGGCATGCCGTCTCTGCGTGTGCAAACGAAAGAAGGCTATTACGCTGTAGCAGGCAAGCAGCAATAGCCTTCAAGCAAGTCTGGTGTTGAAAAAAAAATCGGAAATCCGATGAGAAGGGTGAGGCAAGCTAAAAGCGCCTCACCCTTCTTCAGTTTCAGCCGAATCATCTTCCGCCTCGTCGGCAGCGTCAGACTCTTCGCCATCAGCTTTCTTCTTTTTGCCTTTGCCCTTCTTGTCTTTGGAAAAGCTGTTTAACGCCTCATCCTCAGTCTTGAAGCTTTCAATCAGATCGAGCAATTGGGTAATTTTCAATGCGCCGTATACGCGATCGGTCACGCCCACCAGTTTGAGCGTGCCGCCGGCTTCTTGCACACGCTTGAACGCACGAACGATTTCACCGATGCCCATACTGTCAATGATGGGGACATCAGTCAGATTCAGCAAAACTTTGGTTGTGCCCGCCTGGAGCACTTTGTCTACCAACATTTGTAGCTGAAAACCGCCCTGCCCTTTGATGAACTTCCCGCGCATATCCAACGACGCGATTGTCCCTGCGTAATGAATTCCAATAGTCAGCATAGTTGGGAATATTCAGTTAGTTGTGGATTGTTGTTTGCGGAAGGCGCACCTGTCGCGCCGTAAATTACGTGTTGTGCTAGTCCGCGTTTTGCAACCGATTAAATGAGAGCGCCTGCATTCTACCTGAGTGCGTGCTAAGATCACAAAGCGAAAGCTCAAGAGTAACTGTCTAAAGATTTTCCTTGGCAAATGCGATTCGCTGACCTGCGCAGCCGCGATTTGCCAGGGAGTGGTGGCAGACTGCCAATTGCAAACCGCCAACTGCAAATCAAATGACGACAAACGCAAATTCACACGCTGAAGTTTCCGTTTCGCAGATACAAGCGGCTCGCGAAATCGTCTATCGCACACTCTCGCCTTCCCCGCTGCTTGATTATCCTCTATTAAATGCCGAACTGGGGGCGCGTCTTTGGCTCAAACATGAAAACCACCTGCCGACGGGCGCTTTCAAAATCCGTGGCGGGTTGAATTTCATGCACCACTTTGCCGCGTCGCCTACGCATCACGGCGTTATCACCGCGACGCGCGGAAATCATGGCCAATCGGTGGCCTTGGCTGCCCAGATTTACGACGTGCCAGCGACGATTGTCGTCCCCTTTGGCAACAATCCCGAAAAGAACGCCGCCATCAGGGCATTCGGCGCACGCTTGATCGAACACGGGCGCGATTTTGACGAAGCGCGGGAAAAAGTCGAGGAGCTCTCTGCCGCCGAAAATCTGCGTTATCTGCATTCGGCCAACGAACCGCATTTGATCAACGGTGTCGGAACGTATGCGCTCGAAATTCTGGAAACGCTCGCGAAGCGTGGCGAAACCGCAGATGCGGTGTTCGTGCCCATCGGTTTGGGCAGCGGTTTGTGCGGTGTGATTACGGCGTTTCGTGCGCTGTCGCCGCAAACCAAAATTTATGGCGTTCAGGCCGAAGGAGCGCCGAGCGTATATCTTTCCTGGCGCGCTGGGCACATCATCGAAACCAAAGATGCGCATACATTTGCCGATGGTGTGGCGACGCGCGTTCCGGCGCAGCTGACCTTCGACATCATTCAGCAGGGCGTGGACGAAATCGTGCTCGTCAGCGAAAGCGAAATCATCCGCGCCATTCGCCTGCTCTGGCGCACCACGCACAATCTGGCCGAAGGCGCAGGGGCGGTCGCCACTGCAGCAGCGCTTAAATTGCGTGAGCGATTGCAAAAACAAAATGTGGTGTGCGTCTTCACCGGCGCCAATTTAGACTCCCAGTCCATCACCACAATTTTCAATTGAAGTTTTGCCGAACTGGCTCTCGCCTGTGCGAAAGAGCCATCGCCAAGCGAAGATTCAACTGATTCAACTTATGCTTACATTTAACGACATTCTGCAAGCACGTGAGCGGCTGCACGGCGTTGCCCACCGCACGCCCGTGCTCACCTCCAGACAATTCAACGAACAAGCCGGCTGCGAAGTCTTTTTCAAAGCAGAAAACCTGCAACGCGTGGGCGCATTCAAATTTCGCGGGGCATATAACAAACTCGCCTCGCTCAGCGAGACTGAACGCCAGCGCGGCGTCCTGGCCTTTTCTTCCGGCAACCACGCCCAGGCAGTAGCGCTTTCGGCCAAGTTGTTTGGCATTCCGGCGGTCATCGTCATGCCGGAAGACGCTCCGCAGATCAAAGTCGCCGCGACGCGGGCCTATGGCGCGGAAGTGATTTTCTATGATCGCTATACGCAAAGCCGTGAAGAAACCGGTGAACGGCTTTGTCAGGAACGCGGCCTGGTACTGGTTCCGCCCTTTGATGATTACGCCATTATGGCCGGTCAGGGAACGTCGGCGCTGGAATTACTGGAAGACGTGCCGGAGCTTGATTCGTTGCTTGTGCCGACCAGCGGCAGCGGTTTGCTAGCGGGTTGTGCAGTCGCGGCCAGACACTTGCGCCCCAACATACGCATCTTCGGCGTCGAACCGGAAGCGGGCAACGACACCTGGCTGTCCTTTCGCGAAGGCAGACGCGTTGAAATTCCAGTTCCCAAGACAATCGCAGACGGGCTGCAAGTAAGTGCTCCCGGTCAGTTGACCTTCCCGATCATACGCGCGCTGGTGGAAGACATCCTGCTGGTCAGTGACGGCGAAATGATCGAAACGATTCGGTTCATGCTGGAAAGAATGAAAATTCTGGTTGAGCCTTCGGGCGCGATTGCCGCCGCCGCCGTGCGGCAGCGAAAGCGGGATTTTTCGGGTCAGCGTGTGGGCGTGATTGTGTCTGGCGGCAATGTGGATTTGGCGAAATTAGCGGCTTACTTGCAGCAATCGTAATCGCCGCGTAGAATCTGCCGTCGTTCATAACAATAAATTATCCATACCAAAGAAAAACTTATGGCCTGGTTCAAACGCCAAACCGATAAGCTCGGCGAGGTTGCCCCGCCCGAAGAGCGCACGGTCAAAACCGAGGGCATTTTCGTCAAGTGCGAAAACGATAATTGCGGCGCGACGATTTACCGCAAAGACCTGAAAAGCAATTTGAGCGTCTGTCCGACCTGCGGACATCATTTCCGCCTGTCGGCGCGTGACCGTTTGCAGATGTTGTTCGATGACGGTCAATACACAGAGCGTGACGCCAATATCGCGCCAACCAATCCGCTCAACTTCGTTGATCAAGCGCCCTATTCCGACCGGCTGCGCAAATCGCAAAAACAAACTGGCATGCTGGATGCGTTGCTCACCGGCGAAGGCCGTCTGGGCGGACGTCCCGTGGTGATTTGCGCGATGGAATTCGGCTTTATGGGCGGCAGCATGGGTTCGGTCGTCGGCGAAAAAATCACGCTTGCCATCGAATACTGTCTGGCGAAACGGTATCCGCTGATTGTGGTCTCGTGTTCGGGCGGCGCACGTATGCAAGAAGGCGCGCTCTCCCTGATGCAGATGGCCAAGATTTCGGCGGCGCTGGCGCGTCTGGATGATGCCGGTTTGCCTTACGTCTCTTTGCTCACCAATCCGACGACCGGCGGCGTGACTGCCAGTTTTGCGATGTTGGGCGATTTCAATATCGCTGAGCCGGGCGCGCTGATCGGTTTTGCCGGACCGCGCGTCATCGAGCAAACCATCCGGCAAAAACTGCCCAAAGGATTCCAGCGGTCAGAATTTCTGCTCGAACATGGCATGTTGGACGCGGTCGTAGATCGGCGTGAATTGCGCGATTTCCTGTGCAAGTTGTTGATCTTTACCGGTCCGGCCCAATAGCTTTGCCTGAGGCATCACGAACCCGGGAAACGAGAATGTTCCGTACTCCGCACTCCATACTTCGCAATGTTTGCCTGTTGTTGCTCGTGGCGCTGCCGCTCGCTTGCGCCAACAACGCGGCCAGCACGTCTTCTTCTCCGGCCAGCGCAACGGCCGTTGCTCCGGCAGAAAATGCTGAGCAGAAAAAAGCGCCCGCGCAAAAAACAACTGCCTTTGATGGCGATCGCGCCTTTCAGCATGTCAAAGCGCAAGTCGCCTTTGGGCCGCGTCCGGCGGGCTCTGCGGCGATTGAAAAAACGCGCGAGTATCTGCTGCGCGAACTCAAAAGCTATGGCCTGAAAACCTCGCTCGACGAATTCACCGCCACCACCCCCCAAGGCAAGGTGAAATTCAAAAATGTCATTGCGGAACTCCCTGGCCAAACCTCTGACATCATCGTCATCTCCAGCCACTACGACACCAAACCCTACAAAGAGTTTACCTTTGTCGGCGCCAATGATGGTGGATCGAGCACGGGCGCGCTGCTGGAAATCGCGCGCGTGATGGCAGAGAGCAAGGAAAAGCGGCGCTTCACCTATCAATTTGCGTTTTTCGATGGTGAAGAAGCTTTCTGCCGCGAATGGAGCCAATGTCTCAATGGTACCGATCACACCTACGGCAGTCGCCATATGGTGGAGCGGTTGCAGAAAGAAAAACAGCTCGAGCGCGTCAAAGCGCTGATCTTGCTGGATATGATTGGCGACAAAGATTTGACCATTCCGCGCGAAGAAACGTCGTCCGCCTGGCTGGTCGAAGCGATCTGGGGCACAGCGCGCGAGTTGGGATATCAAAAACAATTTCCCAGCCGCCCGTTCGCCATCGGTGACGACGATCATATGCCATTTTTGCGCGCGGGCGTTCCAGCAGTAGACATCATTGATTTCGAGTACGGCGGTGATGACAACCCCCATTGGCACACGGCCGAAGATACGCTCGACAAACTCAGCCCACAAAGTTTGAAGATTGTGGGCGATGTCGTATTGCTCAGCCTGCCGCGGATTGAAGCGCAAATCAAATAAACGTCGTCGCAGCGGAGTCCCCCCTCAACCAACGTCTATACTGCAACAGAGTGCACTGTTTTAATCTTGAGCAACACGCATTGCCTGCCGTCGGCCAGGCGCTTTGTAGTAGAATATTGGCCGTTTCACCACTCCCCCCAATTGATCTTTCACGACTAAGCGAAAGGCGGTGACTGGTCTATTTGACGACCAGACCTATTGCCGACGTCAGAGGTTTGCCTACTGCAAGCGCTCTGCACGCCGGTGTCTGCCAGCGGCGTGCCTTTCCGACGTGGGGGGTAACTGCAACCTTTCTAAAAGAAACGAGGTAACCAGATGAAGTGGGAATATCGAACGGTGGATTGGGGCGAGATTCGCAAAATTGGTTCGCGAATTACCGGCGAAGATTTCATTGATGCGAATGTGGATGCCGGACTGAACTCGCTCGGTCAGGATGGATGGGAACTGGTCAACGTCTATGTAGACGGGTATGCCGTGCATCGCACCAATAAAGGCGAAGAGCTACTCTCCAGCAGCCGTTATGTTAAGTACACTTTCAAACGGCCTTTTGCCGAAAAACAGAATTAGTCTGCGCACAAACAAGCTCAGTCGGACAGACGGGTGATGGGCAGCTTGGTGGCTGCTCATCACTCATTGTTGTTTGCGGTGGTCAATCAATTCCTTGATGTCGGCAAAGAGGATTTTCGTGATCTTCCCATCATTGCCCAAAATCTTTACGGCGGGCTTGCTGAACGGCTGGGTGCTGCGCAAGTTATCAATCTTCCCGCGATAACTGTCTCCGCTTACCGTGATGACCTCAACGTCATCGCTTTCAAACATTCCCTGCAACTTTTCCATCATCGAGAAAAAATCGTTCACGGCGGTCGTCCTTCCTAAGGGTAATCTCTGTTTTGGGGGCGTTACTTAGTTTGATGAAATCGTCTTGGGGGACTTGTCAGTATTTGGCAGTCCAGGCGCGTCATACCAAGCCCAGCCATTGTCCTACGAGCATGAACGCGGGTTTGGTTTGCTCCGGGCTCGCAAGTTTTTCGGGCGCAACCAACAAGGCAACGGCTTGTATGCCATTGTAAACGAGGTGCGTGATCACACAGGGCAGAAGCATCCCCGTCCAGGCACGCAAAAGCGTCAACACCAGACTCAACGAAAGAATGGCCGTAATCGCGGCATAGCTGCCCCAATATTGCGGCACATGCACCAAAGCAAATAACCCGGTGACAAATACCACGCCTGCAACTTTGCCCCAAATGCGTTCAATGCTGCTATAAAGCAAGCCGCGATAAATCAACTCTTCAATCAGCGGCGCGGTCAGCACGGCCAACGACGCCACCATCACGCGCACGGCCAAGCCCATCTTCAGGACTTTTTCCAACTCGGTCTCGCGGTGCGGCAGGATTTTGGACAGCAAAACCGCGACGCCCATCATCAAGGCGGCCAGCCCGACAGCGTGCCACCATTTGAATTTCGGGTGCCAGCCCCACCCCAAGGACGCCCAGAAAGGCCGCTTTCCGACACGCGTCACCACCAGCCAGGAAACCACCAACCCCGCCATTTGCATAACCAGCGTGATCGCCAGCGAAGCAATCACCAGCAACGGCGTCAACTGGAGTTCAGGCAATCCGCCTTTGGTGTACCACAACACCAACCGGCCCAAAGATTCAAAGGCCA
>JAEUQO010000270.1 GCA_016789605.1 Acidobacteriota bacterium
GCGAGCAGTGATTCAATCTCGCGTTCCAGTTCTTTTCGCTCAGGCAGCTTGCCGGTGAATTTTCTGTGAATCTTGAAGTCCTTGTCGAGGATATAGGTCGTCGGAAAACCGAGCACGCCGTACTTCTCGACAACCTCATCATCGCCAATGAGGGTCGCATAGGCGATCTTGTGCTTGTCACGATAAGGCTTGATGTCCTCAGTCCAGCCCGATTGCACGGCAATCCCAACTACCTTGACGCCGCGACCGGCATACCTCGCGTGAAGCGCATTGAAGGTGGGAAGCTCCTCCAGACAAGGGCCGCACCACGTCGCCCAGAAATCCATCACGACGACACTGCCTTTCAAATCCGCCGAACTGATCTGCTTTCCGTCAAGGTCAGGGAGCTTGAATTCAGCCGCCGGTTGAGCGGCTTCTTTTACTTTTCCAGCTTTGAAGCCCGTGCTGTTGATGACATCGCGCAGTTTTGCGACGGTGATTTTCTGATCGTCGTACTTAATCCAGGCCTCAGCTTTCGGATAGCTCACCTTCGCATCTATGACGCCAGCAGTTTCTTTCAAAGCCTGCTCGACCGAGCGGGCGCATCCGTCTCAGGTCATCCCCTCAACGCTGAAGGTGATGGTTTTCTCTTCGGCTCGCGCTTTGAATGCGTCAAACGCCATCAGCGGCGCAGCCAGCAGGAGCTTCGTACAATCTCTTCTACGCATTTTCTGCCGCTCCTTTCGCAACCAGTTGTTGCGCGGTTTTATTGACTTCGCCCAGACAGCACACGCCCGTCGGATTGCGAATCTCACAGGCGCACAGTTTCTCTTTGATGAACTGCCCGATTTGAGCCGGAATCTTTGTCTGTCCGACCTGCGCCAATTCCTTGCGGATGTCGCCCTCTGTAAAGCCGAAGCAGTAGCAGAGCGGGCGTGTGTCTCCGTTCACTTTTGCCGTGATGAGTTCGCGCACGTCGTTGACGGTGAACACGGCCCCGCCTGCGCCGTAGTACACAACGGCGCAGGCCGGAGCAGGACAAAACCGGTAATCATCATCGCCCACCCGCGAAAGCAGTTTGCTCTTTACGTGATGAAGAACCGTCCGCCGGTCAATGCTTCGCCCCTTCGTACCGCATTGAGCGCAAAGAGAGGCGCTTTCAGATTGTGATTGTTTTGGAACGCTACAACAGTCACCCATAGTTTTACTTTGCCTTGTACCCTGTTGAGTTAACCGCGCTTTTTATCTTGTCAAGATTCGTTTGTGCTGGGTCATACTGAATGCGGGCGGTGCCTTGTTTAAAGCTCACTTCAGCAGAGCGAACACCCGGAGTTTTATCCAGAGCCGCTTTAATCGGCACTTCGCAGCTTTCGCACGTCATCCCCTCAACTGCAACCGTTACAGTCTCAAGCAAGCCTGATTGAGCAGAAGCGCCGGGCGCAGTTTGCTGCTGACGCGCAACCGCCGTCGCAATGTAACCTATGTAGTAGGGAGAAAGCGCAAAAGCTGTGACCACAAACAACGCCACCCAGAGAGCCGCGCGGTTTACTTTACTTACTGGCTTTGTGGCGCACGCTGCGCCGGGCGCGCATTCTTCACGCCGGAAATAGACGCGATAGAAACCAAAGGCTAAAGCGAGAACTGCGACTGCCAGAAGGTACGGGCGCAGTGATTGAAACACAGAGGCCGCGCTAAACGCCCCAAGACCAAGAAGAGCGAACAGAACAGGCCCGATGCAGCAAAGAGCCGCGCCGAAGGCCGCCGCCATCGCTCCGCCAAGCGCAAGTTTTTCTGATTTCATCGTTTCACTTCCTTTTTCGTCTGAGCGCGGGAGAGGTTGACCAGCACAGAGCATTGAGCCTTGCTGCCGCGCTCTTCAAGTTCTTTTTCACACGCAGCCAGATGCTGCGCGAGCGTGCGGCGAAATTCGCGCATCATCCGCATCCGCTCATCCAGTTCTGTGAGTTTGCCGCGCAGGAGATCGCGCACGCGCTGACATTCCTGCGTGCCGCCAGTGGTCAGCAACTCGCTAATCTCATCCAGTGAAAAACCAAGCTCCTGAGCCTGCTTGATAAATTTGACGCGCTCGACTGTCTCAGGTGCAAAAAGTCGAAATCCCCCTCCTGACCTGATCGCGCGCGGCAAAAGCCTGCGCCGTTCGTAATAACGCACGGTGTCTACACTCACGCCAGAGCGAGTTGCCACCTCTCCAATACGAAGTTCTGCCGAATTCATAGCAGGATTTTACACTCTGGACATGGCTCCAGAGTCAAGCCCGAAGATTCATTCAGCAACAAGGCGGGACTTCCAGAAATATTGTCACTGTGACAACGAAGAAAAATAAGCAAGCGGTCAGCAGTTCTTTGAAGCACTGAGGAATCACACGCTATGACTGAATCTGCCTGCACTCTTGTCATGGATGAGAATCCACCACCGGCATTTGAATCAGTTGAAGAAACCAAAGAGGAGCGTGAGGCTCGGCTCTCGGTTTATCACGAAATCAAGCGCCAGCTTCTTGTACAAGGAATCCCGGAAAACGAAATCGCTTTCGTTCACGATTACGATGGACCAGTGGCGCAGGCTGAACTGAGCCGTAAGGTCAATGCCGGAGAGATTCGCATTGTCCTC
>JAEUQO010000291.1 GCA_016789605.1 Acidobacteriota bacterium
TTGACCTGGGACGAGCCACCCGCAGCGTCAGCGCCCTGGGTGTTGGTCGTGATGGTGAATTCACCGATGGTGTCAGACGTCGGACGGTTCGGTACGAAATCCAGCGAGTTCGTACGGATGAAGTTGTCCTGAATGTTGATACCGTCTTTGGTCACCTGCGTCCAGGTCGGACGGCCGCCGTTGATAGTGGTGTTGGTACGGGTCGGCAAACCAACGACGCCCGCTTGCAAGCGGATCAGCTCGATCGGGTTGCGTCCATTCAACGGCAGGTCAACGATCTGACGGCGAATAACGGTGTTGCTGATTTCCGGCGTGGAGGTGTTGACCAGGTCAGACCCCGCCGTGATTTGCACAACTTCATTTGCGCCACCGACTTCGAGCGCCGCGACCAGTGAATATTCCTGGCCCGGCTCCACTTTCACCTGATTGTAGGACGCCGTTTTGAAGCCAGTCGCTTCAATTTTGACTGTGTACGATCCGGGTGAGAGTTGTGGAGCAATGAAGACGCCCTCTTGGTTCGAGGTCGCGGTCAGAATTTGCTGACCGGTGCCTTCGTTTGTGATGGTGACCTTGGCGCCAGGGACAACCGCGCCGATTTGATCGCGCACCACACCCGCAATACGACCGAGGGCGTTTTGCGCCAAACCGCTAGGTGCCAGCAGCAGCAGCGCCAATGCAAGCATGGAAATCTTGCTCGCAATCTTCATCTTGATACCCCTTTCATAATTATTGATGTGTTTCTTTGAGAATGGGAACAGTGTGAATACCAAAAACAGGCAATGGATATGCCACCGACTTTTTGAAAAAGAATGTCATTGAGAGAGTTGGACTTACAACAAATGTTTAAGTGCGCAAGGCGAGAATTCTTCAGTTTTCTGGATGCAGTTTAGATTTCTGGATGAGAGATCGCCAAGAAAAGCCACGGCTTGGCAACAGGGCTCCAAGGTTTCGGTTTACCGTGACAGTTTTGTGATGAATTTTGTAAGTATCGGGCGGTTGATTAGGAATTGCCCGAACGTCTTGAACAGAGAGTTGGTAGTTCTTACAGGAAATGCAGAAGATGGCAGAAAATCTAGGGAATGGTGAGAGGGGGACGGTGAGGGGGGTAAAAGTCGCGGGCGAGAAAGTAGAGCACGAATCCCTACTTTCTCGCCAAAGGCGCTACAGGAGCGAGCCGGTGTTGCAGCGCGGTTTAGATCGTTTTTCAATTCGCTTTACGGATTGGCCACAGAGCCACGGAGGCTCAGAGAAATACTTAGAAACCTCTGTGGCT
Source organism: Acidobacteriota bacterium (assembly GCA_016789605.1). Taxonomy (GTDB): domain Bacteria; phylum Acidobacteriota; class Blastocatellia; order RBC074; family RBC074; genus RBC074. Next base: position 1,274 of record JAEUQO010000291.1, read on the forward strand.
CTGTGCCTCTGTGGCAAAACCCGTACGCCAAAATGAAATCTGATCTAGTATTCAAGTTTTCCGTCGTAAGTCATGTCTTGAATTTTGAACCGCATATTGAGTTTCACGCTGGTGTTGGGAATTTCCGTGTAAAAGCGCAGGTAACCACTATCCGGTGTGACAAACGGTTTGCCTTCGGCCTGGCGCGGAAACACAAACTTGGCTCCCAGACCGTCACTACTGGGAGGCATGTACTTATCCAAAAAAATCCGCTTACCGTCTTTAATTTCCAGATAAGTGTTGTTTTTCAGAATGCCGACGTTGGCACTGGTGAATGCCTGCATCGCCGGGCCGAGTATACGGCGGTCAGTCGCATCGTAATCCACTGCCACGACGATGTATTGGTCAGATGTCTGTTCGGCGAAACCTTTCATTTGTTCTTCCATTTGCGGGTTCTTCAGCGAAATTTGCCGCGCGATCGCCTGCCGGATCGGCTTGGCGGAAAGGAACCGTATGCGGAAATTGAGATTGGTCGCCTGATTCAGCGCGCCCTGCGCGTTGCGGTCGTTAGAGCTGCCAACGCCACCGCTGGAACGCCCGCTGCCCTGGGCCGTTGGGCTAAAAAACATCTCGGAGGTGTTGGTGTCGGTTTGCGTCTGGCCCCAGGGCGAATCATTGAGCATCTTGAGCGCGTCTTTTTCCGACCATTCATTCCAGGGTTTGAATTTCTTTTGTGCGGAAGCGGCCAGACCGCCCAGGCACAACAACAGGCAAAGGAAGAGCAACTTTTTCATCGGGTGACTCCGTTGAATATTGGTTATTGGCAGCCGTAATCGAAGAATGTCGAAAAACGGTCTGAACCGTGATCGAGCGCCAGATCGCGCCGCTGGTGATCCAGATGGATGACCGACATCAAAAGCGTGGCATGTTCGTCTATCAGCCGCAGGCTCATGGTTTCATACTGGGCGTTGCCAGGGAGTAGTTCCGACAATACGAAATGGCGGCAGGCGAACGGCGCAATCTTGCCTAGCGGCAGGCGTTTGAGCAAGCCGCGCGCGTCAAAAAGTTCCACGACGGGCGAGGCTTCCAGGCCTTGATCATCAATGTTCAACACGGCCAGCACTTCATCGAAATGCAGTATGGATTTCGTTTTGACCAGCCGCGCGCCCGAAACGATGTAATCCGTGGCCAGCCCCCCGCGCGGTTTGGCTTTTTGGTACGAGCGCGCCGAGCGCAATCCGGGGCGAAAATGAGTAAAGGCGTAGGCGTTCCATTCAGGGATGCGGACTTCGGCTTTGAGCAGCGTGTGCGTGGTGTCGGGCGCGACTGCGACTGCCAACCCGCCCGCAAAATTGGCGGGCAGTGATAACGACTGAAAATCAAGCTGGCAGCTTTGTTGGGGGGCGAGCTTGATAACGCCGCGTTCGGTTTGGTCGGGTAAGTAATGCGCTAATTTCGTGTCGTTGCGCGCCATCCAGACGGCTTCGCCTTTGTCATCCACCGCAAACGGAAAGAGCCATTGCGGCTCGTTCAGTGGAATGCCTGTGCCCAAATAAAACCGCGAATTGAACGTCAGGCCGCCAAGCTTTTTCTGTTTGAAGAGCAGCGGCGAATAGAGCACGTTTTTGGCTTTGAATTGATCTTGCGCGTCAAACGGTGCTGGCGAGGGCTTCGGCGCATACAGTCCTTGATGAATCGGATGCTCGACGCTGAAACGTTGGCCTTGGCGCATCATCAAATAGCCAAAACTTTTGGCGGTTTGCACTTCATTGCGCACGGCGAGTCGGCCATTGCCTGGGTGGTTTTTGGCGCGCGCGTTCAGTGCCAATGACAGTGAGGCATGTGGGGCCAGCTCATAACGTTCGGCCAGCAGTTGTTTGCCCTGCGGATCATACAGCGCGACTTCACCGACGCTACGCGTGGCGTTGGGATTGAACAAACTCAGCACGCATTCATATTCGCGCAAGGCCGGAAACGGCATCGAGTAAAGATAGCTTTCGGTATTTTGCCATTGGCGCGGGTCGGGGTTGGCGTGCACGTTGTCGAACGATTGCGCCGCTTGCCAGCGCACAAACGCGGAACTGAACAAATCGCTCGCGTGCAAGCCTTCGCGCGTGCGTGGCCGCAAACGAATTTGCACACCGCCAAAAAACGCATTTGCTTTGCCCGTCAATTCGCGCACGGGGATGACGGTCGTGTGCATTGCAGGCACCAGCAATCGTTTGGCAATTCCGTGCTGGCCGAACGGTTTCCCGGCGGCGTCATATAGCAGCAATTCATATTCGGTGGCATCGGTGTTGTTTTCATAACCGCGCACGCCCGCAAAGGTATCCGCCGTCAACACGATTTCACTGGTCATTCCGCCCGCGCCGCCTTCCAGCAAAAACGGCGCAGAAACTTCGAGCCAGCACGGCGCTGATGTGACAGGCACGGGGTTTTGACGAAGTGCAGCCCAGGCGGGAACGGTGGCGGCCAGAGAGCAGGAAACAGAAGAAAGAAACTGGCGGCGATTCATAGGCAAGTGAAAAGCAAGCGAAATGCTGCGCGCGTGATTGGCGAGACGCGCGGCGAAAGTGCGGCGAGCGGAATTACGTTGCGTAATTCCGCTCGCCGGATAGACGTTAGAAGTTGAACCGTCCGACGATTTGCACCAGCCGTCCGCCCGGATCGTTGGTGTTTGAGGCGTCGGTGTAAGCCGTGGTCACTTGCATAAACTGCAAGTTGGACGGCGTGGTCGTGGCGGTTGTGGAGGGGTTGAAGAAGTTGATGTTGTTGAATGCGTTCAGGAATTCTGCGCGCAATTCGAAGTTGAATCGCTCTGAAAACCGCACCTGTTTTTTCACGCTCAGGTCAAACCGCGTGAATTTCGGTCCGGTGACAAACACGTTTTGCGGCGCGCATTGGCCGCTATACACCTGGATGCAACTGGCGTTGTTGGCCGGAGCGAGATAGCGTCCGGTGGGCACGCCGAGGGTGCCATAACCCGTGGCCGAAGTCGGGCTGGCGTTGAACGCGCGAATCGTGTTGTCAATGATGTCCTGCGGCAGCATATAGGCGATCTTGGCGGCATCGTCAAAGCGCAATTTGAACTCCTTGCGCAAATCTTTCATGGTCATACCGACCAGGTTGACGTTGCCAAAATCGTAAATCTGTCCGCTTTGCACGCGGCCTGAACCGTGGAATTCCCAGCCGCCCACCAGATGATTGACCATACGCCCAACGTTGCCAAACAGCGGCTTGCCACTGCCAATCGGCAGTTCATACACCCAACTGACTTTGAAAGCGTGACGCAAGGTGTTGGTGTCGAGTTCATTGACGCGCGGCGCCCGGAAACTGACGCGCGCGGAACTGAACGCTTTGGCGAATTGGTAATTGGCCTGCACCAACAGCCCGTGTGACAGACGACGGCGCAATTCAACCTGTGCGGCGTCATAGCGCGTATAACCGCCGTTGCCGGTGAAATTGGCGCCGCCGCGCAGACCCGGATTGGTCAGGAAGAAGTTCGCCGGTAAGCCAGCGCGCAAGGCGTTGGCGCGAAACGTGCCGTTGTTTTCCATCGCCCCGGCATAACTGGTCGTCGTGCTGCAACAGATGTTGGGATTGTTGATTGCCAACGCATTCAAAAACGTCGCGCTGGCGAAATTAGCCGACGAATAGTTGCTGGCGACGCCGGCTTGTGCCGTCGGCAGACCGCTGAAATATGCCAGCGTAATCGGCAGCGGCGAGGTGCCTGTGCCCGGTCCGAAATAGCGGAAGTTGGCGCCGCGTCCGGCAGCGATGTTGGCTTGCAAATTGGCCTGCGCCAGCCGGAATTCGTTGAGCAACCCATTTTCGGCGATATTGAGTTCGACCGAGTTCAGGTTGTAGGTCGTCCAACCGCGCAGATTGCGTGTGCCGACATAGCGCGCTTCAAAGACGGTGTTTTTGTCGAGTTCGCGCTGAATGCCGAAGGTCCACGATTGCGAATAGGGAATCTGAATGTCCGGGTCGTAGATGTTGACCGAATTCGTCGCTTGCACGAATGGTTCGGCCACCAGCGGATAGGTTGGTGTGGTCGGGAATGTCGGCGCACCCAGACGGCTCTTGTCGCTGAACAGCAGCGGCAAGGTGCCCAGATTGCCCAACGCGATGCTGCGGTTGGTGGTGATAATCAGGCCGGGATTGGACGATTGCACGCCGCGAAAATCACCAATGCCTTGGCGGTTATAGGCGATTGAGTAACCTGCGCGGATGACGGTTTGGCCTTCACCCGTGAGGAATTTCAACAACCCGCTCTTGCCCGCGACACGCCAGGCCAATCCCAGGCTCGGCGCGAAGTTCGTGTAATCCGTGTTGTAAGCGCCCGTGCCTTTTTTCATCTGGATGAATTGCGTGGCGCGCCCGGTTTGTGTGCCCGGTTTGAAAAGATTGCCTGTGCCGGACACTCCCCAAATGTCATTCAGCGTGGCGGTTGTGTAACTGCTGTTGTCCACAGTAAAGGGGCGTTGCACTTCCCAGCGCACGCCATAATTGAAGGTCAGGTTTTGCCGAATGCGCCAGGAATCCTGCACAAAGAAGCCGAACTCTTTCTGGTGCGAACGCTCAAACGCATTGCCCAGATATTCGTAATTCCCGCTTTCTTCAACCAGGCGGGCGTTGGCGTTGATGGCCGTGACGCGTCCGGTCAGCACTGCGTACAGCGCGCGCGCATTGTTCAAATCGGTCGCCGATGCGCCGGGGAAATTGGTGGTATTGAACATCGCATTGGCCGGATCGTTGGTATCCACGCCAAAGAGCACCGTCGGCACCAGCGTTTGCGCGTTGTAGGTCAATTGCGTGTCAAAGACTTTGCCGCCAAAGACCAGCGTGTGCGCGTTGCGCGACCAGGTCAGTGTGTCGCCAAATTCGCGAAACAGCGGATTGCGGCGGCTGGGGGCGGTCACGACATACGGATTGGTGATGCCCAGCGCATCGTTCAGGTTCAAGGCGAAGCCATTCATATTGGCCACAGAGCCAGAGAAGCTGGCGGCGCTGGCTGCCGGATTGAATCGCGACGGACCGCCCGACAAACCCATGCGCGCTTCGTTGACCAAGGTGGGCGTCAACGTTGAGCGCACCGCAAACGAACCTGTGTAACGATCAGCCGGTTGGTTGCCTTGATTGAGGAAACCGGGGAAGGCCGGTTCAACGCCATTCAGGAAGTCGGGGCCGCCGCGTCCGAGTTGATAGGTCCATGAAAGTTCGACTTTGTGTTTGGACGTCACGTTCCAGTCAAAACGCACGGTGGGACGTTTGGTCAGCGCGCTGCCGCTGGGGTTATAGGTGAACCGCTGCTGGTTGGGATTGGTCAAATCCAGAATGCCGCCGACGCCGTTGGTCGCGTTGCGAATGTCGGCCAGCAGTTTCTGAATGGTGGGGTCTACCGTCGCGGTTTGGCTGTTGGTTCTGGCCAGATCAAGCAGGTTTATCGAACGCAAGTTGGCTCCGGTGCCATAGCGGAACACGCCCGATTGGGCCAGCGGATGCAGGATCGTCCGCTGCCGTACGACCTGCGTCGGTTGGCGAAATTCTTCGTAGTTGACGAAAAAGAAGGCTTTGTTGCGCCCATTGAACAAACCGGGAATCCAAATCGGCCCGCCTAGGCGTCCGCCAAATTGGTGAAATAGATTCGCGGCGCGTGGCGCGTGACAGTTGTTCGGATCATACGGAACCGTCGTGTTCGCATTGAAGGTCGAGCTGTTCGGATCGCCGCAGGGTTTGGCGGCTTTGATGTTATAGGGCGTGGTGTCGCGGTTGGTGAACCAATACGCGGTGTTGAGCGCCGTGTTGCGGTGATATTCATACAAGCTGCCGTGATAATCGTTGCCGCCCGAACGAGTGACAAATTTGACTTGCACTGCGCCCATCGCGCCGCCGACGGCTTCGGGGGTGGCCGTTGAAACGGTGACTTCTTCAATCGAATCGAGCGTCGGCGCGACACGCACAAACAACCCGTCACCCGTTTTGTTGAAATTATCCTGCACGTTGATGCCGTCCAGCGTGATGTCAATCGCGCTTTCGGGCAACCCGTTGATCGTCGAATTGCGCACGTCGCGCGGCGTATTGACGCCCGCCATCAGCGACACGAAATTCACCGGGTTGCGCGACACCAGCGGCAAATTGATGATCTGGTTGACACTGATCGTGGTGGAGATATTGGCTGATTGCGATTGCAACACTTCGGCGCCGCCTTGAATGACGACCTGTTCGTTGGCGCCGCCAATTTCGAGCGTGACGTTGACGGTCGCCGGCGTGCCGGCATTGAGCTGAATATCACGCACTTCGGCTTGTTTGAAGCCGGTGGCAACCACGACCAACGAATAAGCGCCGGTTGGCAATGAGGGCAAATTGAAATTGCCGGTGCTGGTCGAAACCGTGCGGAACTCGGTTCCGGCGACGGCGCTTTTGACGATGATGCTGGCGCCGGAAACGACCGCGCCGTTGGGGTCGCTGACCAAACCGGTAATCGAGGACGTCACCTGTCCGAATGCGCCGACGCGTGCCAGCGCCAACAAAGCAAACGCAAAAAAGAGAGAGAGTCTCAGGCGGTTCATTTTGTCAGTCTCCTACAATCAGGGGTTGAGGTTTGCGGAGGTTGTGTCTGGGGCGCAGCCTCCTGCCACGGGAAAACAACGAGGATTTCCCCGGCTGTTGAGCACACAACTCCAGACGCGCGTTGTGTCGTCGGCGCGCTTGGGAACAAGAGCCACAACACGCGACTCAGGAAAGAAACCCAAACGACCTAATGGAAATCCTGGCGGATGCCATTGGGTAACAACGGGCGACACGCGCGTCTGAACTCAACTGGTACTGCAAGATGATGGCGGGTAAAGCGAATACTTCTTAAGTAATTGCTAGTAGCTTCCTAGGGGGCTGCTAGGGATTTACCAGAATTTTTGTATGAAGAAAACTGATGCTTGTTTTTTGATGGTATTACGCGGCGCATTGTAAGCGTTGTGGCGCGTCAGGGCTAGATCATCACAGAAGAAAATAAAAAAGGGGAGAAGCGCAGGGTGTGCGCTTCTCCCCTTTGGGGCGAACGAGCAAAACGTTAGAAGTTGATGCGGCCAACGAGCTGGATCAAGCGTCCGCCCGGATCGTTCGTGGTCGAAAGATCGCGGTAGGCTTGCGTCACCTGTCCGAAGGTCGCGTTCGCGAAGCCGCCAACCGTGTTCGTATCATTCGCCGGGTTGCCGACGATGAAGTTGATGTGGTTGAAGGCGTTCAGGAACTCGGCGCGGAATTCGAAGTTCACGCGTTCGGTGATCTTTGTCTTCTTGACGATGCTCAGGTCATAGCGAGAGAAGCGTGGTCCGTACAGGATCAGGTTGGTGGTGCCGCACTGACCGGTGAACGCTTCGATACACCCGCCGCTGCTGGCCGGCGCGATGTAACGGCCTGTCGGCGCGCCCAGCGTGCTGTAACCATTGGCGCTGGTGGCGCTGACGTTGAAGGCTCGGCGCGTGTTGTCAATGATGTCTTGCGGCAAGTGATACACAATCTTGCCTGCGTCATCAAAGCGCAACTGCGCGGCCTTTTGCAGGTCGCTACGTGTCATGCCGACCAATTGCACGTTGCCAAGGTTGTACGGCGTACCGCTTTGGACGCGCGCTGCGCCGTGAAATTCCCAGCCGCCGATCAGGCGATCCAGGCCTGCGCCGACGCCGCTGCCCAGCCAGTGATTGCGACCGAACGGCAACTCGTAAATCCAGTTGACCTTGAAAGCGTGCGTGATGTTGAACGGCGTGACCGTCTTGCTCAGGTTCATATTGCGGAAGGTGGCAGGCTGTCCCGCAACCACCGAGCTGCTGGTAAAGGCATTGGTGAAGCCTTTGGCAAAGGTGTAATTGCCTTGCACCAACAAACCTTTCGACAAGCGGCGACGCAATTCGACTTGCAGCGAATCGTAGGACGTACGTCCGTTGTTTTCGATAGACCAGGCGCCACCCAGTTTGCCCGGGTTGACCAGGAAGAAGTTGGCCGGCAAGCCCGCCGCCAACCCGTTGTTGCGGAAACCAGCGGTGTTGATGAAGTTGCTGGTAAAGGTGCCCCAGCCCGGTGCGTTCAGCGCCAGCGCGTTGACCAACGTGGCGTTGGCAAAGTTGGCGTTGCTGTAGTTGGCCGCCGCGCCTGCCGCGGAAGCCGGCTGTCCCGTCAAGAAGGCCAGCATAATCGGCAGCGGCGATGTGCCCGTGCCCGGACCGGCGTAGCGGAAGTGCGCGCCACGACCTTGAGCGATGTTGGCTTGCAAGTTGGCTTGCGCCAGCTTGAATTCATTGAGGAAGCCGTTTTCGACGACGTTGGTTTCGTTCAGGTTGAATTGCTGCCACAGTTTGACGCCGCGGTTGGCGACATAGCGGGCTTCGATGACCGTGTCTTTGTTGATTTCGCGCTGGATGCCGAAGCTCCAGGATTGCACGTAACCAAGTTGCAGGTCGGGATTGAAGGCGTTCGCCGAGTTGGTGATTGCGCCTTCCGTCGGATAGATGGGCGTTTTCTGGAAATCAGGCGGGGCCAGTCGGCTCTTGTCGCGGAAGAGCACCGGCAAGGTGCCCAGGTTGCCCAGCGCCAGGTTCTTGCTGGCCACGATCGAGATACCAGGGTTGCTGCCCAGAATGCTGGTGAAGACGTTCAGACCTTCGCGGACAAACGCGATGGAATAACCACCACGCAAAACCGTTTGGCCGCCTTCGCCGAAGATTTTTTTCAACGCGCTGTTTTTCGTGACCGGTGACCAGGCCACGCCTACGCTCGGCGCGAAATTGTTGTAATCCACGTTGTACGGGTTGGTTGAAGCCGAGAACTTCGTGAATTGCGTGGTCTTGCCGGTTTGCGTGCCGGGTTTGAACAGATTGCCGAGACCGGAAATACCGTAGAGTTCAGCAAACGTCGTTTGTGAATAGACATCGGTGGTGGCGTTGAACGGCAATTGCACTTCCCAACGCACGCCGCCCGTCAGGGTCAGGTTCGGATTCACGCGCCAGGAATCTTGCGCGAAGAAACCAAATTCTTTTTGCACACCACGTTGCACGTTCGCACCGTTGTAGGTGTATTCCAGCGTTTTTTCGTTGAGGATGGCGTTGGCGCCCACTTGTGTTACGCGACCGGTGAGCACGGCGTACAGGTTACGCGCATTGGTCAAATCGGTCGCCGAAGCGCCGGGGAAATTGGCCGTGGTGAACAATCCGTTGGCCGGATCGGTGGCATCAGTGCCCAGCGTGATCGTCGGCACTTGTTGTTGCGACCAGCTCCAGAAGTTGATGTTGGTGAACGAACCGCCGAAGCTCATGTTATGCGAGCCGCGCGTCCAGCTCAGCGTATCGGTGAATGTTTTGACCGGCGCATTGCGGCGGCTGGGCGTGGTCGAAACGGTGGGGTTGGTCAACCCGCCAAAGGCGCTGATGGCGATGCTGTAGCCATCCTGGTTGGCCAGCGAGCCGGTGAATTGTCCAACGTTGACGTTCGGGAAAAACAACACGGTGCCGCCCGTTAAACCAAAGCGCGCTTCATTCACGATGGTCGGCGTCAAGGTCGAACGCAGGGCCGTCGTATTCGAGAAACGGTTCGATCCCTGGTACCCCTGGTTGGGGAAGTTCGGGAACGCCGGGTCCGTGCCATTCAGGAAGTCCACCAAGCCAGTGAACAACTGATAGTTCCACACATTTTCCAGTTTGTGCTTGTTCGTCAGGTTGAAGTCCAAGCGAACGGTGGGGAAGTAACGGGTTTGTCCGCCCTGATTGGTAAAGGTGAACCGTTCTACGTTGGGATCGGTCAGCGCCTGCACGGCGCCCGTTTGGGTGGTCGTACTGCGGATGTCTTGCAACAACTTGGCAATCGTCGGGTCGGGCGTGGAGGTTTGACCATTGGCGGCGGCCAATTGATACAGGTTCACGCTGCCGTTGGTGCCGTAACGGAAGATGCCGTTACGCGCCTGTTCGCTCATGATCGTGCGTTGGCGCGTGGTCTGTTCGGGAATGCGATACTCTTCGTAGTTCACAAAGAAGAAGGCTTTGTCGCGCCCATCGAACACCTTGGGAATCCAGATCGGGCCACCCAGGCGACCGCCAAATTGGTTCAGGATGATGAAATCGCGCGGGGCATTGGTGTAACCCGGTTTGGGCGACAAGTCGCGATTGTTGAACCAATAGTTGGCATTCAGCGCAGGATTGCGGTGATATTCGTACAAGCTGCCCGTGAACTGGTTGCTGCCCGAACGGGTAACGAATTTGATTTGCACCGCGCCTTCGCCCGCGCTTTCAGCGCCTGGCGTCGCGGTCGAAACCGTCACTTCATCCACGGCATCCACGCGCGGACGCACATAAGTGAAAAAGCCGTCGGAGGATTTCAGGATGTTGTCTTGCACGTTGACGCCATCCATCGTGATGTTGAGTGAGCCTTTCGGCAACCCATTGATGGTTGACGTGCGCGGGCGACCTGGGGTGTTGGTGCCGGGCAAAAGCAATACCAAGTCCAATGCGTCACGAGAGGTCAATGGCGTCTCGGTGATCTGGCGACCCGTAATCGTGGTGCTGACAGCCGCTGATTGTGTCTGCAACACTTCCGCGCCACCTTGGACGACAACCGATTCACTGGCGGCGCCGATTTCCAGGGTGACATTCACCGTGGCGGGCACGCCGACGTCCATTTTCACTTCTTGCACCACAGCCTTTTTAAAGCCTGGGGCTTCGATGGTGACGGTGTAAACGCCCGTGCCCAGCGAGGGAACGGTATATGCGCCGCTGGCAGACGTTTTCGCTTTCAGCTCGGTGCCCGTCGCGTTGTTTTTGACGGTGACTTCCGCGCCAGCGATAGCTGCGCCATTGGGGTCAAGCACAGAGCCGGAAATGGGAGCGGTGGTTTGCGCCAGCGCGAACACGCCAAGTGCGGCAACCATCGCTATAGCAGAGAGTAATTTCAATAAACTCTGTTTCATGGTCTTCCTCCGTGAGTGGTTTTGCGAATCGCAACAAAGCAGAAACCTTAACAGCCGGGTGACCTCCTAGGGCTGTGAAGAAATCTACTGATTATTTTCGATTAGTGAGTGCGAGACCTTATTCGGTCTTCTTGGTACTGCGAGTTGTGTTCGATTACATAAGAAGGTAACTAACGGAGTTTGAAAGCGAGGCAAGGACTATGCCCGATAATATTGCCCAAGACCATGATTGAAATTGCACTGTTTACCGCCAAAGTCTTGGATCGCCCAGTAGTAGCTTGTTCAGATTTCTGGATTGGATTGCGTTTTTTGGATTTTGCGCGGCGAATTTTTCAGATTTTAGGAGTTGTTTGTCGTGAGAAGTTCGCGTTAGAGCCGCTTTTGCACTTCTGACAATTTTGCGGGCTTTTGCGTGCTGCTTCTGCAATTTTGTCGGATTGCTTGCTGCTGAATTGGGCACTGACTCTGTGCCAACCCTGTGATGAACTACGAACAGCTCTGTGAGAGATTTTGTGCGGAACGGTAAAGATTAGACGCGTTAAGATTTCGATGAGGCGAAGGCTGGTCAGGGAAGGAGGCTGCAACGGTTTGTTGCCGCCCAATTCAGGCGGCAACAAACCGGAAGTGGTGACGCGTTATTGCCGCGCGGATTGCCGTGCGGAATCCAGCGTGACGCGTTGTTTGCGACGATACGACAAGTTGGCCAAATGCGCCGCCAGCGCGGATTTATAACCGAGTTCGACAGAGGAATTCGGCTCTTTGCGCGAACGCACGCATTCGACGAAGTTGGCGTAATGGTTGTCGCCTTTGGCGTCGCCCTTGATGGATTCGCTGTTCGGGCGATTGAGTTTTTCGGGCGCATAGCTCCAGCCGCTGGCCGATTTGCCCGTGACCATATCCGTGGTGCCTGCCAGCCATTCAATCGTGCCATCCGAACCCAAAATGCGAATGCCCAGACCAAACCGGCTGTTGCTAAAGGTGGATTGCCACGACACGGTCAGGTCGTTGGGGAAGTCCATAATCACCGAAATCGTGTCGGGGACTTCGCGTCCGTCTTTTTCGGAAAAGACGCCGCCGGACATATAGGCCGCCGTCGGCGCAGGCAAATCGAGCACGCCAATGATCCAACCAATCTGGTGCACCATGTTTTCGGTGACGTTGCCGCCTGAGAATTCCCAATAGAGCCGCCAGTTGATGAATTTGTGCGCGTCGAAGGGGCGATTCGGGCGGCCATTCAGAAACGCCTTCCAGTCAACGTTTTGTGCATTGCAATCAGCGGGAATGGGGCGCACCCACTGGCCTTTGCCGCGTGGCGTGTTGCGGCTCATCCAGGATTCGACCGAAGTGACTTTGCCCACCAAACCTTCTTTCGCCCATTTACGCGCATCCTGAAAGTATCCGGCGCTGTTGTGTTGCTGGCCAATGCCGATGACGCGTTTGCTGGCTTTTTTGGCGGCGGCCAGACAGGCATCGGCTTCGTCCACGGACCAGGTCATGGTCTTTTCGCAAAACAGGTCTTTGCCGGCGGCCAGCGTGTCCAGAAAGTGGCGTGCGTGGCAATGCAGCGGCGTCGCGACGATCACGGCGTCTACGTCTTTGGCGGCCAGCAGCTGGCGGTGATCGTTGTAGGTTTTGATGCTCGGCACCAGTTTTTTCACTTCGTCGTGCCGACGCGTATAAATGTCAGCAGCCGCCACAAATTCGGCATTGGGTGCGTTGATAAATTCTTTCATCAATTGCTGGCCGCGGTCGCCGGGGCCGATGATGCCCAGTCGTACGCGGTCATTTGCGCCCAGCACTTTGTTCCATTGGGCGGCGGTGAGCGTTGCGCCCACGGCGCCCGCTGTCGAAGCCGTGATGAATTTGCGGCGAGATTGATTGGCAGTAGTCATGAAAAATCCTTTCTGAGTTGTGAGCAGTGAATGCAGCCAGGTTGCGAGGTTGTGGTTACGAGTTTGTGGTTACGCCAGCAGCGGTGTGACGAGTTCTCCGTGTACGTCGGTCAGCCGGAAGTCGCGGCCTTGAAAACGATAGGTCAAGCGTTTGTGGTCCAGTCCCAACAGATGCAGGATCGTGGCGTTCAGGTCGTGCGCGTGCACCGGATCGCGCACGATGTTGTAACTGAAATCATCGGTTTCGCCCAGACTCACGCCCGGTTTGACGCCGCCGCCCGCCAGCCACACCGTGAAACAGCGCGGATGATGATCACGGCCATAATCGTCTGGCGTCAATTTGCCTTGCGAATAGACGGTGCGGCCAAATTCGCCGCCCCAAATGACCAGGGTGTCATCCAGCAACCCGCGTTCTTGCAAATCCAAAATCAAGGCGGCGGATGGTTGGTCTACTTCGGGCGCAACACGCGAAATGTTTCTGGGCAGCCCTCCGTGATGATCCCAACCGCGATGAAATAGCTGAATGAACCGCACGCCGCGTTCCGCCAGTCGCCGCGCCAACACGCAGTTAAACGCGAATGTGCCCGGTTTGCGCGCATCCGGGCCATAGCGTGCAAAGGTTGTTTCCGGCTCAGACGCCAGATTGGTCAATTCGGGTACGGACGTTTGCATGCGATACGCCATTTCGTATTGCGCAATGCGTGCGGGGATTTCAGGATCGCCGAATTCCTTGGCGTTGAGCTGATTCAGTTCGGCCAGATCGTCGAGAAACTGTCGCCGCACTTGTTGATTGACGCCCGGCGGGTTGGACAAAAACAGCACGGGATCGGGGCCGTTGTGAAACTTCACGCCCTGGTATTGCGACGGCAAAAAGCCGTTGCCCCACAACCGGTCATAGAGCGGTTGATCGCCGCCGTTTTTGCTGACCGAGATCATGGCGATGAACGCGGGCAGATCTTTGTTTTCGCTGCCGAGTCCATACGACACCCACGCGCCCAGGCTGGGTCTGCCTGCAAGCTGAAAACCCGTCAACGCAAATGTCACCGCCGGATCGTGGTTGATCTGTTCGGTGTGCATGGATTTGATGAAACTCAACCGGTCAACGATCTTGGCAGTGTGGGGCAACAATTCGCTGACCCACGCGCCTGATTTTCCGTGTTGGGCAAATTTGTACAGCGACGGCGCGGTCGGGAAAGTCGCCTGATGCGCAGTCATGCCCGTCAACCGTTGTCCCTGGCGAATCGAATCGGGCAAATCCTGTCCGCGAAACTTTTGCAATTGCGGTTTGTAATCAAACAGATCGAGCTGAGACGGCCCACCGGCTTGAAACAGATAGATGATGCGTTTGGCTTTGGGGGCAAAATGCGGCGCGCGCACCTGGCCGTCGCCGCTTTGCGCCCAGCCATTTTCGCCCAGCAACGTGGCGAGCGCTGCCGTGCCCAATCCCATGCCCAGGCGGCCAAAGAATTGCCGCCGCGTAAGAAATAATTGTCGTTCGTCAATCGGATGCATAAGCGTTGTTTTCTGGCGCATTAGCGCGGCGAAAAGTTGGAAATCAGCATGCCGCTATCGAGCACGATCACCTGTCCGGTCAGCAAATCAGAACCCGTGATGACGCCGAGAATGGATGACGCGACGTCTTCGGGTTGCAGCACGTGCGGCAACAGCATGCGGGCTTCGCGTTGTTTTTTGGCTTCTTCGTAATTGTCACCCAACCCCTGACGCAACCAGCGCGTTTCGATGAAGCCGGGCGCAATGGCATTGACGCGCACTTTAGGCGCAAACACGCGCGCCAGCGTAACGGTCAGATTGTTCAGCGCGGCTTTTGACGCGCAATAGGGAATTGAGCTGCCCGTACCGGCGACGCCTGCCACGCTGGAGACGTTGACGATTTCGCCGTTGCCGGAGGCTTCTAATGCGCCGCGCGCCGCACGCGCGCATTGAAATGCGCCGATGACGTTGACCGACAAAATGCGTTGCCAATCGTCCAGACTGACGGCTTCAAGATCGTCGTGTTTGATAAACGACGTGACGCCAGCGTTGTTGACCAGCACGTCCAGCCGCCCAAATTCGCGCACGGCGGTTTCGATCATCTGACGGCAATCATCATCTTGCGCAACATCCGCACGCACGGCGATGCCTTTGACGCCAAGGGCGGAAACGGCAGCGGCGGTTTTTTCGGCGTCATCTTTTGACCGGCTGTAATTGACCAGCACCGAACAGCCCAAGCGCGCCAAAGCCAACGCGGTTGCGCGTCCGACGCCAGTGCCGCCGCCGGTGACGACGGCGGCTTTGCCTGCAACTTCCATTACATTCCTCCGCAGAGATGGGCGTTATTGTTTGGTGATTGCCTCATCCAGGTTGAGCAACAAACTCGCGGTAGAAGCATAGGCCGCCAGTTCAGGCGCGGACAATTGCGCGTCGTTGCGTTTGTCGCCGACGGCCAAAAGTTTTGTCGCTTCGGCTGGATGTTGCGCGAAATACGATTGTTGTTTGGTCAGGTTGCGGAACAAGACCTGTACTTCTTCCGCGCGCGGCGTGCGCGCCGTCAACAGGCGAAACGCCCAGGCCAGGCGTTCATCAGGTTTTGTGCCGCCTTCCTTGAGCATGCGTTCGGCAAGCAAGCGCGCCGCTTCCAGATAGGTCACGTCGTTCATCAGATTCAACGATTGCAACGGCGTATTCGTACGCGTATCGCGCACCGTGCAGAATTCGCGCGCCGAGGCGTCAAACACCTGCATCGTGGGCGACAACACTGTGCGCTTCCAGAACGTGTACAAACTGCGTCGCCAGAGCCCGTCGCCTTTGTCGTGTTCGTAACCGGTCAAGCCGGAAAACGCCATGTCTTTATACAAGCCGTCCGGTTGATAAGGTTTGACCGACGGTCCGCCCAGTTTTTCGACCAGCAGACCGGAAACGGACAGCGCTTGATCGCGGATCATTTCTGCCGAAAGCCGCACGCGCGGCCCGCGCGCCAACAAGCGGTTGTTGGGATCGGTTTGTTGCAATTGCGGCGTCAAGCGTGAGGCCTGACGATAGGTTGCGCTCAGCACGATGGTTTTGAGCAAGCGTTTGACGTCCCAGCCGCTTTCGCGAAATTCGACCGCCAGCCAATCCAGCAATTCAGGATGCGAAGGCAATTCGCCCTGTGTACCGAAATCTTCGGTGGTTCTGACCAGCCCCGCGCCAAACAACATTTGCCAATAGCGATTGACGGCGACGCGCGC
>JAEUQO010000321.1 GCA_016789605.1 Acidobacteriota bacterium
CAGCCAACATTGTGCAAGTCGTTTTGAAATGATGACGCCGCGTTGTCTGGATGACTTTCAATTCTTTTGATGTGTGTTAGACCGGCATATTCAACACAGCCAATTGCATGCCGGTCTAACATTAAATCTCTTTGTGTGCCGGAACCTCTGTCGTAGGATGCCCGCCGTTGATGCTTGATGACGCAAGCGCAAATAAAAGAGAAGCATTCCTCATGCCTCAGTGCTTCTTGAGTTTCCCTGAAAATTACGGCGATTAGTTGGTGGCGCAGGTGTTGGTAGAGTCGCGTTAATGAGTGATGTTCAGTCACGCGGTCGGTTGATTGGTTATATCACGCGAACCTAACACCATTGGTCATTGCATTACCACCAGGGAACTACACACCACCCAAGCTCTGATGAAAGGGCTTCGTTCTTACAATTCAACAGATCACACACGTGCGCAAACGCAGCACGTAATAGAGGAGTGTATAGGCTATGGTTCCCCCTTTTTCTTGCCGCCTCCTGCCCACAGGCCTGATTCGGAATTTGCTTCGCTTTCATCTTTATTTTCATCCTCGTTTTCGGCTTCGGCGCAAAACGGCGACGTTTTGTTTTGCTGATTAATCGCCTTCTGTGTTGCGTCGTGGACAGGCAGGGAGAAAGACGTTCCCGCGCTTTTTCTCTGTCGCGACGCACGCAGGAATCAGGAGCAGCCTGCCCGCCGGTACCACTGGCAAGGTCGCCGCAGACCATTGCGGACACGGCGCGAACGTGGCAGCGGGCACTGTTCATTGTTTGCATCACCCAATTGCGTCGCCCGAGATGGCGAACCGGGCTGCGCATAACTTAAGGAGTAATAGCAGTATGTTGTTCTCTCTCTACCACCGGTTTTCAGCTCGTAGCAATCAATCACGGTTGAAAGTCGGTTTGTCATTGTTGCTTATCTTTAGCCTGAGTCTGGCGTTGTTCGCGCCGAACGATTCGGCGGCGCAAGGCGAGTGCAAAGTCGAGGCCTCCACTACTGTGCCGGCGTCAGCCGCTGCGGGCGAGGCGGTGAATTTTGCCGCCACGACAACCGCCAGCGGATGCGCCTCTGCCGTCGCATACGAATGGGATTTCGGCGACGGCACGCCGCGCGGCACAACGCAAAATCCGGCTCATACGTATGTTGCGCCGGGTGTTTACAATTGGCGTTTGTCAGCCATTGCCAATAACGGCGTGACGACGATTGATACCGTTGCAGGCGGTTATGGCGACACCGTCGGCGCCAAAGACGGTTCATTTACGACTCCGATCGCGATTGCACGCGATCCACAAGGGCGCGGCGTTTATGTTTCTGATCAAGCGCTCACGGGCAACACCGTGCGCTTTCTCAATACGACGGATGCTGCGGTCACAATTGCGGGCAAACTCGTTCAGCCGGGCGTTATGCGCGTGTTGACGAATGATAGCGCGCTGGCCGGGTTTCAGAACATTTGGAATCGCGATCCGGCTGAAATCGGTGTCACCGGTTCCGGCCTGGCTGTGAACGGCAATGGCAACCTGCTTTACCTGGCTGACCAATTTAGCAATGCCGTGTGGGTGCTCAACGTTTCCGCCAGTGTGCAATCTGTGTTTGGCACGTCGTTGAATCCCGGCACGCTGGGATTGCTGGCGCGTATTCCCGGTGGGGGTGTTAACGGCATCACCGTGCATCCGGTGACGGGCGAGGTGTATGTCAGTTACGACAACTTTGTGCGCAAAATCAGCGCCGTGGATGTGACTTCAGTGGTGGCGGGGAATGGGGCAACGACCAGCCCGACGCAAAAATTCCCGGATGTGCCGACCGATGCCTTGCAAGTGCCGTTGTTGCAACCGCGCGACCTGGCGTTCGACACCTCAGGCAATTTGTATATTGCTGATGCGCGGCACGCACGCATTGTCAAACTGGAGCCGACGGGCTTACTTTCGCTGACTGCGCAATACAGCAGCAATTCCTATCCGGCGGGCTTGGCGTTTTTCAATGGCAAGCTCTTTGTCGCCGATGGCAACGCGCAAAACATCGCGCGCATTGACAACCCCGGATCGGCGGGAAATGCGGCGACCTCGATTGCCGGAACGATCAGCCTTGTCTGTGATTACACTGCGACAACCTGCGGCGATGGCGGAGTGATCACCAATGCGACATTCAATTTGCAGGAATCCAATTCAACGCCTGCCTGGATTGGGTTGGAGGCTGATGCCAATGGCCTGTACGTTCTCGATCAGGGCAAAGCCGGACGCGGACGCGTGCGCTATCTAAATTTGAGCGCCAGTGCGGTCACATTGGCCGGCACACGCATTGAGGGCAATCAGATTGACACCATCGCCGGTACGGGATTGCTGACGCCGTTTGATGGCGGCGTCGCCAACGGCGCTGTGCTGGGCGGTCCGAACGGCGTGGCCGCCGATGCGCAAGGCAATTTGTGGATCGCCAATACGTTGCGCGCGTCTTTGCGCTTTGTGAATCGCGGACAAAACGCGGTCACGCTATTTGCCGGAACGCGCTCCGAAATCACCGTTTTGCCTGGGCAAATTGTTACCATCAACAAAGATGCAGGCCCAGGCGCGACAGACAATGTGTCGGTCATTCAAGCTGCGTTTGATACGCCGCAAGGATTGTTCGTCACTGACAAAGGCGTTTTCGTTGCCGATTCGAAATTTGGTCCGGCGGTGGACAATAAACGCACTGGCTCAATCCGCTTCATCAACACCAGCAACATCGGCGTTACGTTTTACGGCAGTTCTGCCACGCCAATTGTGATCCCGCCGGGCAATGTCGGGACAATCGTGGGAGGCAACCCTTCCGTGAGCAACATCGGCGATGGCGGCTTTGCCACGGGCGCGCGCTTGTTGGCGCCGAGCGATGTCGTCCTGCATCCGACGACGGGCGATATTTATGTGGCTGACCCCGGCAACAAAGCTGTGCGCAAGATCAACGCGAATACGGGCGTCGTATCCAGCTTGAACCTGCCGCCAGCGATTTACACTGGCGTCGGCATGGGCGCTGACGGACGGTTGTATGTGGCCAGTTACGACGGCGATCAGGTCTTGCGCGAAAGCGCCAGCGGCAGCGGAATATTTGCCGCAATGAATACCACGCCCATCGTTCGCCCGCGCGATGTCGCGGTAGATGCCAGTGGCGTCGCATTTGTGGCGCAAAGCAACGCCGCCAGTTCGGTCAGCAATCAAGCGCGCATCGTGCGGTTGGCTGTGGATGGCACGTCCTCAGTGATAGCGGGTGATACGCCTGGATACAGCGGTGACGGTGGCCCGGCGGTCAACGGCAAGTTGGCGTTTTCGCCGGACGATGTTTCGATTGGCACACTGGGCGGCAATACGCGTGTGCCGGGCGTGACCAATATCACGTTGAGCAATACTCGCGAAATCATTGTCGCTGACAGCAACAATGATCGTATTCGCCGCATTGCCGCAGGCACCGTGACGACCATCAAAACCGGTTCGATCACGATCACGGGGAACAATCCGGTTCCGACCGTCAGCAAGCTATCGCCGACGCTGGCCGTACTGGGGCGTGCGTTTACCTTGACCGTGACCGGAACAGGATTTGTGCCGACATCCAAGGTGCGCTGGGACGGGCAAGAGCGTGTGACGACCTATGTCAGCAGCACGCAATTGACGGCGCTGATTTCCGCCAACGACGTCACCGCCGCTGCGGTTGCCGCCGTCAGTGTGATCAACCCGGCTCCGGGCGGAGGCATATCCAATCCCGTAACCATCAACGTCGGTCGCATCAATGCGATTCCTTCGCTGAGCTCGCTGTTGCCGAACAAGGCTGCGGTCGGGGCAGCGTTTATATTGACGGTGAACGGCACCGGCTTTACCGATACATCGGTCGTTCGCTGGAATGGGTCTGATCGTGTCACGACGTTTATCAGTCCGACGACCTTGCAGGCACAGATTCCGAGGACGGATTTGCCATCAGCCGGAACAGCCAACGTCAGCGTGTTTACACCTGAACCAGGCGGCGGGCTTTCGACTTCGGCCAGCTTCATCATTCTTGCGACGAATCCTGCACCGACACTGAGCAGCTTCACGCCGAACGTGGTTACCACCGGTCTGCCCGGTACGCAGGTGGTCGTCACGGGAACAAACTTTGCGGTGAATTCGGTTGTGCATTTGAACGGCGAAGCTCGTGACACGGTCTTTATCAGCGAACGCGAATTGCGCGCACAACTGACGGCGGCAGATTTTGCCCAAGCGCGTTCAGCGAATGTGACCGTCGTCACGCCAACGCCAGGCGGCGGCGTCTCGGCAGCCTTGCCTTTGCTGATCGGCCCGCAAGTCGCGAATGTGCCTGCCGCCAGTTTTAGCGGCAGCGTCGTCACGCCCGATTCCATCGTGGCGCTGTTTGGCAGTGATTTGACCAACGGAACAGAAGTCGCCACCTCTGTTCCATTGCCGACGACTTTGCGCGACACGACGGTGACGGTGCGTGATGCGGCTGGCATCGAACGGCTCGCGCCGCTGTTTTTCGTTTCGCCGGGGCAAATCAACTTCCTGGTGCCGACGGGAACGCAAGGCTCGCAATGTTTGGTGCTGGTGAAATCCGGCGCCGCGCTGAAAGGCGTGGGTTCGTTGATTGTTGTGCCGGTTGCGCCGGTGATGTTTAGCGCCGACGCCACCGGACGCGGCACCGCCGCAGGCGTTGCGTTGCGTGTCAAAGCCGACGGCGCGCAAAGCTTCGAACCGTTGGTGCGTTACGATTCAGCGCAACAACGCTTCGTGCCGGTGCCGCTGGATTTGGGGCCGGAAACCGAGCAGGTCTATTTGATTCTGTACGGCGCAGGCTTCCGTCAGCGCACTGCTTTGCCGTTGGTGCGGTTGCGCACGCCGGGCAGCACCACGGATACCGCCACCTTGCCCGTGCTTTTTGCGGGCGAAGCGCCAGGCTTTTTCGGGCTGGATCAATTGAACGTTGGTCCGCTGCCGCGTCGGCTGGCAGGCGATGGCGTGCAGGACGTGATTGTGAGCGCTGACAGTCGCACGGCGAATCTGGTGCAAATCACGTTCAAATAGTTTCTCTCTCACCCACACTGACTCGGGCGCGGGCTTCCTTGCGAAGCACGCGCCCTTTTTTTACTGTTGGCTTTCCGCGTTGTCTGACGTACACCAAATCAGATTGAAATAGATCACAGCTTCGTTCCTGACGGGAGGGTTTGTGCGCGATTCGGTCAGCAGTTTGTTGGACGATCACCTGACACAAAGTGGCGACCTTGCGTTTGCGCAAATGCGTGGGCTGCGCACGGTGCGTTGGTCTTATGCCGCGCTGGCGCAAACAGCGTATCGCTTTGCTCGTGAGCTGGAAGCACGTCAGATCGGTCGTGGTGACCGTGTATTGCTGTGGGCGGAAAACAGCGCCGAATGGGTGGCGGCATTTTTCGGTTGTGTATTGCGCGGCGCAGTAATCGTGCCGCTGGATGAACAAAGCGCGCCGGATTTCGCTACACGCGTGCAACAACAGGTAACCGCCAGATTGTTGCTTTGCGGCGCAGAACAGCAACGACAATTTCAGGCTGACTTGCCCCAGCTTCGTTTGGCTGATTTGCCCGAGGCCATCGCGCACCACTCTGCCGCGCGTTACGAAGCGCAAAGCAGCAACGATGACCTGGTCGAAATCATTTTTACGTCAGGCACCACGGCAGAGCCGAAAGGCGTTTGTTTGACGCATCGCAACCTGTTGGCGAACCTGAACCCGCTGGCCGAAGAAATCGAACAATATCGTCGCTATGAACGCTGGGTGCATCCGTTACGGTTTTTATGCCTGTTGCCGCTCAGCCATGTGTTCGGCCAATTCATGGGGATGTTTGTGCCGCGCTTGTTGGGCGGCGAAGTCTTTTTTCAAGCTTCGCACAATCCGTCTGACATTATCGCGACGATCAAACGCGAACGGATTTCAGTGGCTTCGGTAGTGCCGCGCCAGCTCGAAACCTTGCGCGACAAACTCGAGCGCGATTTTGCCGCGCGCGGAGCGCTGCCAGATTTTCAACAACGCTTTGCCAGGGCTGAGGGAAAACACTTTTTGCATCGTTGGTGGATGTTCCGCGATTTGCATCGGCAATTTGGCTGGAAGTTCTGGGCGTTTGTTTCTGGCGGCGCGACACTCAACACCGAAGTCGAAACGTTCTGGCAACGATTGAGTTTCGCTGTGGTGCAGGGATATGGCATGACCGAAACGGCTTCGCTGGTCAGCGTCAATCATCCGTTCAAACTCAGTCGCGGTTCGATTGGCAAAACGTTGCCGGGGCAGGAAGTGAAGTTGAACGAGCAGGGCGAGATTCTGGTGCGCGGAGCCAACGTTGCGGCTGGATATTGGCGTGACGGGGTACAGCCTTTGCCCGGTGCAGAAGGCTGGTTGCGGACAGGTGATGTCGGTGCGCTTGATGCCGAAGGCAACCTGTTTTTCAAAGGGCGTCAAAAAGACGTCATCGTCACTGCCGCCGGATTGAATTTGTATCCGGAAGACCTGGAAGCCGCGCTCAACCAACAACCCGAAGTGCGTGCCAGTTGCGTCGTCGGCATTGAAGGCGCACAAGGGCCGGAACCTGTCGCCGTGCTGATCTTGCGCGACGTTTCACCTGAAGCGCAGCGCGATGCGACAAACATCCTTGCTCGCGCGAACGCCTTGCTTAACGAATCGCAACGCCTGCGCCGCTGTTTTGTCTGGCCAGAAGCTGACTTTCCGCGCACGGCCACGCAAAAAGTGCGCAAGCCGCTGGTGAAAGAATTCGTGCTGGCACAAACAACCGCGACAGCTTCCTCCACAGCGCCAGCCAGTCCGTTGGCGCACATTCTCGCTTCGTTGGGGAGTTCGGATTTGCGCCAACTGGATTCATTGGGGCGCGTGGCGTTGCTCAGCGCGCTTGAAGATCGCTATCAAATCGAACTCGACGAAGCCGCCTTGACGCCTGCTACGACGGTGCACGAACTCGAAGCGATGATTCGTTCACGTGCCGATGCCAGCGCGACGGTCAGCGAAACGTCCGTGCCATATCCTTATCCGAAATGGGCGTTGCGCTGGCCGGTGACCTGGTTGCGTGTGCTCGCGTATCACTTGCTGATTGTGCCGTTTGTTTCTGTGATGTGTTGGCCGCGTGTGCGTGGTCAGCAGCGGTTGCGTGATTTGCGCAGCCCGGTGCTTTTTATCGCCAATCATATTTCGATGGTAGACCCGGCGATGATCCTGTTTGCTTTGCCCGGTCATTATCGTCGGCATCTGGCTGTGGCAATGGCAGGCGAACGCTTGCGCGCATTGCAGCAACGAAAAGACGGCGCGAATTGGCTTAGCCGTCTTTTTGACCCGCTCAAATATTTGCTGGTCGTCACGGTGTTCAACGTGTTTCCGTTGCCGCAAAAGAGCGGGTTTCGTCGCAGCTTTGCGTATGCTGGCGAGGCCGTCGAACGCGGATACAGCGTGCTGGTATTTCCCGAAGGGCGCACGACCGACGATGGCGAGATGAAACCGTTTATGTCCGGGATTGGTTTGCTGGCGGAAAATTTAGGACTGACGGTGGTGCCAATGAAAATTGCAGGCTTGTTCGATTTGACGGCGCAACGGCGCTATTTCTCTCGTCCCGGAACGGTGACGATCACCTTTGGCGCGCCGGTGTCGTTTGTACCTGATAGCGCGCCCGGGCAGATTACCGCGGAACTGGAGCGGCTTGTGCGAGAGCTTTGACAACGCTTTTGGCGCAGCGCGTCATCCGTCTTGAGGGATATCAGCGCACGGCTTCTTGGGGAGAGGGAACAGACGTGGTTTGAACTGTGGTTACCGGGCTCAGGCCGTAAAACTCGTTCACGGGTTGCGCAACGATGGCTTGCACGCGCTGGCGCAACGGCTCGACCTCGTTTTTGCCCAGACCGGCAGTTTCGATCGTGTCGTGCATATAGACCGTGATTTTGGCGGGGAACAGCTTCCAGTCCTTCTTTTTGCTGAATTCGTATGCGCCCACGATGCTCATCGGCGCAATCGGATAGCCATATTGAATCGCCATGCGAAATGCGCCCGGATTGAATTCGCCCACCAGGCCGTTGAGCGTGCGCGAACCTTCAGCAAAGACAATCAAACTGACGCCGGAATCCAGGCGCTCTTTGGTCAGCTTCATCATTTGTTTGTATTTGGCCAGATTGCCTTCGGGCGGGACGGGCACATTACCAAACCGTTTCATCATCCAGCCATACGCCGGAATCTTGAAATGAGATTCGTGTTCCAGGCCGCGCACGAATTGCGGAATGGCCGAATAGATGATGAAGGCATCCCACAGATCAATATGATTGCAAATGAACAAACTGGTGCGCGTGCGATCAAACCCGGGCGCAAACTTCACTTCGAAATCCACACCCGCCAACCGCAGGATGTTGCGGAACAACCAGCGTTGTGGCCCGTCGTTTTTGCGCGGATCAATGAACACGCCCATCAACACCAACGCCGAACACACCGGGAAAAAGTGCAGAATGCTGGCGATCCAAACCAGAACCGAACGAATGCTGTAATAGGCTTTCTGGAAAAAATTCAGTGACGCCCAGGCGTGAGTAGGATGATTACGAATGTCAGAGCGGATGTTCATAAGCGGGTGTCAGATGTCATGTGTCAGGTGTCAAAGCCATTGCGAAGCGCTGCGGTTCTTACGGCTCACGCAAAACTGAAACCTGGCCGCAGACAACTGGTTCAAACCATAACGTTCAATGCGGACGGCAACACTTCCAACGATTCCATCTGTACGGTCATCACTTCGCCGTCAATCATGATGTCCATCGGTTCACTGAAATTCAGCTCAATGCGTCTGGCCTGTCCTGTCCAGATCAGCGGGTGATGAATGTGCGAACCGTCATAGCATTTGGGAAAGTTGCGAATGAAATCGAAGCGGTCTGCTGACCAACGCACAATTTCGATTTGTCCGTCGCCGGTGTCGGCATTGGGGGCCAGCATCATGTTGCCGCCCGTAAATTTGCTGTTGTTGAAAATCAGCAGCGCCGTGCTGGGCGAATCCTCAAGCGGAGTCCCATCCAGCTTGAGCGGGAAGACTCGCTTTTGAAACCTGGCCAGCGTCAACACCACTGCCAGGCCATAACTTGCCGCGCCCAGCCGTTTGAACTTACCGGCTAGAGTGCAAACGTCTGCGACAAAACCCAAACTCAGAATGTTGATGTAATACACCGTGCCGGTTTTGTGTTTCAGTCGAATGACATCGCACGGTCGCGAGCGGTTTTCGATGATCGCTTGCAGCGCGTAATTCGCGCCGCCATCTTTGGTAGAAGCCGTGAAGTCGCGCAGAAACGAATTGCCCGTGCCTAGCGGCAAAAAGCCAAGCGTTGGCGGAGCGTCGTTGAGCGCTTCAGGAAACAATCCGTTGACCGTCTCAAACGAAGTTCCGTCGCCTCCAACCGCGATGAATCGCCGATAGCCATTTTTGTAAGCTTCGCGCGCCAGTTCAGTCGCGTGGCCTGCGCGCTTGGTTTCAGCCACATCAAAGCTGACGCCAGCCGCGCGCAAACGATCCATCGTCGGCCCCAGCAGCTTTGCCGCTTTGCCGAACCCTGCCGCCGGATTGACGATTGCCAGAGTTGCGTTGGTCATCTTTAGTCTCAGGCGGTGTAATGCGCGAAAGCCTTTTCCACCTTGCCCTCCGCGTTGAAATGAAACACTTCAGCGGCGAACTGCCCGCGCTGATTTTTGTAATAAAGCGTGATGCTGCTCACGCCGGTTAACACCGAAATCAGTTCGAAATGCAGATTGGGCATCAACGCCAAACCTTTTGCCCAATATGCGCCAACTTGCTCTTTGCCTTTCAACCTGCCGGAGGCTTCGCCCGCGATGTCGGCAATGCGCGGCGAAGTCATTTCAAAATCATCCGTGTAATGCGACAGAATGCGATCAAGATCGTGTGCATTCCACGACTCAATCCAATCAGCGGCGAAGTGTTCGGCAAAAGCGCGTTGGATCATCTGAATACCTGAAACGGCGGATTGGCTTTCTGCCAACTCTGAACGGAAGCATAAAGCTGAGTCGAACAAAAATGGATAAACTCGTAAGCCAATCTCAAAGCGCGACTGACGACTTCCTGCTCAACTTTTTTGGTGTCATTGGAGCCGAGCGTTTTTCGTAAGCCAATCGAAAGCAAACCGACAAGGTCGTGTCCGCAACAAGCTTGCCATAAGTCGTGGCTTTCGTTTTTGAGTTCTTGCGCTTGTTGGCGAATTTCGGCTTCGTTCAAATGATGCGCGCTTGAATGATCCTTTGCTGTTTTGACTAGCTTGGCTTCATCAATCATCAGAGTGTCATGGTCAACAAACTTGCCGAAGGCCAAACCTTCAAACTTCAAGTTGAGTTGTTGTCGCAAAGAAGCCCAACGCAGATAGCCAAGATGGCTTCCGCTTTTCAGCAGGATTATGCGAATGTCATCGCCCTGACGTGCTACGAAACTCGCCAGTTTGTTTTCAGAGCCAAGCTCTGCCAGAACTTTTTCAAGCGCAGGCGATTGGATGATGAGTGTTTCAAGGTCGTGAGTGTCAGTGAAGTAGAGGTTGGGGCTGGCTGGTTGTTGGCCTTCAAGCCTGTCGAAGTCGGCATCAACGATTGCCAGAATGCCCACGAAGCTGTCTCTTTCTAAAATTTCCAACACTTGGATGACATTGATCTTGTTGTTGGCAATGACAATCCGGCAATCAGTGTCTCTGATGAAATTTCGGTAAACACGGGCATCTGTGGAGCCTTCAACCAAAAGAAAAGCTCCAAAGTGCTGTGACCGGTCCATTCTTATCTCATTAGCAATGTCTACAGGGTCAAGAAGTTCTCTCATTGAATCGGCCCTTTCAACTCAACAGTCAAATCCCATCTGTCATGGATAATTTGTGGGGAGTGTGTAGACAGCAATACATCAAAAGAGGAAAGCTCAGTAATTTGCTGAAGGTCACCGAGAAATTGTTTTTGCCAGGCAACATGAAGCGATAGCTCTGGTTCATCTATCAAAATCAATGCTTCGGCTGGCATTTTGAACAACATTTCATACAGCAAGACTAACTCATGCTGTTCACCTGACGATAAGCCACTGGGCGGTAGCGGCTGTCCATTTGATGTTGTAAAAACAAATCCCGCGTCCTTGCTAATATCCATTTGCTTATAACGAAATCTCTGATTCACAACTTTTTTCAACAAATCTACTTTGTTCAGAAGATCGTCGAATACACCTAGCTTTTGCTCTACGTCTTTAACGTAAACAGAGAACACCCCCTTAGTCTGATCGTCCATTTGCTCTGAGACCTGGAAATCGTCTTTATTTTCTTTATCTAAAAAACCAGCAACAGTTAAGCGGGATCGCTTTTCCTCCAGAGCTTCAAAGCGATTTCTGAGTTCTGTATCAGCCAAGCGATCAAGTGAATTTTCACGTACCAGTCTGGCCGGGAAAGTACGGTCGAGAGATTGTGAAAGCTCTGCATACTCCGTAAGCTTGAGACGTATTTGTCCAGCTAGGTCTTTAGAGTAGTTTTCGACAGCGGGGGCGGGAGGCAATGGGGGATCGTATCTTCGAGAACGTGACGTGTCTGAAAAGCTCAATAATCGTTGCGTCTGAATAAAACGAACCTGAACATCTTTTTTAAGATTTCTTAGCCATTGCGGATCTTTCTCTTGTTTTAGTCTTATAGATGGTAAGAGAGAGGAATAACGGTCAAAAATATCTTCAAGATAGAGTGTTTCATTTGAACCAATAAGCCTCCAAGTAGAAGGGCCAATTCTTTCAAGCCCAGGTATTACCTGCTCTATCATTCCTAGTGGAAATGCTTCTTCTAAATTTTTGTTTGATAACTTGGGAAGGATGAATGGTTTAGATGCACCGTTAATAGAAATCGGGATGAATTTCAAACTTGATTGCTCATCACCCTCATTCTCTTTGCTTACTTTTATGCTGCTTCGGTTGTCGAAATCTACCTGGAACCAATTAAATGGGATCGCTCGCAATTCTGAGGTATGAGAATTAAACAAGCCATTTAATAGTCGAAGCAAGGCTGTTTTTCCTGACCCATTTGGGCCATGGATAATCGTAATCCGATCTTCTAAGTTAAATGGGATGGCGTAGTTGAATACGCCGAATAGCCCGTCAATTGAAATTTGTGTGATTCTCATATCTCTTTTAGACCCTTTCCTGGGAGCTTAGGCCACGGAAACTATCATAATTCTTTCAAGGCCGCCTGCCGATCAAACTTCGCGCGAATCTCTTCTGCCAGGACAAACCGTTTGATCTTCATTGAAGCCGTGCGCGGGAAGTCCGCATCCCAAATCACATAGCCGCTGATGCGTTTGAAGTTCAGCAGCTTGGCATTGCGGCGGATCAAGTCCTGTTTCAGTTCTTCGGTGAATTGCTGGCCTTCGTTCAGGCGCAACGCGATGATCAACTTTTCGCCTAGCATAGACCGTTCCGGCCAGACGTAATTCGCCGCAAAGACGCAGAACTCTTTGACCGGCAGGCCTTCAAAAGCGGATTCGATGTCTTCGGGGTAAACGTTTTTGCCTTCTTCGGTGACGATCATGTTTTTGGCGCGACCGAAAAGCTGCAAATGTCCCATCGCATCGAAACGCCCCAAATCGCCTGTTATCAGCCAGCCATCCACGATGGTTTCGTTTGTTAGCTCGGGATCGTCCAGGTAATGCGACATCACCGTCTTGCTGCGGACGGCAACCTGACCGATGCCGTCTTCGCCGGCATTGATGATTTTGGCTTCGACGCCGGGCAGCGGTTTGCCTACGGTGTCACAGCGAAACGGCTTGAAGTCGTTCAACGTCAGCGCAGTGCCTGCTTCGGTCAGGCCGTAGCCGTTGCCGACCTGAATGCCCAGGTCATAAAAGAATTGCAGCATCTGCGGATCGCTAAACGCGCCGCCGGTGAAAATCGCGCGCAATTCGCCGCCGAAAGCTTCGTGAACCTGTTTCAGCAACTTGCGGCTCAGGTTCAGATTCGGCTGCTGTTTGGTCATTGCTTTGTTCAGCGCGCGCAGTTGGTTGAACACAAAACGTTTCAGCGGCGGCAACTCGGCGAAGCGCTGTTCCAATCCGGCTTGCAGGTTTTTCAGAATCAGCGGCACCAGCGCGACGTAGGTAATTTTGAAGCGCGTGAAGGCTTCGCGGACGAATTCCGGGCGCAAGGTACGCAGGTGAACGACCGTCGCGCCGCACACGAACGGCCCGATGAAGCCGACCATGAAATCAATCGCGTGGTTAGTTGGCAGAATGCTCAGATAACGAACGCCCGGCCAGAACGGATAAAGCGCTGTCAGTGAAGCGCATTGCTCCAGATAGTTCTCATGGGTCAGCACACAGCCTTTGGCGCGGCCTCCGGTGCCAGAGGAATACACGATGCAGGCCCAATCCTGGCGTGTGCGGGGAACGAACGCCGGTTCGCCTTCGGCCTTGGCCTCGTCCCAGCGAATCGCGCCCATCAAGTCGGCGTTTTTCGGCACGTCTGTGACGATGACGGTTGGCGGCAAATGCGCCGGATCAGGATTTTGCTGTTTGATCGAACGCCAGAAGTGATATTCGGTGATCAGGATTTCGGCTTTGCTGTGCGCCAACAGCGGAATGTGTTCGTAGGCGTTGAGCTTGTAATCCAGCGGCACCAACACGCCGCCAGCATGAAAGATGGCATATGCCGACGCCAGCCAGCGCGACTGATTGGTCATGATGATGGCTGCACGCGAATCGGCTTTGAAGCCGCGCGCTTGCATAAACGCAGCCAGCGGCAAAGCCATTTCCTTGAATTGGCGATACGTCAGCCGATGATTTTCACGCTCGCGGTCGGCTTCGATCAGGCAGGTTTCGTCGGCAAATCTATCCAGCGCTTCACGCAACGCAGAGCCGAGCGATTGTTGCTGGCTCAGATCAACCATCACGACTTGGGGCTGTGAGTTGTTGGGCATTTTCTCTGATGAAATGCCACTGAGGCGCAGAGACGCAGAGAAGAATCTCCAAGTTGGTTTTGTGTCTCTGTGTCTCTGTGTCTCTGTGGCGGTCTGCTATTTACAGTCTTGCTTCAATTCGTTCGGCCAGCGTGCGGAAATCGCTGACGCCTTGCACTTCGTAATCGGGCAATTCGACGCTGAAATGGTTTTCCAGCCGCGTCAGCAAGCTGAGCGCTTGCAGGCTGTCAATGCCGAGCGTTTTGAAAAAATCGTCGTCGGGCGACAGCGACGCGCGGTCAACGTTGAAATGCGTCGAAGCCAGATTGAGAATTTCGTCAATGATCTGTTCGATTGTTTTCATCTCAAAGTCCTTCTCCTGAAATCAATAAGCCCAGCGCATCAGCACGGAACCAGACGTGAAGCCCGCGCCGACGGCGGCAAACAGCACCAGATCGCCTTTTTTGAGTTTGCCTTCTTCGATGGCGTCGCCGATGGCCAGCGGAATCGTCGCGGCTGTGGTGTTACCGTATTTGTGAATGTTCTTAATGACTTTTTCGGGCGCAAGTCCGGCCTTTTTGGCGGTCGCGTCGATGATGCGCAAATTGGCCTGGTGCGCGATGAAACAGGCGATGTCTTCGCCCGTCAGATTGTGCTTTTGCAGCATGCCGGTGCTCAGCTCTTCCATTTTGCGCACGGCAAATTTGAAGACGGCCTGTCCGTTCTGATGAACGTAGTGCATTTTTTGGTCTACGGTTTCGTGCGAAGGCGGATGCAAACTGCCGCCGCCGGGCATGTACAGATGCTCGCCGCCACTACCATCAATTTCGTGGTGATAATCCAGAATGCCAAAATCTTCGCCGTCTTCGCAGGGTTCGAGCAACACGGCACCCGCGCCGTCGCCAAAAAGCACCAACGTCGTGCGGTCTTCGGGGTTCAGAATGCTGGTCATGACGTCTGCGCCGATGACCAGCACTTTTTTGTGTTTGCCGCTTTCGATGAATTGCGCGCCGGTGGTCAACGCGTACAGAAACGAAGAGCAGGCGGCGGAAATATCAAAGCCCCAGGCTTTGGTCGCGCGGATTTTGTTTTGAATCACGCACGCCGTCGAAGGGAAAAACATATCGGGCGTAACCGTGGCGACAATGATCAGTTCGATTTCGTCGGCCTCGATGCCGCGCTGTTTCAGGCATTCGGCGGCGGCGTTGGCGCCGAGTTCAGAACTGGGCGTGCCTTTTTCGACCCAGTGACGTTCGTAAATGCCGGTGCGTTCGACAATCCAGTCATGATTGGTTTCGACCAGTTTGGACAAATCCTCATTGGTGACAACACGGGGAGGAACGTATCGCCCCAGAGACGTGATTTTGGCTCTTCTTTTTTCAGCCATTCAGCAAACTCCTTTGAATGAATGCGTGGCGCGTTATTTTCCGCCTTGGGAATTTTGTTTGCCAGAAGCGGTGTTCGCAAGCCTTGTCCGATGTCGGGTCACGACGCTGCCGCGAGTAAACGGGTATTTGGGCGAGGGCGTGACTTGAATTTCGCAAGTGACGGAGGCCAGCGCCGGGTATTTTTCCAGCAGCAGGGCGGTCAATTGCTTGTTTAAGATTTCCCAGAACGTCATTTCGTTCGGGTACTCGGTCAGGAATTTATCCACGTCTTTCCTGATGGGAATGAAATCTGGATATTGATTGTCAGCGATGCCCGCATTGTACTCATAGCTCACCTTGATGTTGAGAGTGTTGACTTCGCCTTGATGATCCAACTTGTAATCGTTCATCAGGAAGTAAAAACCTTCGGTCGGCAAGGCAGCTTGTCTGGCTTTCGCGTGGCGGCCCGGTTTCACCGATTGGGTGGATTGGGCCAGGGCGAAAGATTCCAGACAAATTAAAAAGAAGCCCGCCAGCAGCAAGCAATGAAACGTTATTTTCATTCTTGTTCCGGCAAGATCAGGGAAGATAGGGTTGGGCATCGGTGCTCTCGACAAATTTGCGCAAACCGGCTTCGACCGCCGGTTGGGTGAATAGCTCGCAAAAGGTTTCGATTTCCTGTCGCAATTCAGCATAGGGAATCGGTTTGAGAAAACGTTTGGCAACAGTGCTGGTGGCGCGGTCGAACTTTTTGACCTGCGCGGCGGTAAAGCGGGCGACTTTCAAGGCATCGCCTTCGCCGACCAACTGACTGGCCAGTCCGATTGCCTGGGCTTTGTTGGCGTTGATGCTGCGTCCGGTCAGCAGCAAATCACGCACAATGCCGTTGCCCAGATCGCGTTTCAAACGCGGAATGCCGCCAAAGCCGGGAATCAAGCCCAGGCGCAATTCGGGAAAACAGAAACGCGCCATTTTATCCGCGATGATCAAATCCGAAACCAACGCGAGTTCAAAACCGCCGCCAAAACAAACGCCGTGGACTGCCGCGATGGTGGTCAGCGGCGAGGCGTCCAGCATATTCAGCACGGCGTGAATGCGCGTGAGAAAGTCGCGCACGCGCGGCGCGGCATTGGCAAAGCCCATTTCTTTGGCCTGGCCATACAGATCGCGCAAATCAGCGCCCGCACTGAAACCGGCCTTGACCGTGCTGTACATGATCAAGGCGTGCGCCTGATCTTTCAGCGTTTCGTGCGCGGCGGCGAACAGTTCCAATTCCGCCAACGTTTGCAGACCGATTTCGTTGGCTGGTTCGCGATGCAGCGCCAGTTCCAGACAACCATCGTTTAATTCCCAGGAGAGCGTTTCTCCGACAAAGCTTTGTGTCATGCGTTTTAAGAGTGCTTGGAGTCGTCATTTTGTTCCTGTTGCGCGCGGGCCGCTTCGTCTTCCGCTTTGGAATGCCCAGCGACGGCGAACATGAACATGATGAACAGGATAAAGCCCAAAAAGAGACAAACAAATCCCAACGTGAACATACAGCCTCCGTTACGTCTGATATAGCGCTTCGATTTCCTGCGCGAACTGTTGGGCAATCGCGTCTCGTTTTAATTTGCCGTTGGCGGTCAACAACCCGCTTTCGATCGTCAGCGGTTCTTTGCTGATGTGAAATGCCAATACGCGTTTGTAGTGCGGAACGTTCGCATTGACTGCGTCCACGGCTTGTTGCACCTGTTCGCGGTTGAGGTCGCCGGTGATCAGCGCCGTCAAAAAGCTGCGGTCGTTGCCCAACACGACGACTTGTTGTGCGGTGGGCAGGTTGAACGCCAGTTTTTCTTCGATCGGTTCGGGCGCGACGTTGTGGCCGGATTTGAGGATCAACAGGTTTTTGAGCCGGCCTGTAATCGCCCAATTGCCTTTCTCATCGGTTGCGCCCTGGTCGCCAGTGCGGAACCAATCGCCAAGCATGGTTTTCTGCGTGGCTTCGGGGCGATTCCAGTAGCCGGCGAAAATGTTCGGGCCGCGCACCAGAATTTCGTCTTCTTCGCCGAGTTTCATTTCGATGCCAGGGATGGCCGGGCCGACGCGTCCCGGCGTGAAATCGCGCGGATCGTCCATCGTGCAAATGGCGGTGGTTTCGGTCAGGCCGTACACTTGCAACACGCGAATGCCGAGCAGCAAAAAGAACAACTGCGTTTCTTTGGCCAGCGGCGCCGAGCCGCAAATCAGCGCTTTGAGATCAGCGCCGATCTTGGTTTTGATCGCTGCAAAAATCAGCCAGTTGGCCAGATCAAACCAGAATCCGGCTTTGCCTCTGCCTTCGTGTTGGCGCAACCAGGCGTCTTTGCCTTTGCGATAGATCGTCTGAATGAAGCCGGGTTTTTGCGCAATCTGGCTTTCGACGCCGGTGCGAATGCGTTCGAGCAGCGTCGGCACATTCAGGCAGTAATTCGGCGCAGCCAGCTTCAGTTCATCGGCCAGTTTGTTCAAATCCGTCGAGAGCGACAACAGGCTGTTGCGCGACAACGCCGTCAGCAACAGAATCCACGACCCAGCAAAACAGAAGGGCAGGTAATGGAACACCTGATCGGGTGTGTTGTCGGTGGAGCCTTCCATCAATTGGTCCAGGCGCGCGCCGGTTGCGCCCAGCATAAAGGTGACGCCCTTGATGGTCAGCATCACGCCTTTGGGTTCGCCCGAAGTCCCGGATGTGTAAATGATCGTTGTGACGTCATCGTCTGCCAACGCATTGGGTTCATCCGTCAAATCAGCGGCGGGCGCAGTGGTGAAGACTTCATCAAAGAGAACCAGCGACGGGCCGTCCGGCCAGTGTTGCGCAATGCCATCGCGCAAGGCGGCGTCCGCGCAAAAGACTGCGGCGGCTCCGCAATCCTTGAGCATGTTGACCAGTTCGTTGGGGGCTTGCCGCGAATAGAGCGGCACGACGATGATGCCCTCTGCCATCAAGGCCAAATCCACCGCCGCCCAGCGAATCGAATTGGGCGCGAGCAAGCCGCAGCGGTCGCCTTTTTTCAAGCCCGCCTGGCGAAGGTAGGAACGCGCCGCGCGCACTTGCGACAACAACGCCGCGCTGGTGGCGGACACAAATTGTCCGTCGCGGATTTCCTGCAGCGCGATGCGCTCCGGCGTCTGATGCAAGCGATGAAAAATGTTTTCCAGGAAGTTCATGATGAAACCAGACGTCAAAAGTCGTTTTAGCCGTACGTTTCTAACAGCTTGCGCAGATTGGGGCTGAGCGGTGGCAAGTAATCTTCCCAGCTTTGCAGCCCTTTGCGAATTTGGAATTCGGGATAGCGTTTTTGCACGTGTTCTTCGAAATAGACGCCCATCCGAGCCATCACCTTCAGATTTTTAGCGACAGTTTTGCCAATCCCGTCACGAATGCTTTCGCTATCTTTTTGCAGCTTGCCCAAAATCACATAGAGCTTTTCTTCCAGTTCGGGATCATCCACGGTCAGCAGCAAATCCTGCTGGCCGCGTTCGTGCATCAGGTTGCGGATGCGTTCGTCCATCGTCACGCCCGCTGACGCTACGCCTGCCGACATGCAAGTCACAATGCCGTGAAAGCGCGACGACACCATCAGATGACAACTGCGCAAGATGCTGACGAACTCATACATGTCATAGTCCGCCGAGGAGACAATCGGTACATTGCCGCCAAGTTTCTCATTCATTTTCTGGCAGGCTTTGGTGTCGAGCATTTCTGACGCCGCCAGCACCAGAAAGACACGGTTTTCCTGGCGGAAGCGCGCGATCGCTTTGGCCATGGCCGACAGATAGAAATCGTATTTGCGATCTACTTCCGGCCCGGCGTTGTGGAAATAAAATTTGCGGTAATGGCTTTCCTTGTGCGCGCCGGTCACGGCTTTGGCGACGTATTTGGCGACAGAGGCTTTGACCGGCCACCAAAACGGATTGATCGGGCACACCACCAGCACGGGCGTTGAGCCATCCCAGCCGAGTTTGCGCAACACTTCCTGACCGTATTCGCGCGGATGCGATTCAAACGTCCAGGCGGTGTCGGTGCCGAGTTCGGTCGAAACGCCGAGTTTGCCCAGCACGGTTTGCGATTCGGGGTTGCGGGTGATGACGAACGAATCCTTGCAATAGCGCGCGACCATTTTGGCAATCATCGGATCCATATATCCCGCTTCAGCGCCATAACTGACCGACAATTTGTTTTGCGCGGCGGCAATGCCCAGGCTGCCGATCATCATCGTGGTCAGGGCGTTGGCGAATTTGCTTTTGAATTGCGAGCCTTCACAGGCGACCACGCCGTCGTATTGCGGCACTTCGCGCCAGAGCATCGGCGGAAACAAATCGGGCAGATACACCTGCTTGACGCCTTTGAAATACCCTTCCGTCAGCTGGAAGCTCTGCGTCAGCACGCTCAGTTCGCACTTGTCGTCGCCCAGAATGTGTTTGATCTGACGCAACATTTCTTCGACGCGCACGTCTGCGCCCGTGTTGCGCGTGCCGTTGTATCCGGCGAAAAAGAGTTTCAGCTTATCGCCCGGTTGCCAGCGACGACCAGACCCCAGCACCCATTTGAATTTTGACAGTTCGATCATGCCTGAGACCCAGGCTTCGAGGGCTAAATCCATGCTCATAAGGTATTCCTCAACAGGTATTCCTCAACATCCGGCCAATGCACAGGCGCATGCCCGCGCATCGGCTCGCAATTGACCATAAACGTCGGGCGGTTGGTTTACGCCCCTGCCAGCGCAGCGGACGCCGCAGCCTGCCGCACGTCTGCCGGCCAGCTTCGGTACGGATAGGTGAAATTGCCGACTTTGCTGAATTTCAATAATGGATAGCTGTAGGCGGAAAAAGGCGCGGGCTTTTTGCCCGTCTCGTTGGTGATGCGTGTATTGTCGAAAACCGTGTTCCAGACCAAATATGGAATGAAGACTTTCAGCAACGTCGCGCCAAACCCGATGGCATTGCCGCGCAAATTGTCTGCCAGCCAGTTGTTGATCGTGGTGAACGGTTTTTCGAGCGCGGGCAGATAGAGCGGGCCGCTTTTGCTTTGCACTTGTGACAGGGCGTCGGTCAGCTCTCTGAAGGTTTGCGACCCGACGCCAGATGACAGGTGATAAATGTCGTGGTTCGGTTTTTCCTTCTGGTGAATGGTCACGATGGATTCGGCGACGAAATCCACGTTGACGATGTCAATCTTGTCCGTCGGGCGGAAGGGCAGCACCGGCAATCCCGCCAAAAACACAAACGAACGCACCATGTCGAATTGCGTCGTTTCGGCATAGCGGCTGTCGCCCAAAATGATGCTCGGACGGAAAACCGTGTGCTGCACGTCGGGCAAAAGCTCTTCGACCATGTGTTCGCAGAACTTCTTGGTGCGCGCATACGGATCGTAATCAGAACGGCTCCAGTCGCGCGCGGCGTCTTCGGTGACGACTTCATTGAACCGGTGGCCGCAAATCGCCACGGTCGAAACATCGCTAAAGCGGCGCAATCCATGCAGATCGCGCGCGGCTTGCGCGAGTTTGATGACTTCGAGCGTGCCGCGCAAATTGACGTTCAGACAGACTTTTTCGCTTTTGCGGTTGAGCGAGGCGGCGCAGTGAATGACCGAATCGGTGGTTTCGCTCAAGCGGCGGTAATCGTCATCTGACAGACCAAACCTGGCGTCTGTCAGATCGCCGCAAAAGATGTTGACGCGCGTTTGCAGATATTCGTAAAAGCGCGGAAAGTCCAAATGCAATTGCAGGGACTTCCACAATCGTTCAGCGCCTTCTTGCTGATTTTTGGCGCGCACCAGCAAATTGAGCTGGTCACGGTGATTTTCGAGCAGCAGCGCTGCCACGTGCGCGCCCACGTAACCGGTCGCGCCGGTCAAAAAAATTGCCATATTATTTTTTCAGCCGAGCGCCGAGCATGACCCCGACGGCTCCGAGAATTGGATTGAGCACTGCGACCCAGGCAGGCTGTTTGGCATATTGCATTGCTTGCAGGTTGCCCACACTGCTGTCGCGGATTTGCGGCGCTCCATTGTCTTGTGACGTCAGCACGGGAATCGCCAGCAGCAAACCCAGCACCAACACCAAACCGGCCAAAGCCAATGTCGCTTTGGGATTTTTGGCGATCGCCGCACACACAAATCCTCCGCCCAGGGCGGCTATAAAACTCAGCACGAAACTGACTGCCAACCAGAGTGCGGTGACTTCGTACGATCCTGTTTTGAATGCGCCCTCTGCCCCCATGGCCAGATAAGCCGCAGAAAAAGTGACAAACACCAGCACGAACATCACGATATAACCGGCTACGACTGCTCCGATGTTTTTCAGCATACGTCGTCCTCCGTCAGTTGATGGCTCTCGTAAGAGCGGCTTTGTTGTTTATCGAGCGCTACAGAAATGAAGATCGCGTATGACAGCTCAACTGGTGGCGACGGGCTGCTCCTGCGTGGGGATTTGTACTTCACGCTTGGTTTTGTTTTCGACCGGTCGCCCTTCGATGATCGGGTAGGACCATTTGCGCAGCGCGGGAATGTGGATGTTGATCCAGTAATCCCACCAATCTATGTAGCTGGCATCGTAACCAAAGATCGCTTGTTCGTCTGGCGGCAAGGCAGCGGAAAGCAGCTCCACGTTTTGCGCTTCAAAAACGTATTCGTTGTGCAGGATGAATGGTTCGTAAAGTTCGATGATTTTTTCAACGCGATCCAGATCGCGTTCGCGACGCACCAGCGGAGAACGCATCATCGGCAGCGGCGAGAGAATGCGTTGCAAGGCTTTGACGATCTGTTTCTGACGCGGCGCGGAAAGTTTTTGATAGCGCTCTTTCGAAACGGGAATCGTGTCGAAATACGCCAGCAACCGCTGGTTGAAATCGTCTTGCGCGCGGTAATGCTTGCGGTGCGCCAAACCAGTCAATTCGATGGTGCGACGCATGTTGCAGGGATTGGTGCCTGACGTCGCCAATTGATACATCGGCTCGTGGCGTCGTTCGACCAGCGCCGCCGAAATCAACGTCATCCCGCGACAGACCAAATCCACCGGAATGATGTCCAGACATTTGTTGGCATTGGTCGGCATCTGACGGAAGAACGTGCCGAGCAAATACGAAATCGGTGCTGATGTGTTAACGCCTTCGTTCCAGCCTTCAAACGGATCGTGCGTAGAAGTTTCAACAATTGACGGTCGCACAATCGCGATGGGCAAATCCGGCGCGCGCAACGCGATCAAGGACTCGGCCAGGCTTTTGGTAAAGGTGTAAGTGTTGGGCCAGCCAAAGGCGCGTGCGCGCAGCATGCCGGCTTCGATCAATTCATCGCGTACCCAGCGTTGCCGCTGTTTGCGCAATTGCGCTTCGAGTTCCGAATCGTTGAGCTGGCGGCCTTTCTTTTGGATTTGCTGGCGCAGTTGTTCCGTGACCGCCGCGCTTTCGGCGCGCGTTTCGATCTCTTGCGCCAGTTGGCGCAGGTTTTCGTATTCTTTTTCGGCGTCGAAATTCGCCAGCCCTTTGGGCGTGTAATTGGCCGTCAGGGTTTCCGGGATGCGGCCGTCGTGGAAGCCCACGACATAACACGTCGAAAGATGGATCAACGTTGCATGGTCGCATCCGCGCAAGTAATCAAGCACATAGATCGTGCCATCAACGTTGATCGAAAGGGCCTGACGCAGGTCGGGGTTGAAATCGGTCAACCCGGAACTGTTGATGATGACGTCGAGTTCGGCCTGCAGCCGAGTTGCGACTTCGGGCGCAAAGCCCATATTCGGGCGGCTGATGTCGCCTTCGACGACTTCCACTTTATCGGCCAGAAATTGGCCAAACTGGTCGCCGTGCCGTTGGTGCAGTTTCTCGAAGAGCGGAGATTCCGCCACGATCTTTTCAAACCGCTTTTGCGCCGTGGTCGAACGCTGCCGCCGAATCAACAAAAACACTTTGCCGATTTCGGGCAGCTCTTCCAGGATTTTGGCGAGCCAGACTTTGCCGATGAAGCCAGTGAACCCGACAAGTAGCACTTTCTTGCCTGCCAGCGACTGACGCACAGAAAGCTGCGCTGGAAGTTTATGCGGCTCAAACACGACTTTGGGCAGGTCGCTCAGCGGCGCATTGCGTTTGGCTGGGAAAATCGCTTGTAGCAAGACTTCAGGATTGGCCGTCCAGCCCAGATTCCGCGCCAGTTTTTCCAGCGGCACACGACCATCAGGGCTGCCTCCGATAAGGCGAGCCAGCACTTGTCGGGGACGAATGACTGGCGACAGCAACCGGCCTGTTGCACGTCCGTCGCGGAATTCAAGCCGATTGGCAATCAGCCATTCAACACCAAGATACTGCGCCAGCGGGCGCATTACGTGATCAAGTCCCTGGCTGACGAGCACGACTTTTTCACCGCGCGCCAGCGCTTGTCGTAATTGGGCGACGCCTTCTGCTTTTAGTTGCGGCTTGAGCACATAGTGGAAGTACTCTTCGCCTAACAGGTCGAGCCGATCCTGGCTGATGCCGCGCAACAGCGTGTGCAGGACACGCGTGGCAAAACGCCGGTCAACCGCATACAGAAAAGGCCGGACCAGGGCAGACAATGCCAAACCGCCACGCCGTAGCCAACGTTCAGAAAACGTCTGGGCGTTCCAGGTGAAATAACCGACTGGTGGCACGGCCGTCAGATTGAGCAAACTGCCTTCGACGCGCCAAAAGGTCGCGTCTTGTGGGTGCACAGACGCCGTGGTCTGAGAACCAGTCGAAGATTTGAGAGGGACTGCGTTCACGATCAAAGTTTATGCCGACAATGTGTCGTAATGTTTCTGCGTTCTAAATCTACGTTCTTGGCGGAGATGATTGCGTCATCCTGTGTCAGCGAAGTTTTACGCTGTCGCAGTAATTGCGCATGAAACATGAAATCTCTGCGGGAGTCAAATGCCTGTACTAAGTGTTGCGGACAGGATATTTTGTTGCGCGCGGTGAATCGTCCGTTTATAATCCGCGCCAACTTTTAGCGGGAGAAATCATTAGGTTCACGTTGGTTAGAGCACTTTCGCGTTTCTGCGAAAGGTCAATCTTTGTCGTGAGTCTGCCTAGCAGATTCCAGGTGTAGCGCAAATAGGAGTAGCCCACATGCAGAGCGAATTGTCCTCGCTCGAAGCGGTGTATCTGATTTGGTTGACCGGCGCAGGGTGCGACGGTTGTACGATGTCTGTGCTTGGCGCCTCAGAACCGGGACTGGAAGACCTGGTTCTGGGAAATGTGCCGGACGCTCCGCGTGTGATTCTGGTGCATCCAGCGTTGGCGATGGAGAGCGGCGACGCATTTCGTGCCAGCCTGGAAAAAGCCGCCGATGGGACATTAGGGCCTTTTGTCCTCGTGTTGGAAGGGGCGGTGGCCGATGAATCCAAGGCCGGATTGGGCAGCTTTTCCCGGTTGGGAGATGCCACTGATGGCAGCGCCCTGACGACTGCGGGCTGGCTTGATCGGCTCGCGCCCAAAGCCGAAGCTGTTATTGCCATCGGCAGTTGCGCCACTTGGGGCGGGGTTCCCGCCGCAGACGGCAATGTGATCGGCGCGAAGGGCCTGGAAGATTATGTTGGCCGCGAATTTAGCAGTCGCGGCGGATTGCCGGTGATCAATGTGCCTGGTTGCGCACCGACCGGCGAAGGTTTTATTGAGACTTTAATCTACGTCTTTCTTCATCTGGCTCAACTTGTGCCCCTCGACCTGGATGAGGAACGCCGTCCTCGCTGGCTTTACAATCACGAAACGTATCCCTTGCCGCCCCGTGTGGAATATCCGCCCGCTGTCGGATTCGATCTGTCGAACCGACCAGTCATCAAGTGTCCTGTGCCTGTCACAGGTTGGACCCGTACGTTTGGCGGATGCGCTCGTGTGGGCGGGTGTTGTATTGGGTGTACGGAGCGGGATTTTGTGGACCAATACCTGGCTTTGGCGCGGCCTGATCCGGCCTTTTAGCCATCCGCGCCAAATGCGCAAGCAGCCCGTTGCAGGAATGTCATTACCCCTGTTGCCGGATAGCTCAGCTTGCCGCTGCGTGATGAGTGCCGTCATTTGAAAGTCAGCGTTTGCCCCAGCGTTGCTGCCCCGGCGTTCTGTGGCACTTTTGAGCGCAGCCTTCCTCACAGGCGATCAAGCGTTCAACAAATTCTTGTGATTGCTTAGTTTGATTTGTTTTTGAGCTTGGTGCACACAAAAGCGGGTCACCGGCTGGAAATGAAAGATTTCCTAGCTTTTTTACCTTGACCGACTCGCGAGCTCAAACCGAATCGCCTGAGCGGTTGCTTTCCTTTGTAATTGAGTTGGTTGCCGACGCAATACGGATCGCTTAAGCAACATTCATTTTTCATACGTGATTTTCAGAAGCTTACCAGTTGAATTCGACGACTATGGCCGCGCACATTTGCGCGATGAAGAGGCAACCTACCCATACAGTTTGGACGGCGATCAACGTTTGCAACGCGCCTTGAACCGTGAACGGGCGTTGGAAAAACTGACTGACAATCCGGGCGTCTGGCAGTTTGGCATTTCGCCGTTTACGCGCACCGCCGCAAGCCCGACATTGCACACGGTGATTGATTTCGAACAGCGGCGAGTGCTGGATGCGCGCATCGAGCAACCACGGTTTTATGGGTTGGAACGCGTTTTGAAAGAACGCGAGCCGTCAGAAGCGGTACTGCTGACCAGCCGTTTGCAAGGCGCAATCAGTGGTACGCACGCAACGGCTGCCGCCATGGCGCTCGAAATGGCGTGTGGCGTTGCGCCGCCGCCGCTGGCAATCATTGCCCGCAATCTGGGATTGTGCGGCGAAATGATCAGCGAAAACACCCAGCATTTGTTTGTGTTGGCAGGGCCGGATTATTGCGAGGCGGCAGTGAGCCGCACCAGTTTGTCTTTGTGGGCGAAAGCGCAAAAGACGCCCGCGCCAGGATTTGAAGTGCATCGGATGGAAACCATTGCTGACATCATGCGCGGCATTAATCCGATGAGCGGACATCTGTATTTGGAAGCTTTGCAGATGGCACGGCTGGGACGCGAAATCGCCACCTTGATGTTTGGCAAATATCCGCATCCTTCGACGATCATTCCGGGAGGCGTGGGGATCGAGGCCAATAAGGAGACGTTCAATCAGGTTTTGGGGCGGATCAATACCTTGCTGGATTACGCCAAAAAGGTGGCGGCGATCTGGGATGACTTGGTGGATTTCTTTTACGACGCAGAGCCGCGGTACCGCCGCATGGGCGAATTGCCGGGCAATTTGCTAAGCGTCGGGTTTGGCGAAGATCACGAAGTATATGATGCGACCTATACCAACTGTAAGGAATGGGGAGAGCATCGCGCCATGCCGCCAGGTGTGTTGATCAACGGCGAATTGCGCACGACGCGTTTAAGTGACATCAACATTGGCATTGAGTCCTTTGTGGATCATTCCTATCTGGAGCAATGGCCACTGGAAGTCACCGCGCAACGCGTTCCTGCTGATCCATTGAGCGGGCCGGTCTCGCCTTGGCATCCGTGGAATAAGCAAACGCAACCGCAAGCCGTGAGTCGAGATTGGAAAGAACGGTATTCCTGGGCGCCCGCGCCGCGTTGGGATCGAGAGCCGATGGAAACCGGCCCGTTGGCGCGGCTTTGGATTAACGTCAGCAGCGCCAAAAGCAATTGCGAATTCATTGGCGTAGGCCGCCGTCATCTGGAAATCGCGCTGCCCAGGGGACAAAATCCGTCGTTGAAACTGCGCTGGCAGTTGCCGGAACGTCCTAATACGCTTGAACGCAATCGCGCGCGCGCATATCAAATTGCCTGTTCCGGTATGATCGGCTATGCCAATTTGCTCAAAGCGTTTGATTGTATTCGCCGGGGCGAAACCGCGATGTCCGTTCGTTTTCGTGCGCCGGAAAAGAACGTGGGGATCGGCTTTGCCGAAGCGGGGCCTGGCACGGTGATGCACCATCTGGTGATCCGTCACCGGCGCATTAATAATTATCAGGTGACTTCGGCGGCGGAATGGATGGGATCGCCACGGGACGGGCTGGGCGTGCCCGGCGTTTATGAAGCCGCCGTGATGAACACACCGCTGTTGGAAGAATGCGCCCGCCCGGCTGATTTCACGGGCATTGATATTCAGCGGACCATTCGCAGTTTTGATCCTTAATGTGCAGAAGTTGAGCCATTTACCTCACATTTTGCGCTTTTTGCAGTATCAGAGTGCGGATGGCTGAACTGGCTAGGTTTGTGAGGCAACGGTTGCTGATGCCCAAACATCTGTGCGGGGGAATTTTGGAGTGCCAGCCGATCCCCAGCCGTTTTACTTGCCTTGCTGTATTGGGCGCGCAGTCAATCAACATTCCACGGGGACCGACGCCCAAAAGCGCCAGCGCCTGTGGGCAAGACGACCAGGACCAGACGACCAGGACCAGACGACCAGGATAAATTGACTTGAATGTGCTTCCGTAATCTGCCGATAGAAGTTGACGTACACGGGCGCGCCTATTTGCGAGAGGATGGGCGTACCGACCCGTTTACTTTGCGCGGCGACAAACGCGAACTCATCGCCTTGGAACGTGACCGGGCGTTGGATGAACTTGTCAAACGCAACAATGTGCACGGATTTGAGCTGGCTCCGGTGTCGCGTGTGGCTGGCACCTTGTCGTTTCACGGCATTGTAGATTTTGAACAACGTCGCGTGTTGGATGCACGGGCGGAAGCAGGACGCTTTCGCGGTCTGGAACTGATTCTGAAACACCGCGAACCGTCTGACACGGTGCAGGTGGCCAGTCGTACTTGCGGATACTGTGGCGGGTCGCACGCCGTGACAGCAGCCAAAGCCTTGGAAATGGCCTATGGCATTGCGCCGCCACCGATGGCAGTCATCGCCCGCAACTTGGGCGAAAGCGCAGAGTTTCTGTATGCCCACGCGCTGCATTTGTTCTTGTTTGCCGGGCCGGATTACTCAGAAGCGGTTGTCAGTCAAACGACGCCAACCTTGTGGGAGCGGGCACAGCATACGTTGTCGCCACATTCAGATGTACACGGCTTCCGCACACTGGCAGACATTATGACTGCGCTCAATCCGCAGACGGGCGAACTGGTGGTGGAAGCCACCAAAATTACCCGCATCGCACGTGAAATTGCCACGTTCACGTCGGGCAAATACCCGCATCCGTCGGCAATTTATCCAGGTGGCGTCGGCGTCACACCAGACCGCGAGACCTTCAATCAGGTTTTGGGGCGTATTCACCGGCTGATTGATTACGCCAAGAAAGTCGCGGTGGTCTGGGATGATCTGGCTGAGTTCTTTTATGATGCGAATTCGTTGTACCGCCGCGTCGGCGAATTGCCAGCCAATCTGATTAGTGCTGGCGCTTGGGATGATCCCGAAGGTTATGACGGCAGTTATGAAAACTGCAACGAGTGGGGCGAAAGACGACTGGCGACACCGGGCGCAATGATCAACGGAGAGTTGCGTACGACGCGCTTGAGCGATTTGAACATCGGGTTTGAAGAGTTCGTCGAACATTCGTATTACGAAAACTGGACGCAAGCGCCGTTTGAATCAGATCAACTCGGCTCGCCGCTTTCTCCGTTGCATCCCTGGAATAAGGAAACGCTGGCGCGGCCT
The DNA here is from genome assembly GCA_016789605.1 of Acidobacteriota bacterium. GTDB lineage: Bacteria > Acidobacteriota > Blastocatellia > RBC074 > RBC074 > RBC074. The sequence goes on from JAEUQO010000321.1 coordinate 28,882, forward strand.
GCTGGGCGCAATTGGGAAGAGAAATACTCCTGGAGCACAGCGCCGCGTTGGGATCGCGAAGTCATGGAAAGCGGGCCATTGGCGCGTCAGTGGATCAGCGCAATTGCGGGCAAACTCAAAAACGAATTTATCTATTCGGTTAGTGATGGGTTAGAGATGGAGTTGCCCAAATTTGAACGCCCGGCAATGCGGTTGCATTGGCATTTGCCCCAACGACCCAATGCGCTGGAACGAAACCGCGCCCGCGCGTACCATCTGGCTTATGCAGGCATGATGGCGTTCACCTTTATGCTCAAGGCGTTTGAGTATCTGCAAAAAGGGCAGACGCGCATGTCCACGCCGTTCAATGTGCCCGCCGAAGCCCTGGGCGTAGGCTTTAGTGAAAGCGGGCAGGGAATTTTGACGCATCACCTGGCGCTGGAAGGCGGCGTCATTGCCAATTATCAGATCATGACGCCTTCTACCTGGATGGCTTCGCCGCGCGATGGCCTGGGCATTCCCGGACCATACGAAGCGGCGGTGATCAACACGCCCTTGCTGGAAGAATGCGCGCGTCCAGAAGATTTCACGGGCATTGATATTCTGCGAGCGATACGCAGTTTTGACCCTTGCCTGAATTGCACGGTTCACTAAGGAACTGAAACCACCGAGCACGGAAATGATTTTTCCACGAAGTCACACGAAACCGCACGCCGAAACGATGTCTGCCGTCGTTGCTCGCGCCGTGCCGTTTCGTGTGTCTTTGTGGGAGAAATTTTTGTCTGCCATAGCCAAAGTCGGAGGCTGAGAATGCGTTTACCAAACTGGAGATTCCGAAACTCTGAAACCCCTGATCGGGAAGAAGAAGCGCGCCGGTTGCACGAGGCAGCCTGGCCGGACATGTTCGCCAATTTGCAGAGCGCCTATGCCGAACTGACCAACGCGCAGTTCGAATTGGAGCGCCGCACGGCGGAAATTGCCGAAACGCGCGATTTGTTCCAGCAGGTGATTTCTTCCATGTCTGAAGCGCTGTTCCTGACAGATCGTTCAGGACGCGTCATTCGCGCCAATCCGGCGGCGGCAGCCTTGCTCGAATGCCAGGAAACGTCCATCCTCGGACGCCCGCTCAATTCCGTTTGCGGCACCGACGAAATTCCCACCACGCCCTGGAAGCTGATGGAAATCGCTCCCACCGGTCGCGTCGCCAATCTCGAAACCGAGATTCACACCATGTCGGGTGGCACGATCCCGGTCAGCTTCTCGCTGGGTTTGATGCACGACAAACAAAACAAGATCACCGGCGTGCTGGCCGTCGCGCGCGACATGCGCGAACAGCGCAGTCTGATCAACAGCTTGGTGGCCGCCCGCACACGTTTCCAGGAACTGTTGGAATTCGCTCCTGACGCGGTTGTGCTGGCCAATCAGGACGGCGAAATCGTGCTGGTCAATTCGCAGACGGAAACCTTGTTTGGCTATCGTCGCGAAGAATTGCTGGGCCAGAGCGTGGAAATGCTCGTGCCGGAGCGTATGCGCGAATTGCCGCGCGGTACCGCGCCCTTGCGTGTGGAAGCCATCCTCGATCTGGATGAAGCGCTGACCAGCGGTACGCTTTCGACCGACAGCGAACAAATTGAGTTTTCTTTGCTTGATCGTGATGGCCGCGAATTTCCGGCTGAAATCACGCGTCGCCAGATCGAAACCGAAGACGGTTTGTTGGTGATGAGCTTGATTCGCGACATTTCGGATCGCAAACAAGTCGAAGCCGTTATCCGCGAAGCGGGCACTGTGCAACAGGCGATTCTGGATTTCGCCGGCTACGCGATGGTGGCTTCCACGCCCGATGGCGTTATTACCACGTTCAACCCTGCGGCAGAGCAGATGCTGGGGTATAGCGCTGCCGAAGTCGTCGGTAAATTGACGCCTGCCGTGTTTCACGATCCGCAGGAAGTCATTGCCCGCGCCGAACAAATCTCCAATGAACTGGGAACCGAAATCGAACCCGGGTTTGAGACCCTGGTGGCAAAAGCGCGCCAGAATCTGAAAAGCGAATACGAATGGACGTATATTCGTAAAGACGGCACCCGCTTTCCGGTGATGTTGTCGGTGACGGCGCTGCGCGATTCGCGCGGCAAAATCAACGGCTTTGTCGGCGTCGCCAGCGACATCAGCGAACGCCGCCGCGTCGAAGCCGCCGTCAGCGAAGCGACTTCGGTGACCAAGGCGATTGTGGACAACGCCGGTTACGCCATCGTTTCGATGGGCGCTGACGGTAACATCATCACCTTCAACAAAGCCGCCGAACGCATGTTCGGTTACACCGCCGATGAGCTGATCGGTCAGCCTGTGCCGCGCGTTATCGCCAACTGGGAAAAATTCGTCGGACTGGCCGCGCAAATGTCACAGGAACTGGGCGAAGAGATTGAACCCGGTTATCAGGTGTTTGCGGCGCAGGTGTTACGCGACCGCGAAGCCGATCAGGAATGGTTGATGATCCGGCGCGACGGCAGCACGTTCCCCGGACAGATTTCGATGGCCCCTTTGCGTGATGCGCAAGGCGCAGTCACTGGCTTTATCGGAATCGTGAGCGACATCACCGAGCGCAAACGTACCGAACAGTTGCAAGAGCGCTTGAGTCGTCAATCGGCGTTGCGCGCTGAAATCGGTTCGGCGCTGGCGGATACGTCAGCAACGACGGCAGAGATTTTGCAGCGTTGCGCCGACGCCATCACCGAAAACCTCGATTCGGCGTTGACGCGCGTCTGGTTGTTCAGTGACGCCGATCAAATGTTGCACCTGCAAGCGAGCGCCGGATTACACACGCAAACCGACGGGCCTGAGTCGCTGTTGCCGCTCGGTCAATCGCGCATCGGTCAGATTGCCCTGGAAAAACAGCCGGATTTGACCAACTCCTGGTTGGCAGAAGCCGATGACAAAGCTGCCGCCGAACGCGATGGCTTGGTCGCCTTTGCGGGCTATCCGCTGTTGGCGGGCGAACGCCTGGTTGGTGTGTTGGCGCTCTATGCCAAACACGACCTCGAAGCCGACACGTTGAATTCGCTGGCTTCGATTTCTGACATCATTGTGCAAGGCGTCGAACGCAAGCGCGTCGAAGACGAGCGTCAGGCCTTGCTCGAACGCGAACAGGAAGCGCGTCACGTGGCAGAAGATGCCAGCCGTTTGAAAGACGACTTCCTGGCGATGATCTCGCACGAATTGCGCGCGCCGTTGACGGCGATTCTGGGTTGGGCGCAGATGCTGCGTTCCGGTACGCTGGATCGCGCGTCTGCCGAACGCGCGTTGATCACCATCGAACGCAACGCCAAATCTCAGGCGCACCTGGTTGGCGACTTGCTCGATGCGTCACGCATCGCGACCGGCAAACTCAGTTTGGACGTCAAAGCGATCGAACTGATGTCCATCGTGGATGCGGCGGTGGATGCGGTGCGGCCTTCGATCGAAGCCAAGAACCTGCGCATGCAGATCGTGCTGGAACCGTGGGTCGGCCCCTTCAACGGCGACCCCGAACGCATGAAACAGATCGTCTGGAACCTGCTGTCGAACTCCATCAAGTTCACGCCGCCGGGCGGTCTGATCGAAGTCCGTTTGGAACGGTTGGAAACCAAGGCTCTGTTGATTGTCAGCGATACCGGACAGGGCATTGATCCTGAATTCTTGCCTTACATTTTTGACCGGTTCCGTCAGGCTGACAGCTCATCCAAGCGTAAACAAGGCGGTTTGGGATTGGGGTTGCATATCGTCAAACACTTGGTCGAGCTGCACAACGGCGCAATTTACGCCTATAGCCGCGGGCCGGGGGAAGGTTCCGACTTTATGATTACCTTGCCGTTGGCGGTGGAAAAGAAAGAGCCGGTGCAGGGCGAAGAGCTTTGGCCCGAAAAGGTGGACACGCAACAGCAACAACGCACGGGGTCGTTACGCGGCGTGCGCGTGTTGGTCGTGGACGACGAACACGATACCCGCGAAATCCTCAGCGTGATGTTGTCGCGTTACGGCACCGAAGTTCGCACGGCGGGTTCGGTCGCCGAAGCCCTCGAAGTGCTCAAAGGCTACAAGCCAGATTTGCTGGTGTCTGACATCGGTATGCCGGTCGAAGACGGTTACGTGATGATCAGCAAACTGCGCGCCTTGCCTGCGGCGGAGGGTGGCACCATTCCGGCCATTGCCTTGACCGCATTTGCCAGCCCGCAAGATCGCGAAAAAGCGCTTGCCTCGGGCTTCCAACGCCACTTGTCCAAACCGGTCGAACCGGTCGAATTGGCCAAGATCGTGGCGCGCGTGCTGGGCCGCAGCGAAGAGGGCATTACGCTCTAAACCCGTTGCGAGTTGGCGCAAAACAAGAGCCACTGCCCTTCGAAAGCAAAGCTTTCGAAGGGCAGTGGCTCTTTTGTTCGCGGCCTGCTTTGTTGCGCAGTTCAGTCCGCCGGCCTGTTGCGCAACGCCGCTTTCACCAGCGGCGTATAGCGGGCGCCCGCCGGATGTAGGTCGCTTTTCAGCAGGACGATTTCGCCCACCGCGAAGGACAATTCCGGCAATGAGTACATTTCCAATTTGGCGACGAGTTGCCGCAGGTTCTTGCCGGATTTCACCCGACCAATTGTTAGATGTGGTTTGAACCGTTTGTCTTCTGGAGCAAAGCCAAGCGCTGTCAAACCAGCTTCCAACCGTTGCTGCAATTCCTGCGCAAGGGAAACCTCACCTGCCAGCCCTGCCCATAACACACGCGGTTGTTTGGCGTTCGGAAAGTAACCGGTGTCTTTCAAGCGCAGGGTGAACGATGGACATTCCGCCGCTATTTCCCCGCAAAGCCGTTTCAACTCTGTCAGTCGAGCCTCTTCGACCTCGCCAAGAAATCGCAACGTCAGATGAATGTTCTCAGGATTCGTCCAGCCGACATCGGCTCCAGTTTGACGCAATTCGGCCTGCAGCTGCGCCAGCGCGGTTTTGACTGGCGCTGGAATTTCTATGGCGATGAAGGTTCGCATTGGAAACTCCCGGAAAATTTTTCTCGTCGGCTGATAGTTTCGGCAAATGATTTCCGCCTTAGTCGGTGAGCGCGAGAACGCTCGACAGAGAGAGGGAAACAGGGCGAGGAGCATTTGCCGCCCACAGATCAGACAACGCAATGGTACCGGCAATCTGGGCCGGAAAATTATTCCGCCAGGCGCATCAAGCCTGGGCGAAGGAGGATACCAAAAATGATTTTTAGCAATAAGTTCTTCAAACGGGTTTTTGTTCTATTGATGGTTGGAACATTGATGGCAACCAGTGCCGTCGTTCCATTCTCAAGTTGGGCGACAAACGCTTCTGGCAAAGCAGGCGCTGCGCAAGAAATGGAAGCGCCTTCTGACGATGAAGCGTTGCTGGATCAACGCGAAGATGTGCGTTTGTCCTGGGATGGCATTCAGGATGATGGTTCGGTGGTGAATGTTCGCGGCGCGAATCTGCGGCTGCGTACCGAAAACCTGACCGCCATGCCGTTGAATCTGGAACTGACTGCCAGAGCCGACGATGGCGGCGTCCGCAATCAGAATTTGAAATTGGGAACAGTCCGGCTGGAGCCTTTTGCCAAAGCGGAAACGCCGTTGAACGTGCATCGGTTTGGCTTCAACGTCAGCAACCTTCTCTTTTCCGGTCGTGTGCAGGTGACCGCACGCGTGCTGGATGATGCGGGAACTTATCACTCAACGGGGATTGCTCCGCCGGTATTTTTCCATCCGACCAGTGCGTCGAATGTGGCGTTTTATGGCAAACAGGCATTGCAGCAGCAATTCAACGGCGGCGATTTCAGCGGGCGAGCCGGACGTGATTTGGCGGGCGATCCTGAAAACGCGATCCTGACGCGTGTGATGGATGCAGGTGCAAGCAACGCTTCGGAAGTGAGTTTCCGCGAAGCGCAGGCGAAGCTTGCGGAAGACGTTGACCAAGGCCCCATTCCGGGAGGCCCAATAACCAGAAATGTCGCCGAAACGGAAAGCTTCGATGTCAAAGCCGAAACCCAGGAAGCTACGGCAGCGAACAAATATCGCACTTGTGTGATGTTCCGTATTCAAACCACCGATTCCGGCAGCACGATTGACAATGGTCCAAACAAAGGCGGCAGGGAAGATCATTGGGCGAATGCCGATGCGGGAATTGATGTTCCGGCGTATGGCGTTCACGTCCGAATCAAAAAGAACGGCGTCGAGAAAACTTACGCCACCGAACCCGCGACAGGCTGTTTCAACTGGACGCACGATGCTTCGGGACAGTTTTTGATGACGGTTTACGGATACGCTTCGGATGCAACCGGCACCTACGTGCGCATTCATAACAACGTGAACGATTTTTCCAGCTATCCGGGCACGACCTACCGACGCGCGCATTACATCACGCCGATTGTGAACGGCACGAGCTATTTCGCTTATGGCTCGTATGACAGTGAGTGGACGGCGATGGCTGTGGCGGCGTTTTCGCTGCGCCGCTTTCCCGGAGCGCCGGGCAAGGCCTACCACATGGCGATTGATAACACGCCAAGCGGATATTCGTCGGCGCATTGGAGCAGTTCAAACGCTTCGATCACCAGCGGACGCCATTACCTGCGCATTGACAATGTGGACGAAGATGGCGGAGCGCCCCAATCGCAACAGAAAGCAGTCGTTTCTCACGAAATGGGGCACGCCATCGCGGCGCTCTGGTATGGCCACCAACCCGGCGCTAAGAACGGCGGTGAACCGAATGTCAAAATTGACCACAACGTGACGCCTGACAGTTGCGCTATTGCCACTGTGCCGTTCGATAGTTACTGGATTGGATCAAAAGAATGGAATTCGGTGGGATTCCGCGAAGGATTTGCGACCTTCATTGCCGCCGTCATCTGGAACAAC
>JAEUQO010000392.1 GCA_016789605.1 Acidobacteriota bacterium
AACAGGCGAGGCCAATTCTTTCCCAACTGAATTTCATTTTGTGAGTTCATCGGCGTTCAGCGCATGGGAAGCATCGTCGAGCTTCTGTTTCAAATACTCTTCGTTCAAATGGTGATAAGCCTTGGTGCTGTGTTCAACCGAACGAAGCGCGCCACCGGAAAGTTCTTTTTTCACGGTCGCGGGCGAACCGGCGGCCAGCATGCGTGGCGGGATGATCGTGCCGGGAGTCACGACGCTGCCTGCGGCGGTCATCGCCTGTTCGCCAACGACGGCCTGATGCAACACGATGGAGCCCATGCCGACAACCGCGCCATTTTCGATGGTGCAGCCTTCCAGTAACGCTCCGTGGCCGATGGTCACGTCTTCTTTGATAATGGTGGGAATTTCCGGCGTCGTGTGAATGACCGAATTGTCCTGCACGTTGGAACCGCGTCCGATGACGATGCGGCCTTCGTCGCCGCGAATGACGACGCCGTACCAGATGCTGACTCCGTCACCAAGCTCCACGTCACCAATGATCGTGGCGTTGGGAGCAATAAATACGTTTTGGCCAATGCGCGGCCGTTTGCCTTTGTATTCGAAAATCATTTTTCCTCGGAAGAATCTCTCCACGAAGTCACACGAAGAACCACGAAGATACCGTTACCTAAACTTCGTGCGGCTTCGTGTTACTTCGTGGAAGTTTTTGATTCGGAACCAGCACCCGACTGATTCAGGTAAAACGCGCGAAAGTACCCATACATTGACCAGCACGACGAAATCACCACCAGCCACAACAGGCCGCGCCCAATGCCATAAAACAACACGCGCCAATCCAGCCAGTTCATCTCTCCTGCCCCGAACAGATGCGCCAAGGCCGTTCCCATTTCCGGCACCGTCCAAAAAGCGATGATCGGAAAGGCTTTGGTTTCGACCGGCGGGCCGCCGTTAACAGACGAGGTGATCAAAAACGAGATGGTGACGACTTGCGAAAACATCTTGAACTTGCCCGCTTTTGACGCGGGAATCGTCCAGCCTTCGGCGGCGGCGACGGCGCGCAAGCCCGACACGGCAAATTCACGCCCGATGACAATCACCACCGCCCACGCCGGAGCCAGCCGGTTTTCCACCAGCGAAATGAACGCCGCCGAAATCAGCAATTTGTCGGCGATGGGATCGAGCAAGATGCCGAATTTTGAAACCTGGCCGTGTTTGCGCGCCAGCCAACCATCCACGGCATCGGTGATGGCCGCGAACAGAAACAAACTGACGCCCGCGATGTGTTGCGGCAAACCGACGTAGTTTTCAGAAAACTTCGTCAGCAACACCACGACCAACAAGGGAACGATAAAAATGCGCAGGAGGGTGAGCAGGTTCGGGAGGTTCATCAGATTGCGGATTCCAGGTTGCGGATTGTGTATTTTTCTTATCCGCAGTGATTCCGTTGCGGATGCGGCAGTGTACGCCAAATGCCGTCAATCTGCATTTTGTCAGGCTCTGATGCGCAGAAAAATTGCCCGCGGCTTTGGGCTGGCAATCAGCCGTGAAATTTGTTGGTGATGGGCATACGCCGGTCACGGCCAAACGCACGCGGCGTGATTTTTACGCCGGGCGCGGCCTGACGGCGTTTGTATTCGTTGAGGTCAACCTGCCGAATGACCCAACGCACGGTCTTTTCCTCGAACCCTTCGGCGACGATGGCTTCAGGCCGCCAGTCTTCTTCGACATACAATTCCAGAATGGCATCGAGAATTTCGTACGGCGGCAGCGAATCGCTGTCTTTCTGGTCTTCGCGCAATTCAGCCGACGGCGGGCGCGTGATGATGTAATCGGGAATGACTTCGCCGTGGCCGCGTTGATTCAGGTAACGACTCAGTTCATAGACCAGCATTTTCGGCACGTCTTTGATCACGGCATAACCGCCGCACATGTCGCCATACAGCGTGCAATACCCGACGCTCATTTCGCTTTTGTTGCCGGTCGAAAGCACCAGCGCGCCGAATTTGTTCGACAGCGCCATCAGGATGTTGCCGCGAATGCGCGCCTGAATGTTTTCTTCGGCAATGCCCATCGCCGAACCGGCAAAGACCGGTTCCAGCATCGTCAGGTATTGTTTGAACGTGTCTTCGATGGCGACGACGTGATAATGCACGCCCAAATTGCGCGCTAACGCTTCGGCATCGCGCGCGCTTTCGTTGGAAGAATACCGCGTCGGCATAAACACACAGGTGACGTTTTCGGGGCCGAGCGCATCAGCCGCGACACAGGCCACCAGCGCCGAATCAATGCCGCCCGACAACCCAATGACGGCTTTCTGAAATCCGTTTTTGCGCACGTAATCGCGCGTGCCGACAACCAACGCCTGATACACCTCTGCGACACGATCGGTCGGCGTTCCCGCGTCAGTTCGTCCGTCGTTGGCCAGCGGCGGACGTGTCGCGCGTGTCGGTTCTCCCAGTGAAATGCACTCGACAGCAACGCCAGCATTGACGATGTTCAGCCGTTCCTGTCGTCGGCGCGGATCGTGCAACCGTTCTTTGAACACCCGCTCGGCGTTCAAATCCGCAATCAGCAAATCTTCTTCAAACAGCTTCCCGCGTGCGACGGTCTGGCCGCGTTCATCAATGATCAGGCTTTGTCCGTCAAACACCAGTTCATCTTGTCCGCCGACCAGATTCACATAAGCCAGCGCAACGGCGTTGTCTTCCGCGCGTGTCGCCAACATGCGTTCGCGCGCGTGGCCTTTGCCTGCGTGATAGGGCGAAGCGGAAATATTGATGATGACCTGTGCGCCGGCCAAAGCTTGCACTTGCGTCGGGCCGCCGGGATACCAGATATCTTCGCAAATGTTCACGCCGATCAGCACATCGCCGTAGGCAAAAATCGGCGCCGATTGCCCCGCGTCAAAATATCGGTATTCGTCAAACACACCGTAATTCGGCAAATAGTTTTTGTGATAAATGCCTTTGAGTTCGCCGTGGCAAAGAATGGCTGCCGCGTTGTGGATATCGGTCGTTTTGTCCACAAACCCAACGATGGCGACGATGTCTTGCGTTGCGGCGGCGATTTGTGCGAGCGCTTGCAAGTTGGCGGCGATGAATTGCGGGCGCAACAGCAGGTCTTCGGGCGGATACCCGGTCAACGCCAGTTCGGGCACGGCGATGACGTCTGCGCCAGCGGCGCGCGCCTCAGCAATTTTGGCAAGAATCTTGGCGGTATTGCCGGCAAAATCGCCGACCATAGGATTGATCTGCGCCAGTGCAATGCGGATGGTGGTCATTACTTGAAACCAGCCGTTACGGCAGTTGAAGAAGGAAAGGGTTATGCGGAGAGTTCAATCGGTCACTTCGACCGTATCAATGATGCCGACGATGGCGGCGTCCACGGGCTTGTCTTTCATGCCTTCGGCCAGGCGGGCGCTGCTGCCAGAAACGACCAGCACCCGTTCGCGAAAGCCTGCGCCGACGGTGTCAATCGCCACCAGATAGCTGCTTTCGTCTTCGCCCGTCAGCGTGATCGGGCGTACCAGCAACAGCTTGCAGCCTTCCAGCCGTGGGTCTTTGCGTGTGGCAACCACATTGCCGATGATGCGTCCGATGATCATAACTTAGGTGGCGAATGACAGGTGGCAAGTGGCAGGTACAACCATCACCGGCCACCTGCGTCCTGACACGTTTATTTCAAGCCTCTGGATTGCGGCGCGACCGGCAGTGCTTCATCCACTGAACCGTGCGGACGCGGGATGACGTGCACGCTCACCAATTCGCCGACGCGACGTGCGGCTGCGGCGCCGGCATCTGTGGCGGCTTTCACCGCCGCGACTTCGCCGCGCACGATGGCGGTGACAAATCCGCCGCCGATTTTTTCGTAACCGATCAAGGTCACATTGGCGGCTTTTACCATTGCGTCAGCGGCTTCGATCATCGCCACCAGACCTTTTGTTTCGATCATTCCAAGTGCGTCCATTGGTTCTTAAGCTCCTTACGATTTGTTCAATCCCGTCAACAACTGCGCAGATTGCGTCAACAATTCGATCAACTCCGCGCGCGTCAAACTGATGCGGTCGCCGTCTGCCTGTCCCGTACTGACGGCGCTTGCGCCCATGCCACAGGCCTGTCCGGTGCGCGCTTCAAACGGCATCACGCCATTGCGTTCGCGAATGTCGAACAGTTTGGGAATCGCACGATCTGGAATCGTGTTTTCGTTGCCCAGACTGCGCGCAATGAAACTGATCTTGCAGGTGTGTTCCAGCGTCTCCAGCTTGTTGAACGCGTGTTCGAGCGTTCCGGCATAAGCCACGGCTCCGTGGTTGGCCATTAACAGCGCATCGTGATATTGCAAAAACGGTTCGATGGCGTCGGTCAATTCGCGCGTCGAAGGCGTGCCATATGCCGCCAGCGGCACACAGCCCAACGTCAGGACGACTTCAGACAAAATGGCTTTGTCGAGCGCCAACCCCGCGACGGCAAACCCGGTCGCGTGGGGCGGATGCGCGTGAACAACCGCGTGAATGTCCGGGCGATGCTGATAGATGACGCGGTGCATCGGCCATTCCGAAGAGACTTTGTAAGGCGACGCTTCGAGCGGATTGCCGTCCAAATCCACCGTCACCATCATCTCGGGCGTCATCCAGCCTTTGCTGACCGCCGACGGCGTCGCGATGCAGCGGTTTTCGCCAACGCGTACGCTGATGTTGCCATCGCCCGCCACCAGCAAACCACGGTCGTAACAGCGGGTCGCAATCTGGACAATCTGCTCTTTGATTTTCTGTTCGTCTATCATCAATAAACCCGAAGCAGCCAATAACCCCGAAGAAACCCGATCTTGCGATTACCCAGCCGCGCCATTCGCACCGGCTTCAGGCCGCAAAAACTCACGCGAATCTACGCTCACAGCATCTTCACTTGGGTTGGCCAAAAAATACGACAGGCTTTCGAGCGAAATGGTCAGATCAACCGTTTTGACTTTGACGCCGGGTTTGGCGTGCAAATGGACGGGCGCAAAATTCAAAATCGCGCGCACGCCTGCGGCAGTCACCATTTCCAACACCCGCTCTGCCGCCGAAGCCGGGACGGCGATGATTACAATTTCGACATTTTCACGCTGAATGACTTCACGCAAGGATTGCGTGCTTTGAATTTCCAATCCGCTTTGCAAGCGCGTGCCAATTTTTCCGGGATCGTCATCAAACAGGGCGGCGATTTCAAAACAGTGCGCGCTGAAGCCGTTGTAATTGGCCAACGCCAGCCCCAGGTTCCCCATGCCGACAATGGCGACGCGACGCTTTTCCGTCAAGCCCAGAATCTTGGTCAAATGCTGACGCAAATCCGCCACGTAATACCCAACGCCTCGCACGCCGAACTCGCCAAAATACGCCAGGTCTTTGCGAATCTGCGCCGAGTTCAAATTGAACTGTTCCGCCAGGGCCTGAGACGAGATGGTCTCGACCCCAGCCGCTTCCAGCTCATTCAAACAACGCAAATAGACCGACAGGCGATTGGTCGTAAGTTCTGAAATCTTCTCCGTTTTCATGCTGTTGGGATTCGTCAAATACGCTTCGGATGTTGCGATTGGCAACGATAGCCCAGCCTTACACACACTGTCAACGCAATGAGTCAGCAAGAGATACAGCGCTCCCCTCCGCGCCGAAGTCCGCTTCGCCCGATTTTCCCCGCCCGTCGCCAAACCGAAGCCAATTTCGCCCTTCCCCACGAAAAATCAACAACTTACGGCTGGCACACGACCTGCACTAACAGAAATCGCCGTTCTACTGCGAGCGGTTGAACCAACAACCCATTCACAAGCCATTTACGAGCCATTCACGAGGAGGACTCTATGCATAACATTGACCGCACCGTTCTGGAATCAAACTTTGGCGAATACGCTGGCGAATACGAAGCTGACGAATACGGCTACGAATTCGAAGCCGATCACGAAGGCGAAACTTACGGCGAATACACGCAAGAAGGTGTTTTTAGCGAAGCCGAAGAAATGGAATTGGCGGCTGAACTCCTGACGGTTTCCAACGAAGCTGAGTTGGATCAATTCATCGGCAAAATCTTCAGAAAAGCGGCGCGCGCTGTCGGCGGATTTATCAAATCTCCCGTGGGACGTGCGCTGGGCGGAGCTTTGCGCGGTGTCGCCAAACAGGCATTACCGATGTTGGGAAGCGCGGTTGGCAACGTCCTGCTGCCCGGTGTCGGCGGCGCAATCGGCGGAAAGTTGGCCGGAGCCGCTGGGAACTTGCTGGGTTTGGAACTCGAAGGCCTGAGCCACGAAGACCAGGAATTTGAAGTTGCCAAGCAAATCGTTCGTCTGGCTGGAACTGCGGCGGGCAACGCGGCGCAAGCAGCTCCCACCGCTCCACCGCAAGCTGTCGCACAATCAGCATTGACCGCGGCGGCACAACAACATGCTCCGGGCTTGCTCGGCGGAACGGCGGCTTCAGCAGCAGCCAGGCCGAAACACAAATGCGTGCACAAAAACTCCGGGCAATGGATTCGCCGTGGCAAGGCCATCATCATCCTGGGAGCTTGAAACATGGCTTCCCAACCAGCCAACGTACTTTCTTCGTCTGCATTCGCCCTGCTTGATCAGGAAGCTCATGCCTTGCTGACAAGATTGGACAAGGTAAAACCGTTCGCCTTGCACGAAACCATGGTTCCGGCGGCAGCATTACCGCCAGCCGTACTGAGCACAATTGATCGTTATCTGATCATTGGTCGGCGAAAGGTCTATCAGATGGTGCGGAGCTTTCTTCACTGGCTACACAGTCCGGCGCGGCAGTCGGTGACGGCAGAAACAGCTTATCGGCGATTTACCACACTCAGATTGCGATTCAACGCGGCGTTATCGCAATTCGATATTTTTGCTGATGCGCTCACCCAACGAAGCGAACAGGAAACAGGAGTCTGGTTGGCTGGTCTTGATGTTATGGCGGCAGATGCGCTCTTTCTCCCTGGCGATTATTACCAGATGCCGGGCGTGATCTGTTATCTGGATCGCGGGCACGGTGCCGCAATTCGCCGCGCCAGAACCAGATTGCCCGGCGGTGGCGAAAACCCCGTCGCCATCATTCGCGTGCCGCGCGAACGAATGGTCGGCAGCGGCATCGCTTCGTCGTTGATCCACGAGGTCGGACATCAAGCGGCGGCGCTGCTTGATCTGGTGGAATCAATCCGCCCGGTCTTGCGCGAACTGCAACGCAACGGCGGCGAAGAACAACCGGCGTGGGCGTATTGGGATCGGTGTATCTCTGAAATTCTCGCCGATTTCTGGTCTGTCGCCAGAGTGGGGATGACCTCAACACTCGGCCTGATCGGAGTCGTGGCCTTGCCGCGCTATTTCGTCTTTCGGCTCAATTTGGACGATCCACACCCGGTTCCCTGGATGCGCGTGCGGCTAAGCATCGCCATTGGACGCGCGCTCTTTCCCCATCCGCAGTGGGATCAATTGGAAAGCACCTGGCTTTCTTACTACCCACCAGAGGAATTGGACGAGCAAAAACGCCGCATGCTCGCCTTGTTGGAAAAGACCATGCCAGTGCTGGCCAATCTGCTCGCCAATCATCAGCCGCGCGCGCTGCGGGGGTTGTCTCTCAAAGAGGCGTTGCAAGTGGACCAGCGGCAGCCCACCCAACTGGCGGGGCTGTTCCAGGCCTGGCGTGCGTCTCCCAGGCAGATGCATCGCGCTTCGCCAAGTCTGGTCTTTGCCGTCATCGGCCAGGCCCGGATCGAAGCGCGCATTAGCCCACAAGAAGAAAGCCAAATTTTGTCACGCATGCTGACGTATTGGGCGCTGCGCGACACGCTGGACCCAAGTATCCACTGCGCCCGACCGGCGCAAATTCAATCGAGCGCGACGCCTTCAAGGCTTGCGGCTTATTCGAGGAGGTAATATGGCAGACAACGAAATCACAGGCGGTGTTGACCCCAAAAATCTTGCAAAAATTAAAGTCTCTGGCGGATTCGCAGATATCTTGCGGAACCTCGGTAAGCCAGTCACAGAGGTCAGTTTACAGCGACCAGAACGCAGACTCACACCAGACCATCCACTTTGGACGGCGATTCGCAATCGCACAGTTGCTATCAGTTTCGCCAACTATTCGAACTTTGTTGATCGCCTGCTTTGTGAAACCGACGATCAGGGAGCCGCAGTCTGCGGCGACCAGGCAACGAATGCAGCCAGCGCGAAAAAACTTGGCAGCCCATCTATCGAGGCCAGAAAAAATGATTTACTGGCGATGCCCAGCATTTACGGCGTGGATGCTTATCAATTGCTAAAAGTAGCGACACAGGCATTCCTGCTTTTTGAGGCAGGCGTTGCCATCAAACGACCGAGAGCAGCCAGTGATGGCAAAGAGGTCGGGCAGGGCGCCGACGCCGTTCCCGGTGAAGAAACTCGCACCGGGGAAGCATTTACGTACAATGAGCTTGAACAAAAGTTGACGACTTACCTCGAACAATCCCTCGGGGGCGCAACCGGGCCAAAGGGGCTTCTCTATCTCAAACGAATCTCTGACGCACTGTTAGATACAGAGACTCCGGAACAAGGGCTGCCCTATTGTCTCGACGTCATGCGTCATCGTTTCACTTGCCCCAGCCTGCTGGAATTGATCTGGTCGTATTGGCACGAGGAAGGCATGCTCGTGCAAACGATGAACGCCATCTGCATGCGCTTTCAAAATCGGCGCGGGCCACTCGAGCGAGATCCGCTGGCGAATCTGGAAATCGATCCGCTGCGTCCGCTCAACAACATTCTCTGGGGCTACATCCAGGACGAATTCAATCGCCTGACCGTACCGCGTCGTGCTTACGAATACGATCATCACTACGGGTTGAAGATGATCGGCAAGGCTGTGCCGGAGCTGCGCTCTGCCGATAGCCGCTCAAAATTCATCGAAGCATTCCATAACCTGCTTTATCGCGCTTCGGTGTTTTATCGCTCTGACGCTGACACAACCGTCATCGCCGACGGCTTCCCGCTGCTGAACTCGTTGCGTGAAGTCCACTTGCTGCTGGCTGAAGGCGCGCATAACCAGTTCGGCGATCTGCCGTGGACCTCGCGCGCCGAAATGTTGCTGTCGCAATGGATTCTGGCCCGCCCTGAAATGCGCGAATTCCTGCGCGGACGCGCCATGGTTCCGTATCAGGAAAGCTGGATGGGCCAGGTAGACACGATGAAGAAGCTGCAAGGTTGGACGGATACGACCATCACGCACTTCCGCAATCTGGCCGTGTACGGCGAACAAGTGCTGCTTTCCGTGCGCTACGGCGACTGGATTGACATCAACGACCAGGAACACGCCAAAACCTGGGCTCGGTACTGGCGACCGGAAATCCAGGGCTACATCCACGCGTATCTGTCAGCCAGCGGTGTGGATTTGTCGGCGGAAATCACTGACACGCGCCGCGCCGCAATTCGCTACGTGCAACCGTCAGTCTTGTTGCGTGATCGCCTGGCAGCCCAAAGCCCGCAAGGCGCGCTGCCCGATTCAGCGAATACCGCGCTGCCTGCCGGTCCCGTTAACTTTCAGGCGCTACCCGCAGCACGTCGGCGCGCACTCAAGTCCGCCCCCGGAAATTCCGGCGATTAATCCTGCCCGACCGCCTTGATGCCCTTGTCCAAGGGCATCAAGGCGGTCACCAATCAACAAGCTTCCCTGCAAACGCCAGCCGCCAACCGCCAACCGTTAGACACGGTGTAACCGGAGGTCCGTTATGAATAACCGCTTTGAGTTCGAAACTTTTGACGAGCAACCGTTTGTCTTCGAAGAAGAAGACGAAGCCAGGTCTTCGCGGCGTCGCGCACTGCCCCGGCGAAAACCGTCATCGGCCAGCAAACTGGTTTCACGACGAAAATCGCCCTTCAAGCCGCCCCTAATTCCGGGCCTGAAATTTCCACCGCGTTTGCCAATCCGCCCGCTGCCCGTTGCCGTTTGGCCGGGTTTTCCGCCGGAACCGCCTCAATCACCGGAACCGCGCAAAGACTCCGGCTCGTCCGGCACACCGTCTACGCCACCGGACAACGACACTCCGCACGAAGGCAGCGAATACCTGCGCTGGGTGCAAGTTTCGTTGAACCAGCTTCTGCGCCTGAATCTGCGCACGGACGGCGTAATTGACGCTGGCACACGCGACGCAATCCGCAGCTTCCAACAGCGCGAAAACTTGCCTGTCACCGGCGTCATCGGACCGGATACACAACAGGCGTTGGTCGCGGCGACTCGAAATCAAACTCAACCAACGGATCAGGAATTTCCCTGGCTACCTTCAATCTTCCCTTCTCTGTTTCCCGCACAAATCGAAGATCGCACGGCTTTCGGCTTGAAGGAAAACCGCAAAGGCAAGCCGCGCGA
>JAEUQO010000394.1 GCA_016789605.1 Acidobacteriota bacterium
TTCAACATCTTCGGCGAACGCACCATTGACGTGATCGTAGACGTCAGCGGTTATTTCGCGCCTCCGGGCGCGGGCGGTTTGTACTATCACCCGCTCTCGAAACCAATTCGCTTGACGGACACACGGCCAGCGCAAGGCAACTGCGACAGCGTTAGCACGCCGATTGCCGCAGGCACGAGTTTGACGACGCTTGCGCGCACGACTTGCGAAGGCTTGACGATTCCCGCCGCCGCCCAAGCCATCGTTGGCAACGCAACGGTGATCAACCAATCCGGCCAGACAGGTTACCTGACGATTTACCCCGACGGCGTAGCCGCGCCGCTGGCGGCAAACATGGTGTATTTCCCCGGCAATATCTTGTCGAATGCATTCACCGTGGGATTGAGCGCTACAGGTAGGTTCAATATCTTCGGCGAGAAGACGATTGATATGATCGTGGACGTGGCGGGTTATTACAGCACCGAGGCCAACGATGTGAACGGACAAGGATTGCTCTTTAATCCGTTGTCGCGCCCGTTGCGCATCCTCGACACGCGCGCAGCCCAAGGCAACTGCGATTCGGTGGCAGCGCCGATTGCAGGCGGAACCTCCATCGCGGCTCCGGCGCGGCTCACATGTGAAAGCCTGACGATTCCGGCCACGGCGCAAACCGTGCTCGGCAACGTCACGGTGATCAACCAGACGGCGCAAGCAGGCTTCCTGACTTTGTATCCCGACGGAGTCACGTTACCGCTCGCGGCGAACATGATCTACTTCCCGGGTCAGGTCTTGTCGAACGCGTTTGTGGTCGGCTTGAACGCAGGCACAGGCCAATACCGCATCTTCGCCGAACGCACGCTCGAGGCCATCGTAGACGTCTCCGGCTACTTCGCGCCGTAAGTCGTGTGCAAAACACGTAAATCTACGTATAGGCGTTGGGAAGAAAGCCAGGTATCTTGCGTATGTCTGATGGCAATGGCTGTCAGATTGGAGAGAGCATCGGGGACGAAGCCGGTTTTATGGGGATTCCGATTTCGTCCGTAGGCGAGTGGTTCTGGGGAGTCCTGCTCGCCGCATCAGAGAGTGCGCTTGCGATAGGCCACTCTTGTTATTGGGGTGAAGTCGTTACGTTTAACGACTCACCCCATCTTATTTTGCGCGGCTTCCCTTCTGTTTATCACACCACTTTGGATTTCCACGTTCCACGCCGGAACATCACCATCGCCAACACCGCCAAAATGGATTCGCAAATGGTAATGGCCAAAAATGCGCCTTGCGCATTCAAGCCCGTGCCTAATGCCAGGGCGTATGCCAAGGGAATCTGCATTGCCCAGAAACAGATCAGATTCAGCAAGGTCGGCGTCCAGGTGTCACCGGCTCCGTTGAAGGCCGCCGCCATCACCATCCCGTAACCGTAAAAGACGTAGCCGTAACTCATATAGCGCAACGCATCTACGCCATACGGAATCACGCTGGCGTCGTCGGTAAACAGCCGCACCAGAAATTCAGCAAAGAAAACAAACAGGAAGGTGACGCCGCCCAGAAAGACCGCGTTGCTGTGTCCGGCCAGCCAAACAGATTTTTCGGCGCGTTCTGGTTGGCGCGCCCCCAGATTCTGCCCGACCAGCGTTGCGCCAGCGTTGCTCATTCCCCAGGAAGGCAATAACGCAACAATGATGATGCGAATCGCGATGGTGTATCCGGCCTGCGCGGCGCTGCCGAATTTGCCGATGATGCTCATCATCATCATCCACGCCGCAGTCGCAACAAACATTTGCAGCATGCCGCCGACGGACATTTGTAACAGTGAGCGCATCACCCCGAAATCAAAGGATAGGTTGCGCAACTGAACCGGCACGCGGCTATGTCCGCCGAGCAGGCGCGAACATTGATACAGGACTGCGCAGCCGCGACCGATGGTGGTCGCCACTGCCGAACCGGTCACGCCGAGTTCCGGAAACGGTCCCCACCCGAAGATCAGGCAGGGGTCCAGTATCAAATTGATTATGTTGCCGATCCACAGCGAACGCATGGCAATGGCCGCATCGCCTGCGCCGCGAAAGATCGCGTTGATCAGAAAGAGCAACATGATCACCACGTTGCTGCCAAAAATAACGCGGATGTAACCGCTGCCGACGGCTGCGACGCTGGCTTCGGCATTCATCCAGCGAAACAAGGGCCCCTGCAAAAAAACACCGATGGACGCAATCGGTAACGAGATCAGAAAGCCCAGTGCAATCGCTTGTACGGCAATACGGCCAGCGCCTTCCGCGTCTTTTTCGCCGATGCGCCGCGCAACCATCGCAGTCGTCGCCATGCTCAGCCCCATCGCGACGGTAAAGACGATGGTGAGCAACGATTCGGTAATGCCGACAGCCGCAGCCTGTTCTTTGCCCAGATGTGCCACCCAGTAAACGTTGACGATGCCAAAGAGCGATTCCATCGCCATTTCCAGCACCATGGGAACAGACAGCAAAAAGATGGCGCGGCCAATGCTGCCTTGTGTGAAATCTTGTTCCGAGCCACGCACGGCTTCGCGCAAAGTGGCCCAAAAGCCTGTCGTTTGAGCTTGTTCGTTCATATGATCAGAGGTGTTGGGCGCCGCTGAGGATGCGACGAAATGACTGTGGGCGTGCAAAAACGAACGCGTTAGCGCTGGCCAGCCAGCGCCGACGCGCAAGACATTTGCGCGCTTACTGAAAAATGAGAGAGGAAGTGGCGCAAGCAATCAGCATTGCGCCTTGTTGGAGCTATTACATTTCAGCCACCAATTGAATGTCTATCGCACGCAATCCTTTGTCGCCGTCAGCTTTGACCAGCTTGAATTCAAAAATGAATTTCCGGCTGGGCAGTTCCGGACCAATCGCGCCATTGGACGATTGCGGCAAACTGGAATCGTGAAACCAGGCTGTGCCGTAAGGAGACTCTGGATGTTTGGCATCTGTCATCCACAGATTCTGATCTATGCGCCGCAAAAACCGCATAAACCCGAAATCGTTCTTGTGGTAATAACAAATGCCGCGCACGCGATGTTCGACCTCGCCCCAGATGTTTTCTCCTTCGGCGCGATCAATCGGCAAAAGATTCGGAATCAAATAGCCGGACAAAAAGATGTCGGCTTCACGCCGCAATTCTTGTGAGACATTCCGAAATGCCACGACTTCCACGCGGCATCCTTTGTTTTGCAGTGCGCGTACCACTTGTACGAAATCGCCGTCGCCCGTCACCAACAACACACGATCCAGCTTTTCAGACTGCAACAAGGCATCAACGGCCAGGTCGAGGTCAGCATTGGCCTTGGCAACGCGGTTGCCGTCTTCGTCCGTGAACCATTTGACCTCTTTCTGAATGACCTTGTAGCCGAAATCGCGCAACACCGAATAAAAGCTGTTGGTGCGATGAAAGTAATACGGGTCCCGGCGTGCTTTCTCAGCATCGTAACTGACATACGCGTTCAGCCGCACGGCTTCGGCGTCATCCCGGCAGGCAAATTCACGCAGAATTTCGTACCCCATACCGTAGCCGCCATTACGATTGATATTGGCGACATCAACATACACGCCGACACGCGCATTCGATTTGCTCATTTCCATGACTGTTCCCACGAGACAGTAAGCAGAAAGGCAAAAAGCCTGGCGGTAAATGTCATCAACTTCCGCACTGCATTTACACGTTACCGCGAAACTTTTGTGCGACTTCCCAGAAAGTACCTGGCCGAAAGCTTCGGCGCACAAGCGACCAACTGACCTGCATACTTAGTTGATTGGCCGAGGGCGTTGTTGGGGGAACGAGTGTTCTTTCGGGCACAATCAATCTGATGCACGCGCTCAGCTATTCGCCAAACGACGCAAACTTTCTTCGTAAGGAGCTCGCGCCACCCCACGTTCGGTGATGATGGCAGAGACATACCGGTTTGGCGTCACATCAAACGCCGGATTCGCAATTTTGATTCCTGAAGGGGCAAGCTGCACGTCTTTGACGTGCGTGACTTCGCGCGGAGTGCGCTCTTCGATCGGGATTTGTGTGCCAGACGTCAGCGTCAAATCCAGTGTCGAAATCGGTGCTGCGACATAAAACGGAATGTTGTTTTCTTTCGCCAGAACGGCGACCGAATAAGTGCCAATCTTGTTGGCGACATCGCCGTTGGCAGCAATGCGGTCTGCGCCAACGACCACGCAATCAATCTGCCCGGCTTTCATAAAATGCCCGGCCATGTTGTCCGTAATCAATGTGACAGGAATGCTGTCTTTTTGCAGCTCCCAAGCTGTCAAACGTGCGCCTTGCAAGAACGGGCGTGTTTCATCGGCAAAAACGGCGACGCGTTTGCCTGCTTCGACCGCCGCACGAATGACGCCCAGCGCAGTGCCATATCCGGCAGTTGCCAGGGCTCCGGCGTTGCAATGCGTCAGCACCGTTGCACCATCAGCCAGCAATTCCGCGCCGTGACGTCCCATCGCCTGATTGATTGCAATGTCTTCGTCGTGCATCTGTTTGGCTTCAACAATCAGGCGCGCGCGAATGTCTGCCAATGACGTTTGTTCGCTTTTCAACCGCGTATAAAGAGAGCGCATGCGTTCGATAGCCCAAAACAGGTTCACCGCTGTGGGGCGCGTCCCGGCCAGCACGTCACAGATTTTCTGAAAGTCCGCATCGAATGCCGCGGCGTCTTCGCTGGGAATGTCACGTGCGCCCAAAGCGACGCCCATCGCAGCCGCAACACCGATGGCAGGCGCTCCGCGCACAACCATTTCCTTGATCGCCCAGGCGACCTCTTCGTAGGTTTTGAAAACGGGATAGACTTCTTCTGCTGGCAACAGCCGTTGATCCACCATCTCCACACCGTCATCGGTCCAAGCCAAAGTTTTGATCATATGCTTACGTATACCTTGTCCTATAAAAATTTACCGGCAGCCAAACGAAAACCTGCCCACCGTATTGCGGGAATGCGTTACGGAATATCGTCTAAATTTGTAAATAGAGTTTGAGCGGCGGGAAGTCTACTGCAAATTACAGGTTTCGCCAACGAAGTTCCCCAGGCCCATAACAGAATCACCGCAGACTTCCCTTGTTGAGAGCGTCTGCGGATCAACTTAAGCCTGTTTTTGCGCATTAAATTGCAGCTTTTAGGTAGAACTTACCTGTTGGTTGGGGAGAGCCGCCGCGTGGTTCGAGCGTGACAGCAGTGGCGGCCAGTCCTGCCAAGGCTTCTTTGGGCAACCGCAAGCGTAAAGTCACACGGCCTGTCGCATCAGGTTGAAACACCTGTGCGCTGATCTTGGCATCTTTGGTCACATACCAGAGTTGGTATGACTTATCGGATGGCAATGACGGCAAGTCAAACACATACACGACCCATTCTTGCCGGTTGGTATCCCAGAACACTTTAGCACTGGCTTGCGGCGCTTCATCACCAACCATGGCAATGACTTTGGTCGAAGGCGCGACAAACTTATCCACATTGCCTTCCAGCTCTGTCATACGCGCCAGCAACCCACCGCGCTCTTGTAACAAGCGGTCGCGTTCACCGGTTAGATTGCGGTTCTGCCAAAGCAAATACCCGCTGGTACACATCAGCGCAATTGTCGCCGCCAGCAACAACCAACGCGACGTTTGGGAAGGCATTCGCCGTGCAGCAGTAAACGGCAAAACGTTGGACGGCATTGTGGCGGCACTGACAGGGGCCGCTTCGGCGGCAATTCGGTTCAATAAGTGTTGGCGCAAATGCGCGGGCGCGGGCGTTTGCGGTAATGCCTGTGGCAACAACGCTGCCAACTCTGACCACTCTGCCATTTCGCGCTGCTGCTCTGCTGATGCGTCTTGCCAGAAATCGTCAATGGCGCGCATCGTCTCTGCGTCGAGTGCGCCGATTGAATACAATGGCCCCAGTTCTTTGACCTCATCCCAGGTCATAGTTAATCTCACAACTCCTAATTCAAGATGTCGGTTTGGTTGTCTGAGAACGACCGGTGGGGCCGGCATTCTGATATTCGTGTCTCCGCCGTAGATTACGCGACTTCCCGCCGTTCAGATTCGACCCCGAAAAAAAAGACAGAGCAGCGAAGCGCGTGCAGTTTAATCGCACTTCAGCCGCTCTGTCTATCCGTCAGCGGAATATCAGCTTAGGAGTTTTTCTCTACCGCCCTGATTAGGGTTTAAAAGTCCGCACGTAGTTGACGATGTACCACCGCTGTTCGTCTGAAAAACGAACGCCGTGGGCAGGCATAGGCGAACGCCCTTTGGTAATCTTCCAATACAAGTCGCCGTCAGAATTTGCCTGTACCATTTGGCTGGCCAGATTTGTCGGCGGCTTGGCAGTCATTTTCGACATCCAGCCGTTGCCCCGCCCTTCTTTGCCGTGACAATCCACGCATTTTTGCATGTAGTAATCGCGGCCCAGGCGAACAGCTTCAGCTTGTCCTTTGAACGGGTTGGTCAGGCTGGCAGCGTCTGGCGGAGCCTGCCATTGCTGTTTGATCTTGCCATTTTCCATCACAACCGTAGGCGTCGGGCGCGGCGGAAATGGGTCTGGCGCAGGCGTCAATGCCGGCTTGGCCGGTCCGACCGTCATCGGAATGTTTCCCATCGTCACCTGTTTCTCGCCTTGTTTGTCATCACCCTTTTGATTGGGTTGCGCCCCCGGCGTCGTTTGTCCAACCGGGCCAACAGGCGTGGTAGGCATTGCCGCAGGAGAGGCCGCGGAGGCTGGTTGTTCGGCGTTGTTCGCCGTTTGCACGCTTGCCGCAGGCGAAGGACTGGATGAGGGATTGCCGTCTGAAATTACGCTGGACGATCCGCCTTTGCAGGCAACCAGGCTCAACGCTGCCAAAATGATCAACACGTTCATACGCCACACACGGCGCAACCGGCTGGCCTGAAAATCTATGTGAGAGTTCATACGCATCTTCCTGAAAGAATGAAATTCCGTTCCCTGACGTGAGAGGAAAGTCCTTGGCACGTGGAACGGTATGCTAAAGCCACCAAGCTCGTAGTGGCATAAATTGGTTCGGGACACGTCGTTGGGGTGTGTACCCAGAGCCTGCTGCAAAAGGCGCGCAGTATAGCGCAGCCCTTTGGCAAACTCGAACAACACGCGGAGATTCGTTAGAGGATGTGAGGAGTCGGGCAATTCACCAGCAGCAAGAAACTCTTGCGACAGCACACGGAGTCTATGATTATCCCCAAGCCATCGTCGCCAGCCCACCCGCCGCAGCGAAATGGATAAATGGCGCACTGGGATCAACTCTAAAACCAAGCTGTGAGGCATCAAGCGCCACTGCGTGTTTGTCCAGCGCTTCGCTGACGACTTCGCGAAAACGCCGCTGTTCGGCGGCACCGCCAATGGTCAAGACACGGCTCAACGTCACTGGCGCATTTTCTGGCAACAGGCGATCGCGATAGAAAACCATCAAACGGAAAAATTCATTTTCCCGTTCCTCTGGTGTGCAACTCACTTCACGCACCAGAATCGGCTCTTTGCCACGCACAATCACGGCATCAAATCCACCATCGTGCAAACTGACCACCACTTGATCTTCATCCAGACCGGCACGAATCAGCCATTGCGCTTCGCCCAGATGTTGCGGCGCCAGCAATCCGACTGTCCAATTCAGCTGTTTGAACACGCGCTCGTATTGCACAGCCACTTGTTCATGCACGGCGGAAACCAGCCATTGCGGGCGTCCGTTGAAATCCCGCAGCCGCCCATAATCTAACCGTAGATCCGAACTTTTTTGGCCCAGACTGCGCTCGACTTTCCATTCCATCATCTGTTTCAGTTCGACGCGAGAGCCGGGCACAGTTTCCAAGGTCACAACCAGGCTACGTGCGCTGCCAGCCGGTAACGTTGCGCTCAGATTCCGCATGCGCGTCAAACCCGCTTGTGCCGCCGTACGTGTCAGGTGATCGGCAAAAGCGCCCTCGTCCGTCACATTCGGCTCGGTAAAACCGGCGCGAATCAGCCCGGCAGGCAAACGCAGAACACCCAAATTGCGTGGTTCGAATTCACCCCCGCTGCGGCGCAAAGAAACCAATGCGAGGTGATTTTCGCTAATTGCCAACGCGGTGCGCGGCAAATCAGGAGCGGTCAGATAATTCCAAATACCGGAAAAAAGCGGAAATTGTGCCATGGTGATTGCAGACTTGGTTTTGCGGCTTGCGAGTAAGTGACAAACGACTTGCAAGCGTGCTGAAGGCGGGAAAATCGTGCGGCGCGGCCTTCGGTGTTGGTTAGTATTCTGAAAATGCCTTTCCGTTGGAATCGGTGCCTTCCGCGCTGCTTTTTACGTCGCCGATGCCGCCACTCGAATTGGGATCATTTCCTTCAAGCGTCGCAGGTACTTCCGTCCAAGGACATTCGGGACAAACCGGGTCTTTGGGAATCTCGCGCAAATATCCGGCTGACACCAGCTCTTGTAAACTGCCGGGAGCTTTTTCCTTATCCGTCGTGTAATAGTCAATCGCCCGCCGCATCGCCCACAAATCCTGTTGCAAAACGACTTCTTTCGCGCGACGAATATGGGTAATGAACCTGGGAATGGCAACTGCCGCCAAAATGGCAATGATCACCATCACGATCAGCAATTCCATGAAGGTGAAACCGCGTTCCGCGCGTCGTGTTTGCCTGCCTGGGCGACCTGTCACTCGTAAAATTTGCTTGTTACTCATCGCTACCATTCAAAATACCGCGTTTTGCCATCGAGCGCTGTGCCTTGGGCCTTGCTGTAAACGTCGTATACGTTTTGCCCGCCCCAGGAAGTTGCACTAGGTTCGTCCTGTACTGAGCGCAAGCCCCAATCAGTTTTGCCGGTGAAAGGGTCTTTGGGAATGCGGCGCAGGAACCGCACGGTAACATCACCTTTGTTGGGTGGATGGATGCCTTCGACCAAAATTTCCAGGGTTTGCGGATAGCATTCATCATCCACTTTGCGATCAAGCGGGCCGACCATCCCCTGTTCACAGGAAATCTTGTACGAGTCAATCGCCTTCCGCAATTCGCGCAGATTGCGACGCAATTCCATCTCGCGCTCCCGCTTGATCAGGTTGCGCGCTACCGGAATTGTCCCTGCCGCCAGGATCGAAATGATCGCCAGCGTAATGATCAGTTCCAGCAGCGTAAACCCCGAATCGGCACGACGAGCACGCTGTGAAAAGAGCCTCCGGCCAGAAAACCGGCCGGTGGCTCTTTGTCGTTCGTCCATTGGCATGCGCCAGTTATTTTTCATGGGTCGCACTCGTTACGGCGTCGCGACTGATGATGACCTGCGTGCCTGTGCCGCTCACTGCCGTACTGACATTGCCTGCCATCGTCAACTTCGTATCGCCGCTGTTAAAGGCGAGCTCGCTCTGCCCTTCACTAAGCGAGATGAATTCGATCACGATCAATTGCCCATTTGCTGTCACTGGCGTGCCTTGCGCATTCTTGATACGCACAATGAGCTTGCCTTTCTGAATGTCGTAATTCAGTTCCGGCTGGGCTCCGAGCACACCACCATCACGCACAGATTTGACCTGCAACTTGGCGGCATCAAATTTGAGCGCGACATTTGCGCCAGTCATCTGGGTTTGGCCGTTGACTTCAACCGCCACAGTGAAAGACTTGCCAACCTGTTGTTTGATCGGCTTGGGTGACAGATTCAAAGAGATCGCCATGTTGCCGCCGCGACCGGATGTCATCGTCGGCGCAGCCTGACTGATCTTTTGTTGCGGCTGTTGCGGCAACAATTCCTTGGGCATTTCAACCGGCGCAGAGGTCGGCTTGATGGCTTTGCCTAAATCGCCGCCCGAAGGTTGCACCGAACGCTTCAACTCAGCCATCTTCCGCAAATAAGCTTCGGAAGGCTGCGAAGAACGAACCGTTGCCGGAGCGACTTCACGTTCTGGCTTGAAGACCTGACCGGCAAATTCGTCCGCAGGATCTTTCTTCCCGTCTTTGGCGTCTTTGCCATCTTTACCATCCTTGCCGTCCTTACCAAGGTCGGAGGTCCCCTTCGCGGCAATATCTCCTTCCCCCGTAGGCGGTTGATCCGGCTGCGGTTGCGGAGGCGGCGTCGGGAACGGTACGGGTTCCGGCGAATTCGGCACAGCGTTGTTGTAGCGCCGATTGTCGAGCGCATTGTTATCCAACGTGCGAGGTGCCCGAGCGGATGCTCCCGTGTTGGTATTGCTGGCATTAACCACCGGAGCGCTGTTGCTCGGCACAGCACTGGCCGGAACTGTGGCAACCTGACTATCAGGCGTCAGCGGCACAGTTTGTGTAGGCGGCAATTGTTGTGCGATCAAGCGGCGTTCTTGCTCTTCTTCCTGTTGCGCACGGAAGATGACTTCTTCGATCTTGGGCGACAAACCGCCTTGCTGTAAGCCACCATCTTTGGCCAGGTGGTCTTTCGCATTGATCCCCGCCGAACGCACGATGTGCGGCGTAACCGTAATCACGATATCGCTTTGACGGCTTTCCTGACGCGGCGCGGTGAAGAAACGGCCCAGAATCGGAACCATTCCCAACACCGGGATGCCTGCGCGCGAATCACCGCGAGATTCTTGATTGACGCCCGCCACAACCGAGGTCACACCATCTTTAATGCGTGCGGTGGTGTTGAGCGAACGTTGCGTGAAAGTCGGCGTCAATTGCGAGTCTGCACCGGAGGCAAGCACGTCCGATGTTTCAAACTTCATCTGGATTTCGACGTAACCTTCGTTGGTGATCACCGGTTTGGTTTCGATCACCAAACCGACATCGCGGTACTGGATCGAGTCAATACCGGGATAGCCGAAACCGCCACCGCCACCGAGCAATCCGTTGCCGAGATTGCCCCCGGTGTTGATACCACCGTTGTTAATACCGCCGCCAATCCCATTAACACCACCGCCGACGTTGCCAAAACCGCCAAATCCATAACTGGTGCCAAGTCGAACCGGCACGCTGCGCCCGACTTTGGTGGTGTTTTGTCCGCCATCAAGCACGTGAATTTGCGTCTTATAGAGCAGTTTGGAATTGCCTTTGGATTGCAAAAACGAGAGCGAAGTCGGCGGCAGGCCAAGCAAAAATCCGCCCGCACCCACCCCGCTGAAGCCCGCGACCAAAGCACCGATGTTGGTCACGCCGGGCAAAATATCTCTGCTGCCGAAACCGCCCAGGCCATTCAGTGAACTGGTAACTCTTGACGTGTAGTATGGCTTGCCCGTCTCTTTGTCCACATATTCCACCTGATTGATGGACTTGCCTTCAGTCGCAACCTGGTTACCGATCTGCAACAAGCTGTCGTGCGAGACTTCGTAAATTTCCACGTCGAGCACAACCTCATTCTTGTTCTTGTCCACACTGTCCAGAATGTCCTGGATCAACTGCAATTCTGAAGCCGTCGCTTTCACAATCAACACGTTGCTGTTGTTTGAACCGCCACCAGCAGGTGCCGCGCCATCAAGCGTCGCCATCGGGCGATTGCCGCCGATGATCTGTTGTACCAATTGACGAGCTTGCTGGCCGCTGATGTTGCCGGGATAGAAGGTTTTGACCATCAGCTTTTCATAGCGCGGGCGATTGGTAGCGTTGTCGGAATAGATCAGAATCGTGCGACGATCAATCTGCTCGAAGGTGTATTTCTTCATCAGCAAGATCGTATCGAACGCTTTCGCCACTGTGACATTGGTCAAGTCAATATCTACGTCATCGTTTTTGACCTGATCATCAAATACGACGTTCAGGTCCAACTGGCGCGCCAACGTCCCGATCACATTTTTGAATTTCGCTTTGCTGAAGCTGATATTGCTAACGACATCACGATTGCGCGATTTTGAGAGGAATTGAATATCGCTGGTCGGCCGAACGTTGCCCGTGGCTGTCACATTGAGCGGCTCGCCACCATTTATCTGCGCTTTTTGTTGATCCAGCATGCGCTCCATCTTGATGCGCGCAATTTCGTTGCCTGGATCATATTGGTAAGCCGTGCGGTATGCGGTGTAAGCGCTGGCAAAATCACTTTGCTCAGAAAGCGCATCGCCGCGTTTTACATACATAATTGACGCTTGCTGCAATGCGCGAATGTAGTGCAGCTTGTATTCGGGATTGTTAGGCTCCGCCGCAATCGCCAAGGCGTATTGCTGTGCGGCCAAGTCCCATTGTTGCGCCGCTTCGTATTTCTGCCCTTCCCGAAAATTCTTCTTGCCCGATTTGCCGCCTGCCAACGCCGTGCCCGGTGAGATCAGGCAAAGCGACAGGATAACAACGAGCAATTTACGAATCAGGATATTAGTGTTCATGGTGACCTTCTCTTTTTCTAGTGTGGAGCTGCTATCAACTCTTGTCCAACACGCGACAAGATTAGGCATCACTTGTCGCCCCAGAATGCGATTTTGTCTGTGCAACAGCCCGCAATCGCATCAACAGGCTGGGCACGGGTGGGGGCAGGGTCAATCAGTAACGGCGGCGGCTGAATCTCCTGATGCAAACACTTACACCGGCTTCCACGCCACGCCTTCGGGATCGTTCCATTATCTCCAAACAGTCAAATCGTTCTTGGCAAACCTCAACTTTGATCTTCAACGAATGTCACGCGGTTGATTTCGTGCAAGGTCGTCTGCCCTTCAAACACCAGCCGCAAAGCGGATTGGCGCAATGTGCCGAGTCCTTCTTCGGTTGCGGCACGACGAACTTCAGAACCGGGCCGACGGGCAATGATCATTTCGCGAATGTTGTCGGACATATCCAGCAATTCGTGGATCGCCGTACGCCCGCGATAGCCCGTGTTGTTGCAAATTTCGCACCCTACACTGGTGTAATACACGTGTTCCCGGTATTTCGTTGATTGAAGCCCCGAGTCCAGCAACTCTTTTTCGCTGGGTTGATAAGGCTTCTTGCAACGGGAGCAAAGCATACGCACCAGTCGTTGGGCCAGCACACAGTTAAGCGCTGAGACGAAGTTGTACGGCTCAACACCCATATTAATGAAACGACCGATCACATCAATCACATTGTTGGCGTGCACCGTGGTGAACACCAAGTGGCCCGTAAGTGCAGAGTTAATTGCAATTTGCGCTGTTTCCATATCGCGAATTTCGCCGACCATGATCTTGTCAGGGTCGTGGCGCAAAACCGAACGCAATCCGCGTGCAAAGGTCAGCCCCTTCTTTTCGTTAACCGCGATCTGCGCAACACCGCGCAATTGGTATTCGACCGGGTCTTCGATGGTAATGATCTTGTCTTCGTCGTTGCGGATTTCGTTGAGCGCAGCATAAAGCGTCGTGGTTTTACCGGAACCGGTCGGCCCAGTAACCAGCACCATGCCATAAGGCTCCAGAATGAACCGCCGGAAACTTTTGAGCAAGTCAGGATCAAAGCCAACAACTTCAAGACGCAAGTCCTTGAACGACTCGTTGATCTGTTCCTTGTCCAAAATACGGATCACCACGTCTTCGCCGTGCACGGTCGGGATGATCGAAACGCGGAAGTCCACTTTCCGGCCCTTGATGCGCATGCGAAAACGTCCGTCCTGCGGCACGCGACGTTCGGCGATGTCGAGTTCCGACATAACCTTGATACGCGAAACGATCGTCTGGTGATGGCGAATGTCAATCGGATCGCCGGCTTCATACAAGGCACCGTCAATACGATAACGCACGACCATGTCCGAATCGCGGGTTTCCATGTGAATATCAGAAGCCCGCTTTTCGAGTGCTGTGAACACAATGGTATCCACCAGCTTGATAATCGGCGACATTTCCGCATCGCCCGAAAGCCGGTCCAGATCGAGCACTTCTTCGCCCTGGTCGGTTTCTTTGACCAAGGCGGCGCGGAACCCTTCCGTGGCTTCTTGCAACACACGCTGCGAGGCGTCGCCTTTACGCAAGACGGCTTCAATCGCAGTTTGTGTCGCCACTTCCACGCGCAGCGGCGCACGCAGCTGGGCTCTCAATTCATCCAGCAGGAGCAGGTCCGATGGGTCTGCCATGGCAATGACCATATGGCCATTTTCACGCCGAAGCGGCACGAATTTATTGCGCAGCATCAGGTCAATCGGCAGCGATTGCACCAAAGCGTAATCCACTGGCTGGCTTTCCAAATTGATAAAATTAAGCCGGTACCGCTGCGCCAGCCGCTCGGCTTGCTCGCGTTCTGAAACCTGCCCGTTTACACCGTTGAGCGCTTTCAGGGCTTGTCCATTTCCGTTGATTTGTTCTTCTGCTGCTGACATTCGTTATCCTGACTGCTGAACTGCAAAACAATAATTTTTAAGAGGCGCCTCTGCTGACCATTTGCAACAACGGCAAATATATGGCGAGCAAAATCGTGATTACGATGCCAGCCATAAAGAATAGGATCGCCGGTTCGATCAAACTCGTTAATTGCCCTAACTTGGTTTCCGTCTCGGCGTCATAAAACCCTGCAACTTCATCCAGCATTTCGCGCAACGAGCCAGATCGCTCACCGACGCCGATCATATCTATCGCCAGTTCCGGCACCCAGTTGGCAGCCGCCAAACTTTCAGTAAACGGTTTCCCTTCACGAATTTTGGGCAGCGCGGGCTCTGTGCTTCGCAAAAGCTCGCGATTGGCAACAGATGCGAGTGCGATCTGAAACGATTCAACGGCCGTGATACCGCCTGCCAAAAGCGTTGCGAGACTGCGAGACAATTGCGCAGTCGTCATTTGCTTGACGAGTTCACCAATAATCGGCAGTTTCAAGACCCAGCGGTCCATAGTGCGGCGTCCGTTCTCTGTGCGCCGCCAACTCAAAATGGCAAAGATCACTCCCGCAATGGCAGGCAATAGCCAAAAAAGGTTTTCGCGTACACCAGTAGAAATGCCTACCACGACTGTCGTGATTGTAGGCAAATCTGCGCCCATGTTTTCATACAAGGAGGAAAACTGCGGGATGACAAAGGTGGTCAATACAGTGATCAAGATGAACGCTGCGCCAAGCAGCATCACCGGATAAGTCAGCGCGCTACGGATTTTACGACGTAAGGCAGCAATTGCTTTATTGTACTCGACATACCGACGCAAAACCTCGTCCAGATTCCCCGAACGCTCGCCTGCGAGAATTGATGCCGTATAAATTTTGGGGAAAGTTTCGCCCTGCGCTTCGAGCGCTTCAGAAAGTGCGCTGCCTGACGTAATGCGCGCTTCGACGTCAGCCAGGACCAGGCGGAGCTTCGGATTCGGCGAACGCTGGCGAAGCATTTGAATGGACTGCAAAACTGGAAGACCAGCATGAATCAGTGCAGCCAGCTGTTGGTTGAAGAGCAAAAAGTCATCAACTTTGATTTTGACAGACCGTTGCCCAAGCTTGCGCACACGCACTCCGGCCACCATCCCGGACGTTTCGACCGAGAAAATGCGGTAACCTTCCTGCAACAATCGTTGTCGCAGCTCCTGCTCAGTGAGACCCTCTACCGTACGCGTAACGATCTCCCCGCCAGGGGTACCGAGTTTGCAAATAAACTCTGCCATTTTGAAACTGCTCTCGCTGAATAAAGTTCGCTCAAGTTGTGAGGGAGTCTTTGTCGTGCCTGTGTGCCCAAAACCTTGCACTTGTGCTGTGCCCAAAAGGACGCAAAGCGAAAGGTCAGCGCGTGCGTGAGGGTGATACGTCATCTAGGACTCTGTAAAACTTCAATTGGAAACAATTGCTTGTAACACCTGGCGGAGTGAGGGCTCCGTCATGGGGACGATTGAAGCCTGAAAGACCCTAGGTGAATGCGGTAGATGATTGCCTGTGATCGTTTCGGCTGTGGACTTGGGCTGCAGGCCAGACCAGACTCACAGTGCTCATCTACGCGGTCGTAATAATTTGCCAGCGCCGCATTGTTGGCAATGCACACTTCACCTGTTTGAAAAAGAACTCCGCTTATTTCACGCTCGGAGTCCTCAGAGGTTTCACAAAATTTCTGCCTTTATATGAATCAGAGAATGAAGGAGGCTATGCGTGGAAGGTCGGACAAATAAAACAGAGCGCAATCACTTTTAGTTGTGATTGCGCTCATCAAATTTGGCCCAAGATTTTGCGGCTTGGCCCGCTGTGTGTGAGGTGCGAGGTGAATCAGCCTTCCGCAATAATATTATTTTGACTGACACAGGCTATTCCCTTGCGTCTGATACGCAACAGTCGGACAGCCCGGCGGAATGACCGGAATTGTGATGGAATATTCCGGGAAAGCCGTCGCATAGCGCAGATTATGTCCGCCGCTATACGAACCGACTTTCGTCGCCGTCGCGCCCATCAGAGGTACATTGGCAAGCGTCTTTGTTGAACCGGAAGGATCGCACAAAATTGTGCGATTGCCGATTGCGTAAAAAGTCGCCCACCCTGTACGTCCACTGGGCACGATTGTGTTCATAGGGGGTGAGGTGCGAACTGAAGGAATACGTTGTTTATCCGAAGGAATGTAGCAGTTTATCGGAAGCTGACCGGAGAAAGTATTTTCCGCATCATCGTGGACAAGGAAAAAGAGCGTTCCGCTAAAAGCACTACTTCCTGTAATCAAATCTGGTAACGGCGTATACGCATACAATCGCGTATCGGCCAGGGGGGCGCCAACGCCTGCGACTTGGCTCGGGAATCCATCAAGGACCATCGTATAGGGGAGCAAGTCATACTGGCTGGCGTTGAAAAACATTGTGGCAGAGATGCCATCCGCATTGATCGGAGAGGCGTAATTACCATCACGACGGGCAGCCGCCATCGCAGCCAAACCGAAGCGATGTCCTGTAGGCGTAACGACCAGTTCATCACCTGCCAGGTAATTGAAACTGACAGGCCGCCCTTCCGTGTCAACAGCAACCGCGATCAGGTATCCGGTTACGTTTGGATCAAGGTCAGACGCAACAAATGTAGTGGTCTGATTCCCCGTCAAACAAATGAATGCGTCAGCAATGTTACAAGTATTGCTATCGACGAAAAAGACGTGGATTGCGATGTCCTGTGTAGGATGAACGTTGGTGATAGTAATGCGAGTGTTAACTGCTGCGCTCAACGCATCACTCGTATAGTAGTTAAAGAAAAGCACACTACCCAGCTTGTTCTCGTGAACAACTCTACCTTGGGTAGCATCGGCCGCGCTGCCAGGGAGACCTTGTATTCCTTGCGCCTGAGCATCAAGCGCCGCCCCCGTGACCAGCCAGGTAAAAATCAGCCCGGCGACAATTAAAAACTTGAACATGAGGCCGCGACGTGAGGTTCGCATCCCGTTCTCCTCTCTATCTACACGGCGTTTCCCCGAATCAGCGCTCGATGGCTTTCGGCAATAGATCAGCACCTGATGGACCTCGCCCGAATGCATTCCACCTAGAACTAAGGCTCGGCTCGCCGACAATTTCGGAATTCAACCAGAATTCGAGTTATGTATTTCCCTGTTGCCCAGTGAGAACGTCAACGGGGTGTGACTTAAGTTCGCACCACTCATAATTGACTGCCCCTGATCCCCATAGATTGTGCATAAGGCATTAACGTCAATAATGTCGCAATCTGAATCCGAAACTCGCAACCGATGAACGGGCGAAAAATCTTGATGAGACATTAAAACCTTGCTATAGAGCCATAACTTATCACGCAACAATTATCAGTTACGCATTTGGGGATGGGGTCGAGGCGACGAAAGGGTTACTTCGATATGAAGCATTTGAGGTTCGTGCCCAACGCGGGCGGATTGTAGCTTTGATCGCTAGGTGAGTCAACCAGCAATTACTGCCAACGTGCGGCAGCAATGGATTTAATGAAATCAAGCTGCCAAGCGCTTGCCAATTTCATTGGGAAGCGCGCCGCCAATCATCTAGCCAAAGTAGATCTGTCGTGGTAAGCTAAAGTCTCATTTCTGATGGGCCCATGTTTTAGTAGCTTCATCAGTTAAAGCCTCGATAAGAACTTCGACAGTTTAGAAGCGAAAGTATCAAAAACTCCGTTTTGCATCGTGTATTGCTGGCGCGCTAGAAACGGAGACGCTAAAGGACTGAATCCAAAGTGATCGGCCGAGAACACGAGTTTGCTCATCATCCTGAGTCCGCCGTTGCCATTGCACTTGGCAAAGGCCGAAATACGCTCAGTTCTCCTTTGGGTCGCTTGTCCCTAAGCTTTATAGATGGTCTTTGTGCTGGACGCACGGGGTTGTTGCTGACGAATCACACAACCAATATTGGCCGCGGAGAAGATTGTCAGGTCATTCTCGAAGGAGAAACCGTTTCGCGCCTGCATTGTGAGATTGTTCGTTGGGGTTCTGCATATGTGCTGCGCGATTTAAGTCGTAATGGCACATTTGTGAACGAGCAACGCATTCAACAGGTGCAATTACAGGATGGCGATCAAGTGCGCATTGGGCAAAACATCCTGTTGGTGCAACTCCTCTCAGGCGCAAACACAAGCTCTCTCGCCCATAAGAACACGCTCCCGAATCGCGTGCCCCCCGTGTTTGAATTCAAGCCCCATATCGTCATCAAAGGTTTGGAAGAAGGTGTCACGCAACCGTTTGATGAAGACTACCTGACAATCGGGCGACGCCCGGATAACCATCTGGTCTTAGAGGGCGACAACATCTCTCGTCAGCACGCCGCAGTCGAACGCCGCGACGAGAAATACTATGTCCGCGATCTTGGCAGTGCGAATGGTACGTATCTAAACGAACAACGTACGGATTTGGCCGAATTGAGCGAAGGCGATTGTTTGCGCATTGGCAACTTTTTGCTGACCATCGCACTACGGGATCGGGACTGCATTTTGACTTTCAAGAAAGCTACACGCTGATTGCAGTTTTTAAGTGATCAGGCGACCTTAAGATCCAAGGCTGGTCGTCCGTATCGCTGAAGCAATCGAGAATCTTATGCTCGGACGCATCATTGGCAATTACGAGATCGTCAGCCCCTTTGGCGAAGGAGGCATGGGTGAACTCTACCTTGGACGCCACACCCGCCTGGCGCGCGAGGTCATCATCAAGACCATTCGCACAGAAGATTTTAGCCCGCGCCAAATCGAACACCTGCGCGACCGTCTGGAACGTGAAGCCTTCGTCCAGTCACAACTCGATCATCCGAATATCGTCCGCGTTTACGATTTCATTGCCAGCGGTGAAACGACTTGTATCGTCATGGAATATGTCCCCGGACGTGATTTGCGCAAAATGATCACGCGCGAAACTGGACCGATCCAAGCACCGCGCGCGCTCAAATTGTTCAAACAGATTCTCGCCGCTATTGATTACGCCCACCACTTTATCTATCTAGACAAATCAGGTACGCGCCATCAAGGCATCATCCACCGCGATCTGAAACCGGCCAATATTCTGGTTACGCCCGAAGACGTGGTGAAAGTCACCGACTTCGGCATTGTCAAAGTTCGGGGCGTCAAAGGCGGAACACAAATGGGATTCAACCCTGGCACGCCAGAGTACATGAGCCCTGAACAAGCGCGCGGGCGTGAACTGGATCAGCGGTCGGACATCTATTCGCTGGGCATCATGTTATACGAGATGCTTTCGGGCAGAGTCCCCTTTGAAGGCGATGGCAGCGGAACATCTGATTACGAAATTCGGCGCGGTCACATTGAAATGACAGTGCCTCCTCTGTCGGCACACTACTCCGATATCTCATCAGAGTTGGAAAAAGTGGTCCTGAAATCGCTCGAAAAAGATCCGGCGGATCGGTACCAAACAGCCCAGCAATTCCTTGACGCAATTGAAGAATATGAATTGACAGGCAGCGCCAAGATCACTGGCCGGATGCTGGGTGCGCGCCAAACTGTGATTCAGGACGGACGCGGAACCGGTCGGCAAAGCCTGGCGGACGCGCCCACAGTAGGCATTGGGAATACGGTTGTCACGGATACAGAACGGCCTTCCGGCGGCGGAATCAATTACAACAACCAACTTCCTGACTACCGGCTGCCCAGCGGAAATGACAATTATGGGCGGGCCAGAATAGGCCAGGAACAATCTGAACCGAAGTCCAAACTCCCGCTCATTATTGGTGCAGCGGCCGTCGTTCTATTCACCATCGCGGTGATTGCCTGGCTCATCAAAGGAACCACACCACCAGTAACGCCCCCCATCGGTGGAAATGGGGCGATTCCTCCCGGCATGATTGCCATTCCCGGTGGCGAATTTATGATGGGACGCGACGATGGCAACGAATATGAAAAGCCAGCACACCCGGTCAAGGTCATTCCGTTCCTGATTGATCAATACGAAGTTACCAACGAGCAATACGCAGAGTTTGTCCGGCAAAACCACCGCAATCCGCCCCGCCATTGGGCGGATGGCAACTACGCCGTTGGCGAAGCCAAATTGCCCGTTTACAACGTGAACTGGTTTGATGCGCGGGATTATTGCGAATGGAAAGGCGGTCGCCTGCCGTCTGAAGAAGAATGGGAATTTGCCGCGCGTGGACGTGAAAATCGTCTGTATCCTTACGGCAACGAGTGGAAACCGCAATTTTCCAACGCACGCGAAACCGGTTTGGCCAAGCCTCAAGGCGTTGGCAATTACCCTGATGGCGCCAGCCCCTTCGGTTTGCTGGATATGGCTGGCAATATTGCCGAATGGACCTCCAGCGATTTCACTCCTTATCCCGGCAGCCCTGCCAGAGAACAATCAGGTTTCAAAATTATCCGCGGCGGAGCCTTTAACGCGCCAGCCAAAGAACAAACCGCTACGGATCGTTTCTTTGACCGCCCAGAGCGTTCGTTTGATTACATCGGGTTTCGCTGCGCCAAAGATCCCAAGTGACGCGAATGGATGGCGTCAGCATCGCTTTGTGCTAAACTGACGACCGATGAACGCCGTCAAATTTCGCATCCAATTTGGTTTCGTTGCTGCCATCCTCGCGGTCGTGTTTTGTAGCGCCGCAATCCCTGCCTTTGCTCAACGCCAATACACAGTCGAAAAAGCTGCGACACGCGCTGCCAATGAACGCGTCAAGGCCAAAACGGTCGCGCGCACTGCGCCGAGCAAAGGGCTTCTGATCATCCTGCTCAATCCCAAAGTGGCAGGCAAGGTCACAGTCAAAAATGCCAAAGGGCAAATTTTGACTGAAGGAGAAGCGGACGACACGGGCCAGGCAGAATTTCAGCTTGCGCGTGGCCAGATATATACGGTTGAAGCGAGCGCTCCGCGCTTTAGCAACGCAACGAATACGTCGCGCCCGTTGGCGAGTCAGACGGCGGTGCGTGTTGATCTGACGGCGCAAACAGCCTCGATCAAATTGCGCGGGCTACCATTGAACGCCCAAATATTCATTGATGAAACCTTGCGCGCGACGGTGAGCGATAAAGAGGCAAACGGTGTCCTGGAAGTTGAGAACGTCAGCCCTGGCGACCACAAAATTTTAATCCGTCATCCTGAGTACAACGACTATACAGACCGGCTGGAAAAACTGGAGGCAGGCGTCGCAGTCACCTTCGGTCGTATCTCACTCGTGCGCGTCGCCAAACTGAACATACAGGGGCCAGCAGATGCCCGCGTAATGATTGACGGCGCGGTGCTGGGTCGGATCAATGCCAATGGTTCGGTGCAGATTGACTACGAGCTGGAAAAAGCGACCGAACACACCATCAGTGTGGAACTGCTCGGCTATCAGCCTTGGGCTCAAAAGGTCACCCTGGAACCGGGCCCACGCACAATCGCCGTGAAACTCGACCCGGTCGTGACGGCGGCTGGCTTGTCGGATTTGTTTGATTCGCTCGTCCAATGGAATGCGCCTTCATCGTGGAAAATCACAGGCGATGCCAAGAATAAGCTACTCGAAGTCAAAGGCCCGCAACTCGGCTGGCTGAAAGATGTGACGTATCGCGACTTCAAAGCGAACTTCACCATCACGCTACCTGACGGCAAAGGCGCTTCCTGGGCGGTGCGTGCCGACAAAGAGGGCCGCAATTATTACCTCTTCCATCTCTCGGGCCCGAATTCAACCACGCACACGCCGAAACGTTTCTACACCTACCTGGTTAAAGATGGTGGAACGCCACAGGAAGTCAGTACCCCGATTCCCTTGGTGGCCGATTTGGACACGAAGTCTTCCTATACGATTACGGTGACCGTGCGCGATTACACGATCAAACATACGATCACGTCCAACAGTTCGGGACAGGAAGACGATTTGGGAATCTGGACTGATACCAGCAATACCAAAGACAAGTTTCTCTTTGGCACATTTGGCTTCCGCGCGTTTTCAAACGAAGTGTTTCTGGTGGACGAACTCCATCTGTGCATCGGCGAGTGCCTGGACAACAAGTGATTCGCGCAGCAACCCTGATTCTTTGCGGCAGCGTTTGAGCACTCGTGTTATGGCATCAATTAGCTCGCCGGTAGCGTGATTGTCATTGGCGCACGGCGCTTTCCTATGAATAAAAAAACCAAACTCCCACAGAAAAATCCTGTCACAACACAATCTGCTGCGGGCGGTTCTTTGACCGAATGGTTCACGAAACACATTTCGCGTCGGCAAGCGGGTAAAACGCTCGCCTGGACGGCTGCGCTTGGCATGGCAGGGCTGACGATCTATCAGCTCACCGGCGATAGCGACGTCGAAGACGCCCGTGATTCACTGGAATTGCAAAAGAAAGAAGGTTGGAACGTCGGCTCGTCCGAAAAGCAACTCGTCTTTGCCGAAGGCGTTAGTCCGTACGACAGCCAACAGAAAACCTGGAGCGCCTACGATCCCAACTACCTGATCTCGATTTATCAACCGCGCCAATCTCAGTGGCAGCCATTTTTTGTGCCGACCCTGATTCAATCACTGGCGCAGACCTCGCTCAGTCAACAGATTCGCCCCATTCGCACCAACGCGATGGCGGACGATTACGCGCGCGCTGAAGGTTTGTGCAGCCTGCTGGCCGGTTCGTCAAACGCAAATCAAACCTTGATCATCGCCGATTTGCCCGGCCCATCTTCCATTGCCGTCGGAGCCGCCTTGGCCGACACGCTCAATCTGGTGCCGGTATTTGACAACTGGCCGCATCCGCTGGGTGTCGTGCGCTCACACGAAACGCTGGGCGCAATGGTCTATTACGCCCACGAAATCGAAGAAAAACGCGCCAAGCTGCCAGAGAATGCGCCTGCAATGTTGCTGCTCGACAACCGCCGTCTGACGGCATACACCGATCAGGATTCGCAATTCGACAATCGCTATCTGGCGAAATTGCCTCCCGCGGCAGAACTGAAAAGCCGTGGCGTACAGCAGGTCATCTACCTGGTTCCCGACGACAGCCAGAAACAGGAGCTCGACGACATCAACGAAGACCTGTCTGAATGGCAAAAACAAGGCATCAATGTGCGAATGCTGCGGCTTTCGGACTTCCTCCCTGCGAGCGATCCGCTGGCCACCAACAACTCTTCAGGCACTTCGACATCCAGTACGACCACGACACATCGGCATTACTATTACGGCGGGTCACCTTATTCACACTGGTGGTTTTACAACCATTACGCGTATAGCCAGCCGCGCGAAGTGTATGTGATGCGCGACGGACGCAATGTGCCGATCCCGCGCCAGACCTTTCCGCCGCGCTTTGAACCGCCCAGCTATCGGCCCGTCTCCCGTCCGACGATGTTCAACGCGTCGCGTGTCGGCACCGCGCCGGGCGCAAGCGGTGTTGGCAAAACACGTCCGAGCGGATTTGGCCGCACCAGTGTGCGCGTCGGCAGCAATGGCCGCGTGACCGGTGTGCGCTCAGGCCGATCCGGTTCCTATGGCCGCAGCGGTGGCGGCTGGTTTGGCGGTTAAGACAAGCTCTACTCCGCCCAATCTTTCATTCTTATCTGAGGCTCCGTTGATGAACAGTTTCGGTTTTCTCTTGCTTGGCGGCAGCATGTTTATTCTGCTGTTGCTCATCTTTGCCGGGCTTTTTGCTGGCGGGTTGTACCTGATGCGCAGCGGCTCGCAAGCCGGTCAGTTGAACGGTGGGCGTCGCTCCTTTCTCAAGGGCGGCAGCAGCGATCACGCGTTGTTTTTCGGCATTCAGCTGGTCGTGCAAATTTACGGCGGCGATGAATTGCGCGCCAAGCTGGCCCGCCTGATCGAAGCCGAAGACAACACCGATTCCGCCCAGGAAAAACGTCGGTTCATCAAATCCGTCGCTTCCCTGCTCAGCGAAAATCGTTACGCCTGGGAATATGGCTTCTGGGATTACCAGGGAGACGCCGACACAGCCATCAGCAATTTCAATCAATGGCGCAACGAAATCGAAGCTTCGATGGCGACCGAAGCCGATGAACTCGGCGCGGAAGTAGACCGCCTGCATCGCTATTCCGACCAGAAAGAATATCTGATCGTTTCGCTGTTGCTGTTGCTCGACAATCGCGAAGAACCGGTCGCCGACGACGTGGGCGAGTATCAATTCCGCCCGACGTACGCCCAGCTTACGCAATCCTTCCGGCAAACCGTTGCAGGCATCAACGAATCAGCCTATTGGAAAGCCGACACCTTTGAAGCCTTGCTGGAAGCGTTGCGCGCGCTCGATCCGCGCGTCATCGAACGCGACGGCATTTACGTCTATCCCGGTACGGAACAAGACGGCCTGTCGTCGTTTGATTTGCTCAGCGACGAAGGCTGGAAATATTTGACCGATCACTCATTTCGTCTGAGCTGATCCTTATCCCCAAAAACCATGGCCGCAGGACCCGCTCCCCAACTTCAGCGAAAGAATGTCGTTGTCTGCTGTGACGGCACCGGCAACCAGTTCGGCACACACAACACCAACGTCATTCGTCTGTTTCAAGTCATCGAAAAGAACACAGACACACAGATGGCGTATTACGACCCGGGCGTCGGCACCTTTGGCAGCCGCTATCAAGCGTTGATCGGCTTGGCCACCGGATACGGCATCACGCGCAACATCAAAGACGCTTACGAATACCTGATGAACCGGTACGAAGACGGCGATCACGTGTATCTGTTTGGTTTCAGTCGTGGCGCGTACACGGCGCGGGCGTTGGCGGGAATGCTCTACAAATGCGGTTTGCTGCAAAAAGGCAGCATCAACCTGATGGATTACGCGGTAGACATTTACAAAACGCGGGACAATCACGACGTGGCGCGGCAATTCAAAGAAACCTATTGCCGTGAATGCCCCGTGCATTTCATCGGCGTCTGGGATACGGTCAAGGCGCTGATTCCCTTCTCTCAAATCGCGCGCTTCACCGATCACCGCCTCAATCCGCAAGTGAAATTCGGCTATCACGCACTGGCCATTGATGAACGGCGTGATCCGTACAAACCGGAGCTTTGGGACGAAACGGATTTGCCTGCGCACCAGACCATCGAACAGGTGTGGTTTGCCGGCGTGCATTCCGATGTCGGCGGTTCGTATCTCGATCCCGGTCTGGCAGATGTGACGCTGAAATGGATGCTGGAAAACGCCCAGGCTCGCGGGCTACTCGTCAAACAGGAAGAGCTGGCCAAAATCATCCCGAACCCGTATGGCAAATTGCACGATTCGCGCGACGGATTGTGGAATCTGTTGCCCGGCGGTCCGCGCAAAATTCCTGCGGGCGTTAAAGTCCACGCGTCGGCATTCGCGCGCAAAGAAAACCCCAAGTCGGCCTACAATCCGCCGAACTGGCCGCAAAACGCCCAGAAAGTTTCCTGAGCGCCGTTTGCCTGAGCGCTGCTTGCCTGAGTGCCCTTGCGCGTTTCGTCAGGATTCGCGCAATGCGTCAAGCGGATCAACCTTGGCCGCGCGTCGCGCAGGCACCCAACACGCCAACAACGAAACCGCACACAACACGCTGGCAACCACGACAAATGTCAGCGGGTCGCTGGGTTTGACCTCGAATAGCAAACTTCCCAGCAACCGAGTCAGAAATATCGCCGCCAGCGTTCCCACGCCAATTCCCGCCAACGCCAATGCCAGCCCCTGGCGCAACACCATTTTGGTAATGTCTGAAACTTGCGCGCCCAACGCCATGCGAATGCCGATGTCGTGCGTTTGTTGCCGCACCGAATACGCCACCACGCCATAAATGCCGACCGCGGCCAGCAAAAGCGCGACCCCGGCAAAAATACCGATCAACAACGCAGGCAGTCGTCGCGTAAATGTCGCGGGCGAATCCGCCATGATTTCTTCGACCGTGCGCACGTTGAAAAGCGCGGCGTCGGTTTCGAGCGCGCGACATTCATTGCGTATGGCATTGATCACTGCTGCGGGGTCAACCTGTGTGCGCACGACAAAGCCGCTGGCCAGCGGCGCAGCTTGCCGCAACGGGTTATACACAACTGGCTTGATCGCGTCGTCCAGCCCCGTGATTTTCACATCGCCCACCACGCCGACAATCACTTCCGCGTCAAAGTTGCCGCCATAATTCAGCCGCCGTCCGATCGGGTCGCGCCCGGCAAAGACTCTGTCTGCCAGGCTTTTGTTGATGATGACGACGTCAGGCGCATCTGCCGTATCGCGCGCGTCAAAAAACCGGCCCGCCAGCAAAGGCACGCCCAAGGTCTGAAAGTAATGTTCATCGCTGACACGAATATTGGCTTCGATTTCCTGTCCGGGCGGCGGCGCGGGGTCGCCTTCGATTGTGAAGCGCGTCGTGTTACCGCCGATCAGCGGCAGAATATTGACTGCGCCGACACTGCTCACACCGGGTAAGGCGCTGATACGTTCCTGCAAAGCGGTATGAAATTGAATGCGCCGTTGCGGCTCACTGTATTTGCTGGTGGGCAAAGCGACCGTCATCGTCAAAACGTTTTCCGGGTTGAAGCCCAGATTGACCTGCAACAGTCGCAACAGGCTTTTCATCATCAGACCTGCGCCGACCAACAACACCACTGCCAGCGCGATCTCGGTCACGACCAATGTGCTGCGCAATCGCTGACGGCCACTGCTGCTGGCTGACCGCCCGCCCTCTTTCAAAGCTTCCTGTAAATCCAGTCGCGCGGTTTGCAGCGCCGGAGCCAGTCCAAACACAACGCCCGTCACCAGCGAAAGCCCACAGGCGAACGCGAGAATTCCCCCATCAACGTGTAAGTTGTTCAAAAAGGGTAAAGCGTTGAGTTGTGTTTGCGGCAA
The DNA here is from genome assembly GCA_016789605.1 of Acidobacteriota bacterium. Lineage (GTDB taxonomy): Bacteria > Acidobacteriota > Blastocatellia > RBC074 > RBC074 > RBC074. Next base: position 26,960 of record JAEUQO010000394.1, read on the forward strand.
CATGGCCACCAATCCGTCAATGCCCCAACGAGCAATCAGCAATCCGGCAACGCCTCCCGCAACCGAAAGCAACACGGATTCCGTCAATAATTGCCGCACGATGCGCCCACGCCCCGCGCCAAGCGCCGCGCGAATGGCAATCTCTTTTTGCCGCGCCAACGAACGTGTCAGCAGCAAACTCGCGACATTGGCGCAAGCAATCAGCAAGACAAAGCCGACCGCGCCCAACAAAAGCAACAGAATCGGTTTGACCTGTCCGACCATTTGTTCTTGCAATGGGATCAACGTGACAGTCGTCCCCGCGTGCGAAGCCTGATGCTCGCGTTCGATGCGGCTGGCAATTTCGCTCATCGCGGTTTGCGCCTGTGCCAACGGCACATCCGATTTGAGCCGGGCGATCATGTTGGTTCCGTGCATAAACCGGCGCGTCAGTTGTGCTTCTCCCGGCTGATAAGGCAACCAGACATCCGCCGGACGAAGCGCGAACTGAAAGCCCGGCGGCAAAATGCCAACCACGGTGTATGGCAATCCGCTGATCGTCAGCGACTGGCCGAGAATGTTTTGGTCTCCGCCAAAACGACGTTGCCACCAGCCATAACTCAGCACCACCACGCGCGGAGCTCCCGGTTTGTCTTCGCCGGGTTGAAACGTCCGCCCCAGAAACGGCTCGACGCCCAACGTCGTAAAGAAATTGGCCGATGCGCCCGGCGAAAAGATACGCTCCGGTTCGCCGTATCCGGTCAGAATGCCGCCGCCACCCGTATAAGCCGCGACGCCGTCAAACACCTGATTCTGTTGATAGTCCTGATAATCGGGATAGGAAAATTCGCGGCGGGCATATTCTTTCTGCGGCGTCGTTTCCCACAGATGATAAAGCTGTTCAGGCGCACGATACGGCAAGCTGCGAATCAGCGCGGCATTCACCACCGTGAAAATGGCGGTGCTGGCGCCGATGCCGAGCGCCAAAATGATGATCGCCACCATACTGAATCCGGGTTGTTTGAGCAGCGTCCGAATGCCGTAACGTAAATCCTGGAAGAGCGTTTCCATCTGTGTCCTCCTCTTGCTGGAGCTTTGGCTCGTGCTGGAGCCTTGGATTGAGTGTCTCGTTTGTGCCGTGCGCACATTTGGCCGTGTGAATCACCATCCAAGTTCCGTGCCATACCAGCGTCACATCAGATCGTTGTAGCGAAAAGAGTTGTGGCTGTGCCTGCGTTCGCAATCGTTCTCGTTCTGTTCATTTGTGGGATGCGCGTATCCCGCAAATGAACGCGCGGGATTTTCTACGGCCTTCGCACGGGCGTTTTCTTGACAGTATCGGAAGGCGGTTTCATACTCCCGCCAGCTATCCGTAGTTAAACAATCAATCCTGCCAAACGGGAGAAAGCCGATGATCAAATTCCAGGTGAATGGGGTCAGCCGCCAATTTGACGGTGACCCAGAGATGCCGCTGCTGTGGTATCTGCGTGATGAAATCGAATTGACAGGCACGAAATATGGTTGCGGCGAAGGGCTGTGCGGCGCGTGTACCGTGCACGTCAACGGCGCGGCGGTGCGCAGTTGCCAAACGCCGATGAGCAGTCTGGCTGGCAAAGCCGTGACCACCATCGAAGGGCTGAGCGCCACCGGCAACCATCCGGTGCAACAAGCCTGGCGGCAAGTCAACGCGCCGCAATGCGGATATTGCCAGACCGGGCAGATCATGCAGGCCGTCGCCTTGCTCAAACAAAAACCCAAACCGACGGATGCCGACATTGACGCAGCCATGCGCGGCAACATCTGCCGTTGTGGCACGTATCAGCGCATCCGCGAAGCCATCAAACTGGCCGCGACCAAACCTGCCGCCAAAGCCCCGGCTGCCAAACCCGCCAAAACGACAGGAGGAGCAGAATGAACCGCGTTGAATTGGTCACTCGCCGCTCGTTTTTGGGCGGCATGTTCTCTGCCGGTGCGTTGGTGCTGGGCGCGCGGTTGTTACCGGAAGACGCCCTTGCCGCCGCCGCCGCCAGCAAAGCCGAAAAAGCCGTCTGGAATCCCAGCGTATATCTCGGACTGGAACCCGATGGTTCAGTCATCATCGTGTCGCATCGTTCGGAAATGGGTACCGGCATTCGCAGCGTGTTGCCGATGGTGCTGGCCGACGAACTCGACGCCGACTGGAAACGCGTCAAGGTCGAACAGGCCCTGGGCGATGCGAAATACGGTTCGCAAAACACCGACGGTTCGTGTTCGATCCGCGACTTTTACGATGCCATGTTGCAAGCGGGCGCGACTGCTCGTTTGATGCTGGAACGCGCGGCGGCTGAAAAATGGGGCGTTCCTGCCAGCGAATGCAAAGCCAAAAATCATCAGGTTGTGCATACCAGCGGCAAAAAACTTGGCTACGGCGAACTGGCCGCGCTGGCCGCCAAACAGGCCGTGCCGAAAAAAGAAGAGCTGAAATTCAAAGCGCCCGCCGAATACCGTTACATCGGCAAAGAGTTGCCGACGATTGACGTCGCCGACATCTGTGCGGGCAAAGGCACCTTTGGCATTGATGCCAAAATGCCGGGCATGGTCTATGCCTCGATTGAACGTTCGCCGGTCTATGGCGGCAAGCTGAAAAGCTTTGACGACAAGGAAGCGCGCGCCGTCAAAGGCGTGTTGCAAACCGTCGTGTTACCGCCGCTCACACCGCCGTACCAGTTCAAACCGCTGGGCGGTGTGGCCGTCATCGCAAACAGCACCTGGGCCGCGGTCAAGGGCCGCGAAAAACTGAAAGTCGAATGGGACGGCGGCGAAAACGCCGGATACGATTCGGCCAATTACAAACAGGCGCTGCTTGAAACCGTTCGCCAGCCGCAAAAAGCGGCGCGCAACATCGGCAACGTGGACGCCGAATTTGCCAAAGGCGGCAAAATCCACGAAGCCGAATATTACGTGCCGCACCTGTCACACGCGCCCATGGAGCCGCCTGCGGCAGTCGCCGATTTCAAAGACGGCAAGGTTGTCATTCACACCGCGACGCAAAACCCGCAAGCCGTGCAGGAAACCGTGGCAGGAGCGCTCGGCATTGATAAGAAAGACGTCGAATGCCACGTGACCTTGTTGGGCGGCGGGTTCGGACGCAAATCCAAACCGGATTACGTGGCCGAAGCGGCGCTGTTGTCGAAACAAGTCGGCAAACCGGTCAAAGTCACCTGGACGCGCGAAGACGACATTCGCTTTGACTATTACCACGCCGTGGCCGCGATGTATCTGAAAGCGCGCGTGGATGACAAAGGCAGACCGACGGCCTGGTTGCAACGCAGCGCGTTCCCGTCCATCGGCGCGATGTTCAATCCCGCCACCAACACCGGTCAGGGGTTCGAACTCGGCATGGGCTGGAGCAACCTGCCCTTCGACATTCCCAACCACCGCGCCGAAAACGGCCCGGCCAAAGCGCACGTGCGCATCGGCTGGCTGCGTTCGGTGGCCAACATCTATCACGCGTTCGGCGTGCATTCGTTCGCCGACGAACTGGCCGCGCTGGCCAACCGCGACCGCGTCGAATATTTGCTCGACCTGTTGGGACAACCGCGCAAAGTTGATCTGGGACAACGCGGTCCGATGGCGGAAAAATTCCCGCTCGACATCGGACGGTTGCGGCGCGTGGTCGAACTGGCGGCGGAAAAATCCGGCTGGGCGAACAAGAAACCGAGCAAAGGCCGTGCGCTCGGCATTGCCGCGCACTGGAGCTTTTTAAGCTACATCGCGGCGGTGGTCGAAGTCGAAGTGGATGACAAAGGCAAGTTGCGCATTCCGCGCGTAGACATCGCGGCAGACGTGGGCAAGGTGATCAGTCCCGACCGCGTTCGGTCACAGTTTGAAGGCGCGTCCGCTTTCGGCGCAGGCATTGCGCTGCTCAGCGAAATCACCGCCAAAAACGGTGCGATTGCGCAATCGAACTTCCACGATTATCAGGTGCCGCGCATTCAGGAATCGCCGCTCGCGACGCACGTGCATCTGGTCAACAGCAACGATCCGCCTGCGGGCGTGGGCGAACCGGGCGTGCCGCCGATGTTGCCGGCCATCTGCAACGCGGTGTATGCCGCCACCGGCAAACGCATCCGCGATTTGCCGCTGCGCAAACACAAACTCGTCTAACGGCGCGGCAACGTCGCCAACCAACCTGGGGGCCGTAACATCGGCCCCTATTTTTTTGCCCGCGATCAGGCAGCGGCCGCCAGCATTTCCAGCACGCGTTTGTGCAAGGTCGGCACATACGCCAGATGTTCTGGCCGCATCAGCACGCTGCGAAACACCGTCAGCATTGACGTATCCCACTGCAAATCCGCATGCGCAGCGAGCAGGCCCGGCTTGGCGTTGAATTTCGCCAGATAGAGCGGATGCGCCGTGTCGTGCATCAACGCGTCAAACACCGTGTGCGTTAATTCCGAGATGGCCGATGTCGTCAGCCCGCGCGTCGTCGCGTAAAAGTTGACGATGTCGAGCGACGGCGGAATCACCAGCCGCAACTGCTCCGCAGCTTCGATCAACGCCGCCCAACGCAATGCCGCCTGCCGCGTTTTGCTCAAAATCGCGCCCAGCCCGCCGTCCGCCGTCAGCGGAAAGCATTTCAACGTCGCCCACAAGGCCGCCGCCGCCGCGCCCGCGCGCGAACATTCCAGACTGATTTCGCCCAGATGCAATTCATTCGAGGTGAAGTAGGTATACGGCGAATCGTGCTGATAAAACCGGCCCACCGCCGGATCACGAAAGAGCACCGAGCCGCATCCGTAAGGTTGCAAACCGTGTTTGTGCGGATCAACCACCACGCTGTCAGATTCGGCGATGGCGCGAAACGCGGCGGCCGTTTCCGCCTCGAGCAACGAAGCGCCAGCCGCAGTCTGAGTTCCCTCAACCGCCAGCAGTTTGAAAAAACCGCCATACGCGCCGTCTACGTGCACGCGAAAGTCAAATTCGCGCCGCAACGCCATCACCTGATCAATTGCATCCACCGCGCCCAGCGCCGTCGTCCCCGAAGTCACAACCACCGTGCCGATGCCGCCCGCTTGCAATTTCGCGCGCAGGTCGTCCAAATCCATGCGCCCACGGCCATCCACGGCGATGGTTTGCGTTTGCGCGCCGATGACTTCGCACATGCGACCGTGCGTGTAATGCGCTTCGCTCGAAAACGCGACGGCTTTGTCAGGATGCAGCGAACGCGCCACCCACAACGCTTCCAGATTGGCGACCGTCCCGCTCGAAGTCAGGTGCCCCAGATGTTGGTCGTAACCGAACAGGCGCGCCAATTCGGCGACGACTTCGATTTCCATCTGCGCCGTCGCGGGGCCGCCGTCCAGCGCGTGATTGTTCGGATTGATCTGCTGCGCCAAAAAATACGCCAGCGAAGCCACATAGTGCGGCGGTTTCAGCATCTGCCCGGCATAGCTCGGATGCCAGAACGGATAGTTGTCCTGCAACCGCGTGAGCAATTCGCCGAGCACGGCTTGCGCCTGCGCGTCAGGCACGCGCAAGGTTTCGTCCAGTTCGTAATCGTGCCAACGCGCCTGCCAGGCAGAAAGCTGCTGCAACGCGTCAGGCAACAACCGCAAGATTGCCGCCGCGGACGGCGAATGAGTGTCAGTCATAAAGGTGAACTTTCAGGCAGAAGCTGCGCTTCCAGTCGTTGCAACGCACGCCACACGCGGCGCTCGACGGTGCGCGCTTCGATTTCAAAAGAGATGTCCAGATAGGCTTGCAACCGCGATTTGCCGCGCCACAGGTTGCGCGCAAAGCCCGCCAGATATTGCACGCGAAAGCGCCACGTGCCCAGCCGCCGATATTGTTCGCAATGGGCGATTTCGTGCGCCAACAGCGCCAGCCCTTCGTGCGTGTCCAGCCGGTATGCGCCCGGCGCAAAGTAAATCTTGTGGCGGTCGGTATACCCCAACGGATCGCCCATCACGTACCAGGGAATGCCTTCATAAACGCGCACGCTGCCCAAATCAAAGCCAGGAAAAAACGGCGACAACAAACCGACGATTTCTTCCGGCAATGTTTCGGGCGCGGATGTCATGCCGATTTCCCCAACTGCATTGCGCGCGTCAATGATTCGGCCAGCAATTCGACCAGCGGTTGCGTCAGCATGCGAAAGGCGGCTTCGAGCGCCTGGGCAAACCGCGCGCGCGTGGTGTCGTCGCCAAACAAAATCAGCGGCGGCAATCCGGCGCGTTCGGTGTAAAAGCTGGCGGCCAAGAGCGCCGTCGCGGCGGTGTGCGTGGGAAACGGATGCAAATCCAGCAGCCGCAAATACACGACCGCAGCCTGTTCGACCGCGTGCAATTCGCGAAAGCTGTCGGTGTCAAACCAGTCAAACGCATTGTCGAGCATACGCGGCAACAGAATAGCCGGCGTGGGATCGTGCAACGCATTCATCGGCAACGGTTCGGTTTTGCGCAGCACGTCATCCGCCGCCGCCGCGCCGTTCAATAACCGGTGCAAGCTCAGCAATCGTGCCAGCGAAAACGCCGCTTCGGGTTCAGCCGCCCAGGCCGAAAGCTGTTCGGCAGCGGCACGAAACCGATTCGGATCGAGGTCCGGCCCGGCGTTGGCCCATTGCGCGGCGCGTATTTCTTCGTTCAGGCCCGGCCAGTGCGCTTGGGCTTGCGCCAGCGCAGCCGTCCACGAACCTGACGATTTCAGGTTGTCATTGAAAATCGGTAATTCCATAACGTGTTGCATAGTCGGGAAAGTGCGCGCGCATCATACCCCAGCCGTCAGCGCGTCCAAAATTGCGGCGGCAGTTCGCGCAGGTCAATCACCGCCACGGATTCGTGCGCGCGCCCGGTGTGAAATTGCACGTACCGCCCTTGCCGGTCAAATGACGCATGCGGATGCGTTTTGAGTTTGTCGCGGATGCCCGTCGCCAGCAACCGCATGTTGCCGGTCGCCGTTTCCAGCAACCACAACCGGCCTTGAAAATCGTCCAGCAAGAGGAATTTGCCGTCGTGGCGCGCGGCAGCGTGCCAGAAATGACCTTCGCGCACCATACGCGCTTTGCCGTCGGGGCTGACCAGCATCACGCCCTGTTTGTCGTTGATCATCACCATCTCGCCGGTGTCGGGCACCCAGCTTTCGTGCGTGATCCATTCTTTCAGCGGCGTGAACCACTCTTTTTGCTCCGCGCGAAAGTAAAACGGACGGTTGCCCGTGCCATCCGCATTGACCAGCCAGGTGCGTTGCGGCGCGTAACCGCCCGTTTCCCAGACATAAAAAATCAGCGGCAGCGACGGATGATGTTGCACGTGTCCGATGCGGAATCCTTGCGTAATGACCGTGCGATACGCGCCGGAATCCACCGCCAACAATCCGATTTCCCAGTTGTCCTGATCGCGCTGTTTGCTCAGCGTCAGGGTTTTGCCGTCGCCGCTCAGCGTCGGCTGTCCGCCGATGCCGACAAACGGTTGCGGAATCGTGCCGACCGTGCGTTCGCTGAAATCCAGAATGTCGAGCGCCATCACGTCGGCTCCGCGCAAGTAATACAACCGCCGCGCGTTGGTGTGATCCAGACAGGCCGAACGCGCGCTGACCTTTGCGCCCTGCGTCAATTGCACGATGCGCCCGGTGGCGATTTCGGCGCGGTAAATTTGCGACGAACCGCTGCGATCCGACACGAAGATCAAAAAGCGGTTGTCCGCCGTGAAATTCGACATGTGGTAATAGAGGTTGTCTGCCGCGCTGCCGCTGGCGGTCAGTTCCCACACGCGCACCTGCGTCACCGGATCGAGATACGATTGCCGTTCGATGCCCCAGTCTTTGCCCGCCTGCCCTTGCGGCCAACCTGGCACAACTGACACCACAGCCCACACCAACGCCCACACAGACGAATACCAATGAAGATTCATGTCACCAGGTTCCCCACTCGTTTGAAGAATATTTCGCCACAGAGACACCGCAAGAAAGAATCAACTCTTCTTGTCTTGCTCTGTGCCTCCGTGTCTCTGTGGCCAGCAATTTCGCAAGTTTGCGCTTTGAGGAATTAACACAAAGCCGCAAGCGAGCAAAGCAACCGCGCGGCAACCACCCCACCGGCGGCATGTTCTCGTGCGTGCCGCGCTTGTCTTGCGTGCGGCAACGCATTGGCTACAATGCCGCGCGTGAAGCTTCGCAGCGTTGACGCGCGGCGGCGTCACACCCGTTCCCGGCTTTCACCTCTGCCCCTGACAACCAAAGGATTCGCACGGATGAGCGCAATCAAAGTGTTTATCAGCTACAGCCAAAAACCTGCCCCGCCTCGGACAACGTATCGGAGCGAGGAGGACGCGCGATGAGTTCTCCCAACCAAACCAGAGGCGGGCAAATTGCGACGCGTGGACTATTGGTGCAAACGATTGTCGCACTGCTCGACATCACCACAGCCGATCCGCCGTTCACTGAAATCACGCTCGAACCAATGATCGGCGATGATCAATTCGACTTTCTATGGACGAGCGCCGACGGATCACACGCCATCCAGGTCAAATCCACCGAAAACAGCTTTGCCAAATCCGAAGTTGAAGAATGGGCGCGCAAGCTACAACAAGCGCGCACGAACGAACACTGTCGACTGGTGCTGGTGGGAAACATTCCGCCCGCACTGGCCAAGCTGAAACCCGAGGGTGCCGTGACCATCGAAGCGAAAAATCTGAAGCTGGACGATTTGGTGGAACAGGCAGCGCACCGCGTAGCAGTCTTTCTTGAAAGTGAGAAGCTGGATGCCGGAACCGCCGAAGAACGTCTAAGGCTGGTTCACGCGCTCGAATCCAAATTGCAACATCACGCCACAAACGCCCAGCCCGTCAGCCGCGCTGAATTTATCAACCTGCTGCGGCAATGGATTGGTTCAGTGCCAAAAACTGGCGTGACCACCTCTTTCTCTCATTTTGACGTCATCAAATACGCGCCCGCCGAATTGCTTGGCCGCGAAGCCGAGTTGGCGTTGTTGACTGACGCGTGGGGAAACGTGCAGAGCCAGCGAACGCCGCGTCCGCATGTGTTGGCGTTTGTCGCGCTAGGCGGCGAAGGCAAGACTTCGCTGGTGGCCAAGTGGGCGGCAGAGTTGGCCGCCAACGACTGGCCCGGTTGCGAAGCCGTCTTTGCCTGGTCGTTTTACAGCCAGGGCACGCGCGAACAGAACGCCGCTTCGTCGGACGTCTTTCTGAACGAAGCGCTCACGTTTTTTGGCGAAACCGAAATGGCTGCCAGCGCCGCCGGAGCGTTTGAAAAAGGCCAACGGTTGGCGCGCGTCGTCGGGCAAAAACGCGCCTTGCTGATTCTCGACGGGTTGGAGCCGTTGCAATACGCGCCTACGTCGCCCACGCCCGGCGAACTCAAAGATCAGGGCCTGGCCGCTTTGCTCAAAGGCTTGGCGACCGGCAATCGCGGGCTGTGCGTCATCACGACGCGCTATGCCGTTCCCGACCTGAACAATTTCTTGGGCAAGACCGTTCACGAAACCAGACTTCAGCGCTTGGCGACCGCAGCAGGCGTAGCCTTGCTCAAACATCTGGGCGTGCGCGGCAGCGAACGCAAAACCATTCCGGCAGAAAATCCGCGCTGGAACGAATACGAACAACTGGTCGAAGACGTGCAAGGCCACGCGCTGACGTTGAACCTGCTGGGCACGTATTTGCGCGATGCGCACAACGGCGACATTCGCCGCCGCGACCGTATCAAGCTGAGCGAGGCCAACGCCGAAGAGCAAGGCGGGCACGCCTTTCGCGTGATGGATGCCTATGTGCAATCGCTGGCCGACGGCGGCAAAACCGACGCCGACGCCGCCAAAGGCCGCCGCGCCCTGGCGTTGCTCAGCCTGCTGGGATTGTTTGACCGGCCCGCGACGGCGGATTGTCTGGCTGCGTTGTGGCAGGCTCCGGCCATTGCCGGGCTGACCGAACCGCTGTTTACGGTGGAAAAGAAATGGCTTGGATTGTCGCAAACGTTTCACCCGATCAGCGAAACAGAACGCAACCTGGCGTTGAAACGGTTGGAAGACGCCCGACTGTTGACGGTGAACCGAGACGAAGCGGGCCAGTTGTTGTCGCTGGATGCGCATCCGCTGGTGCGCGAATATTTCGGCGCGCGTGTGAAAGCGCAGCAACAGGAAGCCTGGCGCGCCGCGCATCGCAGGCTGTACGAACACCTGTGCGCGACGACGGCAGACAAAGACCAGCCCACGCTCGCAGACCTGCAACCGCTGTATCAGGCTGTGGCCCACGGCTGTCAGGCGGGCT